>CALLKE010000073.1 GCA_938008555.1 uncultured Pedobacter sp.
GTTACCTAAAAACTCAATCACATAGTAATAAGGACCCGATGGAAGAACATATGAGTGTCGTCGATTGCTTACTCCACAGCACGCTATACTGCCATTATTATATCCTCTGCTATGCCATACCAGAATACCATTCCGGTCAAATAAACTAACCGTGTTCAACGGGTATTTCTCAACATGACCGATGTACCAACAATCATTTACTCCATCTCCATTATTCGACAACACTGACCCTACCGCTAGCTCCTTATCCAAAACCGAAACCTCTCCCTGAGTAATCGTGAAACTAACACTACTGCCATCCAAGTAAACTGAAGCCACACCCCCTCCTTTATTCGATGCACTCACATTAAATGATACAGCATTACTGTCTACTGGAATCGTCACACTCGGAGGTACTACTAACGAACCTCCCAATAAACTCAATTGACTCGATGCATCTACAACTAGATGCACATCAATAGGTCGCTTACTCGTTACTCCTGAAGGTAAACTCGCACTCAACTCAACACTACCACTGGAATAAATCGTACCATTACCGATCGTAATCACTAGATTCTTCGCATCTAATGACGTCCCGTCAACAATCGACAAACTACCACTCACCGAATTTAGATTAGCCGTTGTGGCTGTAACTAACAGCTCATCTCCATTATACAACACCTGATCCAACAATGCCTGAACTGGAATCGATACACTACTTTGACCCGCTTGCAAGACAACACTCGAAGGAAGACTATAATGATGAGGATCAGCTACACTTCCAGCCAAACTAAAAATCACATCAGAAGGCAAGGTGATACCCACTGGACTCAAGCTTAATAACAGACTACCATTACTACCCTCTAACAAACTGCTCGTACTGCTACTCAAACTCAAACTCACTATCGTAATAGTCTGGCTCGTGCTCGCTGGAAGATAGTTCACATCTCCACTCGAGCTCGCCGTCAAAACAACCTGACCTCCCTGAGTAGCACTAATCACATGACTAAAAGGATCTATCGTCGCTATCCCCCCCAATGACGTGATACTATACGTAATAACGCCTCCTCCATCTAATGCGGTACTGCTCGCACTCGCCGTCAAACTACCATTCAGTGACATCATATTCGCACTCGTGATCTCCAACTCTTGTGAACCCTGCAAAATACTAATAGTCAAACTCGCTGGAACTGGTGAATAATAATTCGCATCGCTAGACTGACTCGCCTCCACTACAATCGTTCCTGCTGTCATCGCTCTAACCAAGCCTGTAATCGCATTAATCGTGCCCAAACTACCGCCACTGATAATGCTATAACTGATCACTCCTGTGCTGCTTAAGCCCCCTGAAAAACCAGCACCACTGACTCCTGTCACTGTTAAACTACCTCCCACATTCATGATCACTGGTGGCAAAGGAAGCAACGATAAGATAGGAGTCCCTCGACCGATCGTGATTGTCTGAATTACACTCGCTCCAGTGTAATTCGTGTCTCCCACCGTGCTCGCCTCTAGTTGTATACTGCCTGCACCAATACCCCTCAGAATACCACTTGACGAATCTATTGTAGCCGAACCACTTCCTGACAACACACTATAGGTAACTAACCCTCCACTGCTCGCACTTGCACTCGTGGTATAGCTCAATGCAATCGTCCCACCAACTACGGTCGTACTTATTGAACTCATCGTAAGCGTCTGCGGACCCTTACTAATCGTAATCACACGGCTCGAACTAGCAGAGGTATAATCTGAATCCCCTAACGCAGAGGCTCTAAAGGTCACTGTGCCGGCACTAATAGCCGTAATAACACCCCCACTAGTAACGGTAGCCGATCCTGTACCATTGATAATCGTATAACTTATTAAACCTCCTCGCCCCCCTGTGGCACTCGTAGTCGCAATAAGGCCCAATGTACTACCTGCTAACATCGTGCTCGTGCTGGGGCTGATCGTTAAGGTTTGAGATCCTTTATTAATCGTAATTGTCTGCGATATAGAAGCGCCCATATAGTTTGCATTACCAGCGGTAGAAGCCGTTAATACCACACTACCTACATTAACAGCAAATAGCACACCATTAGTAGCATCCACTGTCGCTGAACCTGAACCGATACTCGCAACACTATAAGTGATAGAACCTCCACTCATCACATTGCTACTGGCTGTCACTGTCAAACTACCATCTACTGCAGTCACATAGCTACCCGTACTCGAAGTCAATGCCAATGTCTGCGGACCCGAGCCTATCGTGATGGTTAAACTGCCAGGCGTTGATTGATTATAGTTCACATCACCACCCTGAACACCACTCACTAGCACCTGACCTGAGGCCAAAGCCGTCAGCAAGCCACTCACCGCGTCGATCGTCGCGCTGCCTGAGCCTATACCTGTCACACTAAAGGTCACTGAACCTACACTGGCAACCGTACCGCCTGGTAAAGGAGGAATACTGGTCGAGCTCATACTCAAAGTACCACCCACATTCACATTGCTGGAAGCTATCGTGCTCGTCAAGGATAAACCAGGGGTACTGCGACCGATCGTAATCAACGTACTGGTGAGCGCTGAATTGTAATTCGTGTCTCCTGATGATTGTGCCACCAACGTCACAACTCCAGCACGCGTTGCGGTAATCGAACCCGTACCAGGATTTACCGTCGCCGAAATACCAGAGCCTACACTGATGCTGAAGCTCACTGAGCCCCCACTACTGTATTGAGCCAGATTATGCGTGATCGCTGTGGTGATATCTCCCACATTCATCACACTTGGAAAACTGATCTGTAAAACAGGCGTACTACGACCAATCACCAACAACGTGCTGGTCTGCGCCGAGGTATAATTCGAGTTGGAAGCTGCTTGAGCAGTCAGCGTAACTGTACCTGATCCGGTAGCAGTCAACTGGCCTGTACTGGGGTTCACCGTCGCTGAGCCACTACCCACACTACTCACACTGTAGGTGATGGTTCCTCCTCCACTAACACTATTGCTAGCCGTGAGCGTAGATACTTGCTCTACTAACAAACTATAACTCGACGAGCCAAATGTAAGCGTCTGCGGACCTGAACCTATCGTGATGGTTAAACTGCCAGGCGTTGATTGATAATAGTTCACATCACCACCTTGAATACCACTCACTAGCACCTGACCTGAGGCCAAAGCCGTCAGCAAGCCACTCACCGCGTCGATCGTCGCGCTGCCTGAGCCTATACCTGTCACACTAAAGGTCACTGAACCTACACTGGCAACCGTACCGCCTGGTAAAGGAGGAATACTGGTCGAGCTCATACTCAAAGTACCACCCACATTCACATTGCTCGAAGCGCTCGTACTCGTCAAGGATAAACCAGGGGTACTGCGACCGATCGTAATCAACGTACTGGTCATCGCTGAATAATAATCCGTATCGCCTAATGACTGAGCTACTAGCGTCACAACTCCTGCCTGACTGGCCGTGATTTGACCAGTCATCGAATTCACTGTCGCCGAAATACCAGAGCCTGTTAGCAGACTATAGGTCACCGAGCCTCCCTTATTTATACTACCCCCAAGTGTCCCCGCTGTCGTGCTGGTTACTGCACTTGCAATGCTACCAACCGTCATGCTTAAGGCAGCAATACTCAAGCTCGGCGTACTCCTTCCTATAGTAACCAGCGTACTGGTAATCGCTCCTGCATAATCACTGTTAGCTGACACTTGAGCAATCAAGGTGATCGCTCCTGCACCTGTAGCTGTTAATTCTCCTGTACTCGAATTCAGTGTCACTGAACCTCCCCCCGAAACAGCACTATACACGATAGATGCACTACCAACGATGGCACTATTGCTCGCCGTAATAGCGGAGGTTTGATCCACTGTTAATGCATAAGGCCCATTAGAAAAGGCTAAAACCTGTGCCTTCTTCACTAAACCTACCGTAAATCGATCCCCACTACTCAAGCTGATATTCGAAAAACTATACGTATTGCCCGATACCATACTTGCACTCAATCCTCCACCACTCACTACCGTCCCAGTGAAACTCCCCGTACCATGATCGATCAACAAACATAAATCCGATGGCAAATAGCCAATCGTACTTGAAAATGCACCCGTCAAATCAAAATCCAACTCCAATGCCCCTACTCCATTCGTGTTCTGTGCCTGCCATACTCTGGATAACATCATACGCATCGGCGTACCAGTGCCCGAATTTAGTGGCAAGCCACTCGTGGTAATCGAACTCGTCAAAGCTCCATTATTCCCCACCAATAGAAATCGCTTATCTCCTCCAAAATCTCCTCCATTCAGCACATTGGACGAAGCCGTCGAACTTAAACTCAGCGTCAAGATATCTCTCCCTAAACTACTCCGAGACTGACGCTGGTTCAAGCCACTAGTCGAATCACCCCCGATACCAAATACGGTATTACTATAGCCTGTGTTCGATGCCCCTGTCCAAATCGGTGTTCCATCACTCGCATAATAGTTTGGCTGACTAGCTGGGTCTAACGATATCCCATATTTTATTCCCAGATAACTCTGAACCTGCGCACGCTCTTGAGCAGATATTCCGCGATTGTAGTACACTACCTCGCCAATATCACCCGTATAAGAACCACCCCCTACCAAAAAATTAAACACAGTACTTCCCGTAATCGAGCCCGTACCAGAAGCGGTTGCTGAAACACCATTCAAATACGTAAATCCACTATTCTGATTGTTACTCGTGTACGTCCCTATTAAGATGCTAGGCAAGCTCATACTCTGAGCACCGCCGATATTGCTGCTACTTCCGTCCAAGCCAAAGCTATTGACACCACTGCTAGCTAGACCCGGACCCGGATCGGAGGATGCATTGCTCGAGGATACAAGTGCCGAACTTCCAATATTGGAACTCCTACCAACGGCCACTAACGTATTACTACTTGAAAAACTAAAATTACTCGACCCACTTAAGCCACTCGAACTGTTAAAACTTAATACTGGATTATAGTTCAACTGATTGCTCTGAACTATTGCCGAAGATGGGCTAGTCTGAGCCTGATTCGATGTTACCGAGATACTCTGGGATTGATCATCCCACTCCGATACTTGATTCCCTACCGTACTCACCCCATTGTCAGCTCGCAACCACAACTCCATGTCCTGACTTCCTATGCCTACACCTCCGGGTGCGTAAAAAATCGCGATCGACTGGCTCGTCTGACTCGGCAAATAGTCTGCATCTCCCGCAGCAAATACATTCAAGGTCACAAAGCCTGTACTCAGCGCATGAATCAAACCGCTACTATTAACCGTCGCTGAACCTCCGCCTGACAAGCTACTGATCGAATAACTTAAGCCTCCACCTGATCCTGATAACAACGAAACACCATCTACATTCGTCCGCGTTACACTCGAGCTCAGCGAGCTGCCAATCACCATCGTTCCACTCGATAACACTTGCAGCGTCTGCGTGCCCTGACCTATCTGAACCAAGATCGTACTCGATATCGGTGAATAGTAATTCGTATTCCCCAGAGCCGTGACCGTCATACTCATACTTCCGATATGAACACCCGTCAAGATACCACTCGAGACATTCAACGTCGCTGAGCTCGAGCCTGATCCCAACGTATAAGACAAACTGCCGCCCAAGCCAGACGATACCGAACGGGCAATCGTAGAGGATACCGACAGCATCGCACCTACTCCTAGGTTGATCGGCTGATTGTTATTGATCGTTAAACTTTGAGTGCCAATCGTAATGCTAATCGTCCGGCTAACCGATACCGGTGAATAATAGCTCGCATTGCCCAAGGCTGTAACCGTCACGATAACGGTCCCTACCTGAGTACCTGTCAGCATCCCTAAAACCGAATCGATCGTACCGGAGCCCGAACCCGATGTCAAAGTATAGGATAGATTACCCCCCAAAGACGACGATATCGAACGGGTCGTCGATATAGCGATGCTACCCCCTACTGCAACACTCAGCGGGGGATTGATCGTCAAACTCTGACTCCCTAAATTAACCGTAATCAACGTACTGGTACTCGACGCTGTATAATTCCCATTGCCCACTGTACTGGCCGTCAGCGTAACCTGGCCCACACTAACGCCACTAAATAGGGTCGCATAACCCGATGTCGGAGTGATCGTGCCGCTGCCTGAACCCATCCCTACAATGCTATAACTAATTGACCCGCCTTGCGTGCCAGCTGTACTGGTGGTCGTTATACCCACACTACTTCCAACACTGGTGCTAAAGCTGCCGCTTGAAGACTGAAAACTCAGCACTTGGTCGCCTACACTGATGGTGATCAACGTACTCGTGCTCGAACCATAATAATTGCTATTGCCAGACAAAGTCGCTATCAACGTCACAGTGCCCGCTCCAGTAGCAGTCAGCTGACCCGTGCTCGAATTAACTGTACCCGTACCACTGCCCCCTACCAAACTATAAAGGATACCGCCGCCATTATCAACCAAACTCGTCGTGGCAGTAGCTGATACAACCTGACTGCTATTTAATGACATCACCGTTGACAACGAATTAAATAGCAATGTGGGTGTGCTCTTACCAATCGTTATCAAGGTACTCGTAGAGGAACTGTTGTAGTTCCCATTCCCTAACAATGTAGCAATGATCGTCAGCGTGCCTGAACCACGGGCCGTTACCAAACCCGTAACCGAATTAATCGTAGCCGAACCACTGCCCACACCCAATGTATAACTAATGCCTCCACCAGAATCAACCAAGCTCGTCGTAGAGGTAGCCGATACGGTTTGGCTAGCGCCTACAGCCATCGACGTTGGTTGTGGATTAAACATCAGCGTAGCCGTACCCTTGCCAATCACGATCAAGGTACTCGTAGACGAGCCATTGTAATTCGTATCGCCCGCAGAACTCATCGTCAGCGTAATTGCTCCTGAACCAAGAGCAGTAAGCAAACCAGTTGATGCATTGATCGTCGCACTGCCGCTACCCGTGATGCTATAAATCACCTGTCCACCACTGCTCACATCTGCACTCGTACCTGTGATCGCTGTTTGTGTCAAGCCTACATTCATCGCATTGCTCACCCCTAAGCTCAGCGTAGGCGTACTCTTGCCAATCACAACCAACGTACTGGTCAC
>CALLKE010000074.1 GCA_938008555.1 uncultured Pedobacter sp.
TGATTTGAAAGGAATTTAGCAACAACTAATGCACTTTCATGATGTTGTTTGATACGAACAGCTAAACTACGCAAACCTCGCAATGCCAAATAAATATCATCAGGACTGGTTGTTTCACCAAAAAAATGTCCTGTCTTTGTCAACTGTTCCAGACTCTCTGCATTCGCAGTCGCCACACCCATCAAAATATCTGAATGTCCACCAATATATTTAGTGAGCGAGTGAATCACGATGTCAGCACCATATTCAAACGGTTTAAGCAAAGCAGGGCTTGCAACCGTATTATCGACCACTACAGGTACTCCATATTCGTGGGCGATTTTGGCAATTGCTTCTAGGTCGATAATATTGCCCAGTGGATTACCAATGGATTCAACAAACACCAACTTGGTTTTTTCATCAATTAAACCACGTAGGGCTTCTGGATCTTGATAATCAAAGAAGCGTACCTCAATGCCTTGTTTCGGCAGAGTGTGGGCAAACAGGTTATAAGTGCCACCGTACAAGGTCGATACTGAAGCAATGTTGTCACCTGCTTCAGCAATGGTTTGAATAGCATAAGTAATGGCAGCCATGCCCGAAGCCAAAGCCAAAGCTCCAATACCTCCCTCGAGTGCAGCTAAACGCTGTTCGAGCACCGCAGTGGTTGGATTCATAATACGGGTATAAATATTGCCTTGGACTTTCAGGTCAAATAGGTCAGCGCCGTGTTGCGTATTATCAAAGGCATACGAGGTCGTTTGGTAAATCGGCACAGCCACAGCTTTAGTGGTGGCCTCAGGGCTATAACCAGCATGGATAGCCAAAGTTTCGTCTTTATAGGTCATGTGACTTCATCTGCGTGAGTTAAATATTACACAGTCTACCATTAATGAATATAAGTGAAATTGCAAAAAAATATGAATGTTTATCTAAAATTTTCATAATGAAGTGTAAGTTTTAACTTGGTAAGCATATAAAAACTGCTGAAAACAAGCGTTTAAAAAACACTCGAACTGAAAGTTGTAACATTGCATTGAAGATCGGTTTAATGCCTTATTTTTTCAGCGCATTCATCGTATAATGCCCCAAAATATTTTTCGCTGTTTTGCGATTTTTTGGTTTTCTATTGAGGAGTCCTGCGTGGCCCAATATATTTATACGATGAACCGAGTGTCTAAGATGGTTCCGCCTAAGCGCGAAATCTTGAAAGACATCTCTTTGTCATTTTTCCCGGGTGCAAAAATTGGTGTGCTTGGTTTAAACGGTGCAGGTAAATCGACCTTGCTTCGTATTATGGCTGGCGTAGACAAAGATTTCTCTGGTGAAGCTCGTGCGCAACCGGGTATCAAAATCGGCTATTTAGAGCAAGAACCACCACTCGATCCAAATAAAGATGTTCGCGGTAACGTTGAAGATGGTTTACGTGAACCATTAGATGCTTTGGCACGCTTGGATGAAGTATTTGCTGAATATGCGGCTGAAGACGCAGACTTTGACAAATTGGCAAAAGAGCAAGAAAAATTAGAAGCGATTATTCACTCATGGGATGCACATAACCTGAGTAACCAAATGGATCAAGCTGCTGCAGCATTGAACCTTCCAGCTTGGGATGCAGACGTAACTTTACTATCAGGTGGTGAGCGTCGTCGTGTTGCATTATGTCGTTTGCTTTTATCTAAGCCAGACATGTTGCTTCTAGACGAACCGACGAACCACTTGGATGCAGAGTCTGTATCTTGGTTAGAGCGTTTCTTGAAAGATTTCGCGGGCACGATTGTGGCGATTACGCACGATCGTTATTTCTTGGATAACGTCGCTGAATGGATTCTTGAGCTTGACCGCGGTATGGGCATTCCATATCAAGGCAACTATTCTGCTTGGTTAGAGCAAAAGAATGCACGTTTAGAGCAAGAACAGAAGCAAGAAGAATCTTTTGCTAAAGCATTGAAAAAAGAGCTGGAATGGGTTCGTTCAAATGCTAAAGGTCAACAAAAGAAAAACAAAGCACGTATGGAGCGTTTTGAAGAACTTAACTCACGTGAGTTCCAACAGCGTAATGAAACGTCTGAAATCTATATTCCACCTGGTCCGCGTCTAGGCAATAAAGTGGTTGAAGTCGAAGGCATCAGTAAATCATTTGATGGTCGCGTACTCTACGAAAACTTAAGCTTTACCGTACCACCTACAGCAATTGTGGGTATTGTGGGACCAAACGGTGCAGGTAAAACCACACTATTCCGTATGATGACGGGTGAACAACAGCCTGATACAGGTACGGTGACACTAGGTGAGTCGGTTAAAGTCGCTTATGTGGGTCAGATCCGTGATACTTTGGATAACAACAAAACCGTTTGGGAAGAAGTTTCTGGCGGTTTGGATATCCTAAGAATTGGCGAATACGAAATTGCATCACGTGCTTATATTGGCCGTTTTAACTTTAAAGGCCAAGATCAGCAAAAACGTGTAGGTGAATTGTCAGGTGGTGAGCGTAACCGTTTACAACTGGCGAAAATCCTGCAAATGGGCGCTAATGTCATCTTACTGGATGAGCCATCGAACGATTTGGATATCGAAACTTTACGTGCACTTGAGGATGCAATTCTTGTATTCCCAGGCACGGTAATGGTGGTATCGCATGACCGTTGGTTCCTTGACCGTATTGCAACGCATATCTTGTCGTTTGAGAACGAACAGCCTGAGTTTTATGAAGGCAACTATGCCGAGTATGAAGCATACCGCTTGGCTCGTTTAGGTGAAGATGCTGTACAAAAACGTACTAAATACAAGAAAATTGGCGGTTAATACTGTCGTTAGCCAATAAAAAAACCAGCCTTCGGGCTGGTTTTTTTATGTTTGTTAATTGTTTTCTAAGGAGTTTTAGAGGCATTCACTTGTAAGCTGATAATGCTGTAATACTGATTTTTAGGTTTTGCTTTGGCATCGACCTTTTCGCTCACTTCAATCAAGTATTGTCCAGCTTGTTCAAAAGTGAGCGTGGCATTGCCTTGTGCATCAACAGGTGTGCTTTTTGCTTGCTGTTCAAGCTCACCTTGAGCGCGAACCATAAGCTCTGCATGCGCAAGAGCTTTGCCTGCTTGCGTAATTTGCAGTTGTACAGGTTGTTGTACATTGATTTGGTTGGGATGGGTTTTAAAGCTGACTTGAATTGGGGCTGGTGTTATAGCGACAGGTGAGGTGCTGTCCTTGCTGACATAGCTTTGAATGCTCCATTCACGAACCGTAGAGACCTTGCTTGGCACTTTACCTTTAAAGTCACTTGGAATGACATAGTCACGCTCACTCAGAGCAGGAACTTTGTCTGCTGCTACATCGGCAAAAATTTTCCACTGACGATTGTGCTGTACGTAATCAATTGGATACGAAGTCTTTGCGAAAATGGTATAGGTACCCTTTTCAGGAAGTTTGAGATCAAACGTTGCTGCTGAGTCTAAATTTTTTACGGGTTGAACGGTACTTTGAGTTTGGTTGGGCTGAAAAACAGTGAAGGATGTATCTTTTAAAGCGTATTCAGGATGAAAAGCTTGTTCTGCATAAGCACTGAGAACAGGAACTTGGGTATTCTCTGTGAGATAGGCTAAGGGTGCGACATAGGGTTCATGGGCTTGAGTCGCAGTGCTTAGAGCAAGCGCACAAAAGAGCATATTTCTCATGGCAATAAAGTTCCGAATATAATCAAAAAGTGGATTGATTATATCGAGAAAAAATACCATTTGATAATAATTATTATTTATAATTTGCCTGAAGAAAAAGGAGAGCTTGGCCTCTCCTTGATCTGCTGATATTAAGAGGGGATTTAAATTTCCCACTCATGGTCGCATTCGCGGCATTTCCATTTTTTTTGGGATTGCATAAAGCCTTGCATCGAAATTTTAAAATCTGGAAGATCTCGGTAAAACAAGAAACCCGCAACTACACATACGATAAACACGACAACCGTTGCAATTTGAAGTGTTGAGCCTGCACCATCCCCAAAGATCCACATTGCAATGCTAATTAACACCAGAAGTAATAACACAAAGATAGCAGGGATTAGAAAAACTAAACTTTTAGGCACAACTGGACGTGCTGCTGGAGCGCCTGCTTGAGCAACAGGCATAATTTTTGGACTTTGGCATTGAGGACAGCGGTATTGCATGACGACTCCGAAATTCTAATCTATGTTGTATTCTAATCGGATTAGTGCAGAAAGCCAAAAAAAGCGTTGGAATGGATGGCTAAGAAATTTCAGGCAATAAAAAACCCAAGTCATTATGCTTGGGTTTTTTATCAGATGTTGCCATCTTAAATATGGCGTCCCTACGGGGATTCGAACCCCGGTTACCGCCGTGAAAGGGCGATGTCCTAGGCCTCTAGACGATAGGGACTTATTGAGGCATCACGTTGAGTGGTTAACACCGTCTCTCTGTGTGAGCGCTATATTAGGGATATAACGTTCATGCGTCAACTAAAAAATCAATTAAGCGTTATCAACTGCATCATTTTTCGGCAATTTTAAGCTTTCATTTAGTTTTTCCCATACTTTTGCTTCTTTTTTGCTTGGACCGCCTACAATTTCAAGTGCATGACGTAAGCGCGCGAAGGTTAAGTCAGGGCCGATGGTAACCATGGTTTGCATCACAGGGGTTGAAGCAGTTGAACCTGCAATCGCAATAAAGAACGCTGGCATAAAGTCACGCAGCTTAATCTCCATCTGGGTGGCTAAGTCCATCAATGTTTGGCTTACTGTATCATTGTTCCACGTAAACATGCTTTCTAAGCGCCAAATCGCAAATTGAAGGCTCTGACGAACTTGCTCTTCGGTCAACTTTTTGCTTTCAAACTGTTCTTTGCTCAGTGCGGGGAACTGATTAAAGTAGTGCGCAGACCAGTTTACGGCTTCTGAAAGTAAGTTGATCCGCGGTTGAATCGCTGCTGCGATGTCTTCGAGCATCTTGCGGTCAGATTTCCATGCCAGTAGTGTATCTAATAGTTCAGCTGGGCTTAAGCCTTTGATCCATTGACCGTTTAGCCAATTAAGTTTTTCAACATCAAAGATTGGACCACCTAGTGAAACACGCTGTACATCAAAGTTTTCCACCATTTCCCCCAAGGTGAACACCTCACGCTCATCTGGCATTGACCAGCCCATACGACCTAAATAGTTCAATAGGGCTTCTGGCAAGACACCAATGTTTTTATAGTACGTGATTGATGTTGGATTTTTACGTTTTGACAATTTTGACTTGTCTGGGTTACGTAGCAAAGGCATATGACCCAGTACAGGCATTTCCCAGCCAAAATATTGGTAAAGGAGCTGGTGTTTCGGTGCAGAAGGCAACCATTCTTCACCGCGGAACACGTGA
>CALLKE010000075.1 GCA_938008555.1 uncultured Pedobacter sp.
CGATCTCCAGCGTGCGGCTCTGCTTCATCGCCTTGTACGCTTCCAGTTCCCCGTCCGGGCGCAGGTCAAGTTCCTCGTAGGTAAATTCTACGAATACATCCTGTGCGAGCAGGCGTACCGCCACCGTCAAAGCGCGACTATAAATCGCATTCAACTTGCGGCGCACGACATCCGCGTTCTTCATAAACAGCATCGTCGAAGTCGTCGCAGCACTCGCCCCAGTATCCCGTCCAAGGACGGAAGGCATCGTCTTGCTACCTGCAGCAAGTTTTGATTCGATCAACTTCTGCACAGCAGCAAGCGTCTCGCCCACTCGCCCACCGGAAGAATCCGGCGACAGCATCCTGTACTCTACGTTATCGAAGCTAACAAGCGCTTCCTCCGGCTGCAGGTCCGTAAGCTGTGTTGTAAGCTGCCCGATTAAATTCGTATAGAACGCACCCAACTTCTCGGGGTCATTCACAATTTCCGGGGGAATCCCCTCCTTAACTTTCTCCTCAATCAGCGTAGCAATCAGGCGCGGTTGAATCACGCGCTGCATAGATTGGCGAAGTGAGTTAAGAAAATAACCATCAGCCAAGATAGCCTGAATAGAACTCTCCACCATGCTATCCGAATAAGCCGTCAGCAAGTCCTGGTCTACGCTTAAGTAGAAGAACGTAGGGATGTCTAAGCTGACCTCATTCCCAGCGACCACCTGAACAGGGTAAACTCCGCCGTCCTCCTCTTTCCACTGAAGCTTGGTAACACTAACAGGTTGCAGATAAGCAGGCGTCCTACTCTTATCCAAGACAAGTTCTAACCCCATCGCCCCATAAAGTACCAACTCCCTGGCAAGGCTTTCGGATAGCGATTGAATATCAGTCGTAGGGTTCCAACCTAAGCTGGGGTCGCCTAGAAAGCAAAGGCGGCGAAGCAACTCTTGGGCAATCTTCGTGGATTCCCGGTTTATCGCACCATCCATATCCCGCGCAATGACGGTATATCGGCTAGGGATACCAACCCGGTTATATGCGTTTAAGGTAGATGACAGGTCTGGGGACGAACCCGCCATGTCACGCAGCACCGCACGGGTATTCGCCCCCGTGCGGTAAGTCGTAACGTCCGTATTAGCTAACCTGCGGTCGCCTTGTGCTAGGGCGCTCGTCGCCCGCCCCACCTGCGTCTTAAAGCTAGGGATTGTAGATTGCCCCTTGGGCGGCTTCGGTAATTGCACAGGCGGCAAGCTCCCCGGCCCCGCCTGTACGTTGGGACTTTCTACTTTGGCTTTGAACCTATCAGTAATGAATTCAAACATGGGGTATCCTAGAATTATGGTGTCGCCGCTCGCGCTATGCGCGAATGGTAAATTGCAGGTAAGAAAAAGGCCAGTTCAAACTGGCCTTTTGTATCTCAGATTCCCGGCTTAAATCGAAACACCAACGGAATCGCAGCACTCACGCTACTAATCCCACCCACCATGCCTCGCATTTGAGTGGCGATATACAAGTACAAGGTTGCAAAGTGGAAGTGATCGTTCTCATCCCCAGTCTTCTCCCAAACATAAGTTAACTCCCCGTCCTTCGTAAACTTCTGGACGCGCTTAAGGCTCAACATCTGCGCCTTGTATTCTCCATCGTGCTCTGACTTTTGAATCCCCCAAGTCCCGGCCTTAATGACTCCAAGCAAGGCGTCTAGCGCAGCCGTTCGGTTAACCTTTACAAGTCTCAAGTCCATCTTCCCTTCCTTCTCATCCTCATCCTGCGACTTCAAGCTGAACATCTGAGGTGACTTCGAGGTCACGAACATGGCTCCCCAGTTGTGGGGGCGCGCCTTGCAAATCCGCGTCACAAGGTCTGTATAAGGTTGGCTATCCATCACATGCAGCACCACGCGGTAACGCGCAGCAAGTTCTGCCGAACGCTTCTCAAACGCGGTGTAGTGAATCTTCTCCCTATGCACGATAACAAAAGTCCCATCCGTAGCAATCCGCCCAATACAAGTGTGACAGGTCAACCCCATGTCGCTGCCCATCACATGAAACTCGCTGCTACTGAGGTCGTGGAAGCGCTGCGCTTGGTCTATGTCATCCTCTGTAATAGCTTCGTTCTTATCTTCCGCTACTATACCCAGAGATTGATTCTTAAACTCACTATACTTGCTATATTGTGTGCTAACTTGCACCAAATAACTAGGCTTTATGATGTTATGCGCACTAAAAGGAGACACATACCAAGCATTTGCATCGTGATTTTCGCTAGAATTCTCCGCCACAAACTGCATTCTAGTGTGGTGAAGCTGCGGATCAAGCCCACACTTGGGGCAAAACAAGGTGGCTCCGCGCCAATTCGTAGTGTTCAAGTTGCTTTTAGTAATCTCTTCCAGCGGTTTATTCCACCCAGGAACCTTCACATGTGCGAAATAATCGGGTAGAAATGAGTGGTTACAATGCACACAAGTTGCGAAATGCAGTAGTCTTGTAGCAGTTTGGGCCTCTTTATCTACACCGTACTTGCTAATGGTAGGGGTAGAGAACACTTTTTGCAGCTTATGTGGACGGTTCTGCAAGCGGGAGACGTAGGTGGTGGCTACGTCGATGTCGCACTTATCGAATTCATCGAGCACAAGCGCATTAGCCGGTGTGCTCAGGGCGGCGGTAGCTGACTTCGTACCTCTAAACATCAAGAAGCTGTTGCGACCGAACTGCTTCATTTCCGAGTTATTGATATTCGTGCTAACAAGTCTGCGCAGCTCCGGGGACTCCGCAATCATCGGGTCAATACGAGTCTTGTTATTTCGCTCAGCATCAGTCGTCGTTGGGAAGATGTAGATGCAGGTAAAGTCTTCAACCACGCAGCAACTTGCTACTGCCCAGCGGTAGGCAAGTTCTGAAAGTCCTACTTGTGCGGGCTTAACGATGATAGACTTCTTGGCATCGTCTTTGATGATTGGAATTTGGTACTCATAATCGGTGAATGAGTACGGCTTCCCAGACAAGCGTGTGTTTTTGCTTATCCACTCGTCAAGGTTCCCCAATCCGTAGATGCTTCTTACGCTTGTACGGATGCGATTTAGTGTTTCATTCATTGCTTAACCGCTCAAATTCTGCAAAGAAGGCGTCTTGTATGTCTACGGGTGCAAGTTTTAACGCGTGAATCATGGCAAGTTCTAGCTTCTTGATTCGCTCAGCGTTGTAGACATCTGTTTGCGTCTTGGTAATCTCTTTCAAGATCGCGTTGATGGTGTTGAAAGTTTGGGCTACTTGGTTGGGTGGGTATTCTGAGTTGCTAAGTACGCTCTCTAGGTAACTCTTAGCCTCAACGTATGTATCGTGTAGCTCCCTGTCAAGGTTTAAATCCTTGAGGTCTGTGGTACTGGGTACGAATACGGGTGGTGGGGGTTTTTGGTGGAGAGACAAGTCTTCCAGCTGCCACTCGGTGTTCATTTGTTTGCCTTCTTAATTCGGTTCGCGGTAGACAAGCTTACGTGGGCCAAGCGTTGTATTTCTGCTACAGGCAAGTGTGCCAGTGTCGCTCGGAATGCTTTTCTGGTAGCGATCAGGGCTGATTTATTCTTTGGTTGAGGGGGTTTTGGTGGGCGCTTGATAGCCCTACGCAGGGAAACCTCGTGGTAGCCGGTCCTCTTGGCAAGTTCTTTACTTGATATTTCTCTGTTGAGAAAGGCTTCAAGGTCTTCTTTGGAGATGGAATCTGGTATGGGCATGCGCGTGATTGTAGTTCTTTTGTGGGGGTTTGTAACTTGGCGCTGGTTGTGGCGCTGGTTGTGGCGTTGGTTGGGGCGTTGGTTGGGGCGCTGGTTGGGCGTGGGTTGTGGCGTTGGTTGGTCAGTATTTGTTCGGCTGTAACATGAAAGTTTGGGTCAGACTGTTCGGTTTGTAACATGAAAGTTTCAAAAATTTTCAAAATTTCGGGGAGGGACCTGAGTGGCCAGGCCCAGGCCACGGCTGTAGAACCCCTATACGTCACAGCCAAAACCTATGATGCCTGGTGACGGCGCAGGGTGACGGCGCCTGGTGACGGCGCAGGGTGACGGCGCCTGGTGACGGCGCAGGGTGACGGCGCAGGGTGACGGCGCAGGGTGACGGCGCAGGGTGACGGCGCAGGGT
>CALLKE010000076.1 GCA_938008555.1 uncultured Pedobacter sp.
CGCTCTTCCGATCTACGATAAACAAACGATCATTAACACGATCAAACAATATTCTCACCTATCACAGCCCTTAGACCCCAGCCCTGAGGAGGTTAAAAATCTATCATCATCTGTTTTTAAATATGTAGATCAGTTTTTATCAGGAATAAGACATGAAGACGTCTTTTTTTTTGGTAAAGAAGTGTCCAATTCTTCTTTTTTAGAAGCACTCCAACCAGTGGAGGATGCATCTGATATCGATCACCTTATTGATATCACAGAAAATCACTTAAATAAAAGTGGGCTTAATCCCGCATCTCCCAACCATTTTGGATATATCCCTGCCGGAGGAATTTATGCATCAGCTCTAGCAGATTATCTTATATCGGTCACCAACAGATTTCCGACCGTTTATTTCTGTGCCCCTGCAATTGTCGAACTTGAAAACTCGATGATCAGATGGTTTTGTAACCTCTTTGGATATTCCGAGAAATCAGGTGGCGTATTCACATCGGGAGGATCTATCGCCACATTAACAGCGATTATAGCTGCCCGAGATAAGCATAAACTAACGACAAAAGATTTAAAAAAGACGGTCATCTATCTAACTGCATATAGTCATCATTGCATACAAAAAGGATTAAAAATAGCTGGCTTAAACCAGGTACTTATTCGGGCAGTGCAGGTGGATAAAGCCTTCAAAATGGATCCCCAACATTTAAATACCCTGATTGAAAATGATGTGAGAGAAGGTCTCACGCCCTGGATGGTGGTTGCTACTGCAGGGACAACAGATCTGGGGTCTGTGGATCCGATCGACGAAATAGGGAAAATTGGACATCAATTTAATATGTGGGTACATGTAGATGCTGCTTATGGTGGCTTTTTTATCCTAACAGAAAAAGGAAAGCATTTATTTAAAAATTTCCACCAGGTAGATTCCATCGTTGTAGATCCACACAAAAGTTTGTTTATACCTTATGGGATGGGCTGTGTACTGGTGAAAGATATAAGCCACCTATTAGAAAGTTTTTCATATGATGCAAGCTACTTGCGAGACTATGAAAGCAATCCCAATCATGTCTCACCAGCAGATCTGTCGCCCGAGCTCACCAGAAATTTCCGAGGACTTAAATTATGGCTCCCTATCAAACTTTACGGCATTAAACCGTTTAGAGCAGCGCTCGAAGAAAAACTCTTATTAGCTCAATACTTTTACACAGAAATTCAGAAAATAGCGGGAATGCAGCTTGCCTGTAAACCTGAGCTTTCCATCGTCACATTCCGCTATATTCCTCAAAACATAGAATCGACGAATGAGTTTAATAGCACATTAATTAAAGAAATACAATCAGACGGAAAGGTATTTATGTCATCCACACTCATAGGAGAAGATATTTATCTAAGGATGGCCTGCCTCTCGTTTAGGAGTCACCTGGAGAATGTGCAACTTGTTATCGACATATTAAAAGAAAAGATTTCATCACTAAATCAAACCCACAACTGATATGCATCACCTAGACAACGAATTAACGTATTCAAAAATATCTGCAGCTAATCTTGACAATGCTACGGATTGTGTTTGCAAAACATTTTTGTTAAATGAGCCAATAGCTACTCATTTGCAAATGGTGGAAGAAAATTTTAGGCCATTTATTCATCAGCTACTCACACATGCCCTACAGGACCAGTTAAGCTGGGTAGCAGCCGATAAAAAAACAGAGAAGGTCATTGGGGCACTTGTAGCAACAGACTTGGCGAATGATTTTCAGCCTACTACGCTAAGCGATCCTAAGCTGCTTCGTGTTTTCAGATTTTTGGATGATTTATGGGCTCCTTTTATAAACGAAACAAATGTGCCCAAAGGGCTGGTCGCACATGCCTACATGGGAGCTGTATTACCCGAGTACCAACGTTCTGGCATTATCAATACCATGTATGCCATTGCTTATAGGAGTGCTTGGGAGAGAGGATATCGCAAAGTAATGGGCGAGGTAACAAGCTCATACAGCCTAAACCTATTGAGAAAAAACCCACATGCAACAGAGCTCAACTCAATCGCTTATGCAGATTACGAACAGGATAAAATCAAAATTTTCGAGGGGATGAAAATCCACGAACAATGTGTTTTATTCAGCGCACCAATTGAAGCCATGCTGCCCCCTGAAGTGACACAGCCCTCGATCAATCGTAAAGATTTTAACATGACAGCCCTCGATCAGATTCGTCGTAATTAAATAGGTATCATCAACTCAAAATCGATTAAAAGCAAAAGGCCTTCCTACAGTAGGAAAGCCTTTTACTTTTGAATGAAAAAAACGATGGATTACATCATTCCACCCATGCCACCGCCCATTGGAGGCATTCCTGGGCCTGCAGCTTTCTCATCCTCTGGATCATCTGCCAACACACATTCTGTAGTTAACAACATGGCAGCAATAGAAGCAGCATTTTCCAATGCAACACGACCTACTTTAGTTGGATCAATTACACCAGCTTTGATTAGATTTTCGTATACATCTGTACGTGCATTGTAACCGAAGTCAGCTTTTCCTTCTTTCACTTTTTGTACCACGATAGATCCTTCGATACCTGCGTTTTCGCAGATCTGACGCAATGGCTCTTCGATCGCACGTTTCACGATTTGTATACCTGTGTTTTCGTCTTCGTTTATACCTTTTATAGTATCCAAAGCCTCAATTGCACGAATGAACGCAACACCACCACCTGCAACAATACCTTCTTCAACAGCAGCACGCGTTGCATGTAAAGCATCATCTACACGATCTTTTTTCTCTTTCATTTCCACTTCAGTGGCAGCACCTACGTACAATACAGCAACACCACCAGCTAATTTAGCCAGACGCTCTTGTAATTTTTCTTTGTCGTAATCAGACGTTGTAGTTTCAATTTGTGCTTTGATTTGATTAACACGCGCTTTGATATCATCTGATTTACCGGCTCCATTAATTACAGTTGTATTGTCTTTATCAACCACAATTTTTTCTGCCTGACCTAAGTAAGAAAGATCTGCATTCTCTAGTTTGTAACCTCTCTCTTCAGAAATTACAGTACCACCTGTTAAAATGGCAATGTCTTCTAGCATCGCTTTACGACGATCGCCAAAGCCTGGAGCTTTAACAGCAACTACTTTCAACGAACCACGGATTTTATTCACAACCAATGTTGCTAATGCTTCTCCATCTAAATCTTCAGCAATGATCAACAATGGTTTTCCTGTTTGTACTTGTTTTTCCAACACAGGAAGCAATTCCTTCATGGAAGAGATCTTTTTATCGTAAATCAAGATATAAGGATTCTCTAACTCAGCTTCCATTTTGTCTGCATTGGTCACAAAGTAAGGGGATAAATAACCACGGTCAAACTGCATACCATCTACCGTTTTCACCTCAGTCTCGGTACCTTTTGCTTCTTCTACTGTGATTACACCGTCTTTACCCACTTTAGCCATCGCGTCTGCGATCAACGTTCCGATCACTTCATCATTATTGGCTGAGATGGATGCTACTTGTTTGATTTTATTGTTGTCTTCACCAACTGTTTGCGATTGTGTTTTCAAGTTACCTATCACTGCTGCAACAGCTTTGTCGATACCGCGTTTCAAATCCATTGGATTAGCACCAGCAGCTACGTTCTTGATACCTGCTGTTACAATAGCTTGCGCTAAAACAGTTGCTGTTGTTGTACCATCACCTGCTAAATCTGCAGTTTTAGAAGCAACTTCTTTTACCATTTGAGCACCCATGTTTTCAAGGGCATCTTTCAATTCAATTTCTTTTGCTACCGTTACACCATCTTTGGTGATTACAGGTGAGCCAAATTTTTTGTCAATGATTACATTACGACCTTTAGGTCCTAAGGTTACTTTAACTGCATTAGCAAGGGTATCAACGCCTCTTTTTAGGGCGTCACGCGCTTCAACATTGTATTTAACTTGTTTTGACATTTTAGTTTTTTTTAAGAGTTATTCAATTATTAAAACAGTTAATCTCGTTTTTACAGGACAGCGAAGATATCGGACTCACGCATGATCAAAAGCTCTTTGCCCTCATACGTAATTTCTGTACCGGCATATTTACCATATAAAACTTCATCGCCAACTTTAACTGTCATTGGCTCATCCACTTTGCCATTACCAACTGCGATAACTTTGCCTCTCTGTGGTTTCTCTTTAGCAGTATCAGGAATATATAGTCCTGAAGCAGTTTTTTCTTCAGCAGGAGCAGCTTCTACTACTACTCGGTCTGCAATAGGTTTAATAGTTAATGCCATAAATGTGATTATGTTTTTTAGTTAAAAAATTAAATTTTTATACGCTTATACAATCACTAATTGTGCCAAAACAACAAGTGATTATGGCATTGTCAAAATTTCATTTATTTCTTGTGATTCATTCAAATTCGATTTTCCTAAAATGTCAAACTGGCAGCGTGTGTGCCAATTAGCTCTTTTATCCTAATTAGACACATCATAAAAAAGGCCCCCTAATGCTTAGGAAGCCTTTTTTATGAACTATCACGAGAGTGAAGTTATTTTTTTGTACTATCACTTGATGATGGTAGTATTGGAGGAGCCGTTACAGGGGCCGTCGTATTAATTTGTTTCTGAATCTCGGAGTCTCCCTGATCAGGACCACCTTTGGGGATGGTTACATTAATTAACAAAGCAGCAACCATGATCACAGCAGTTAATATCCATGTACCTTTTTCGAGAAAATCACCTGTGCGTTGTACACCCATAATATTATTTGAACCTGAAAAACCAGATGAAAGCCCTCCTCCTTTTGGATTCTGAATCAAAACGATCAATACCAATAACACGCAAGCCATAATTGCTAGAATAACTAAAGCATAGTACATATTTTATTTATTTATTTTTTTCTCGAAATCATGAATTAACTCGCCAAAGTACGCGCTTTTTTCGGGGAATTTCAAACTTAGTTTTTTATAAGTATCAATAGCCTTATCGAACAACATTTGTCCTGTATAAATCTCAGCCAAGGTTTCTGAAACCAAATCATCCAAATCCTGAGCACTATGACGAGCCTTATTTTCTATACTCAAACTCTCTGGTTTGGGTGGTTTTATTTGTGGATCGTCTTGGATAAACTTATCTAAAATTGATTCTTCTTTTCTTTTGAAGGTTAATTGATTGGCATCCACACCCTGATTCTCTAAATCCTTCAGAGGAGACAGCTGTTGATAAAAAATATTCTCGGCAATCTGATAACCTAAACCTTCAGCGACATGTTTTTTTGTTTCAACCAAATTAGACTGGGCTTTCACATAAGGCTGATATATACCTGCGTGTTCTTTTCTTGTTTTGTTGAGCCACCACAAAAATGAATAGGGCATTCTATCATCATCGTATTTTGAAACCTCTTGACTATCCAATGTCTTATCACCTATCATCACATCTTTATGTGAATGATGCTGCTCCGTTATAATGATTGGTTCTTCAGCAAGATCTACCAACTGCTCTGCATAATCTTCTATAGTGATATCTTCCAGGCCCCCCTCTTGTCTTGTATCAGTTTCTGCAGGAGTAGCTGGATATTCCTCTATCGTTAGGAAAGAACTATTCGCTCGTCTTTCTGCGATCAATGCCTTCGTCTCAACGTGAATCTCAAATGTAGGTTCTATTGCTAAATCATCCGCCTCAGTATTCAGTTTGGGCTCATGCTGAGTGGTAGACTCCATAGGAATATCTACAGAGGGCTCCTCAATCACTAAGAATGGTGTATTTACCATTCTTTCCTCCGTCATTCTCTTTGTTTCAGCATCGGTGTCAAGTGTTTGATAGTCCCAAGGTCTATTCGGATTTTCTCTCATTTCTACAATCAACAATGACCCTGGACGATTGACTATCGTATGCAGCATATTTCTATCGGGAGAGTAAAGAGCTGCTTTTGAAAGTCTTTGATCAAAATCTATTTCTTCACCTAAAGAAGATCTGCTGATGAAAGCGTGTAAAAGTTGGCAACATGGGAACTTATTTGATAAAGAAACCAAATGTGTTGTATCAGCAGCATTTATCATTGCTGGATTTAACACATATTCTGAAAAAAGCGCGACCAAACTTTGATTTGTTACCTGTTCCAATTTTCTATTTTGTCAAGTGTATACATATCACCAGTTAGCAAAGGCTCGATTGAAAATATCTTCCGTTAATAACGGAATTATAGCTTGTATTAGCGTCTGCTCTTGTTGCTGTAGTGTACTAGTAGCAATCGAGAAATCCTTATACTGGCTAAAGCTTTGCTCAAAGCTTAATTCTGGCTTTAAATTATTCTTATATTTTACATTCACTGTTATTGTTAGCCTATTGGTTGTTGATTGCGTATTCCCCTGCACAGCTGTCGCACTTACATCATAACCCGTGATACGCCCCTCAAAGCTTGCATCAGCATCTCCACGTACAACATTTAAACGCGACTGATTGCGAATACGATCCTCTAATCCTTGTGTAAAATCCCGACCCAAGGAAGAAACAACGAGTGGCGCATTGTTTTCAAAGTATTTTATTGAAACTGTTTTCATTGCATCTGGAATGGAGGCTCCAGAAAAAGAATACATTCCGCAAGACTGTGTCACAATAATCAAAATCACTGCCAATAGGCCCACTATTTTTATTGAAATGTATCTCATTTATATTTTTTATTCTTCAATTAAATCACGCATAGGTATGTGTTAGTGACATCAAATAAAGGTGCAACTACTTAGTTCATGTCCAAATCTTTCATCTTACGATACAATGTTCGTTCAGAAATACCTAGCTTCTCAGCTGCCAGTTTACGTTTACCTTTATATTTCTGGAGCGCTTTTTTGATGAGGTATGATTCTTTTTCTGGTAAGGATAGAGACTCTTCCTCTTCCTCAATAGGCTCCTCCATTGCTTCAAAATCTTTAGCTGGCTGATGAATGGTTAATGTATGTGAATCCTTGACCACCTGGGGAAGTTCAATATCCCGATAAAGTTGATTAATCACATGTTTATTCTCAGCGTATGCTACTGCATGATCCCCATTCTGAATAATGTCAATTACCAGCTTTTTTAATTCCGTCATATCCTTTTTCATATCGAAAAGAACCTTGTACAGAATATCACGCTCAGAAAAATCTTCTTTCTTCCCATTATCCAAACGCATTGGCAAAGTACTACCAACTTCATTTGGAATATAGTTCATGATGCTTTGTGCGTTTAGGTTACGGTTTTTTTCTAGAACGGCTATTTGTTCAGCAACATTTTTCAGCTGACGCACATTACCAGGCCAACTGTAGTTAGTTAATAAACTCTGTGCTTCTGCATCTAATTGCACAGATGGGCTACGGTATTTATCTGTGAAGTCGGCAATAAATTTGCGAAAGAGTAAATAGATGTCATCTTTTCGCTCCCGAAGGGCTGGTATTTTCAGCGGGACTGTATTTAATCGATAATATAAATCTTCTCGAAATTTGCCTTCACTAACCGCATCAAATACATCTTTGTTCGTAGCTGCAATCACACGTACATTCGTTTTCTGAACTTTTGATGAACCTACACGAATATATTCTCCTGTTTCTAACACCCGGAGTAAACGTGCCTGAGTTCCGAGAGGAAGTTCAGCTACCTCATCTAAAAAGATAGTGCCTCCATCGACCACTTCAAAATATCCTTTACGTGCTTCATGGGCACCGGTGAACGATCCTTTTTCATGACCAAAAAGCTCCGAGTCAATGGTACCTTCCGGTATGGCACCACAATTTACCGCAATAAATGCTCCATGCTTGCGTGCACTCAGTTGATGTATGATGTGTGAAAACACCTCTTTCCCACTACCGCTTTCGCCTGTGATTAATACAGAAATGTCAGTAGGGGCTACTTGCCTCGCAATATCAATCGCACGATTTAATAAAGGCGAATTGCCGATGATGCTAAAACGATTTTTTATATCCTGTACATCCATTCTAATTTTACAATAAGTAGTCTAATAGTTTAATTGACAATTTTCCCGATCAGTGTAGCCGGAGTACATTTTTCAATTACCACTTGCACATAGTCTCCCGGCTTAAAGCGAATATCTACTGGAAATACAACAGTGGTATTTTGGGGATTTTTACCCGAGTAGTCCTGATCTGATTTTTTCGATAAGCCATCGATCAGTACCTCATAAGTATTTCCTATTTGTTTTTTTAAACACCTGTGAGCGCATTCCTGCTGTTTGGACATCACCTCATTGAAACGGCGTTTTTTGACATCTTCTGGGATATCATCTACATAACGCTTAGCAGCTAAAGTACCGGGACGCTCAGAGTATGTGTACATATAAGCAAAATCATATTCGGCATAATCCATCATGCTTAATGTATCACGATGTTCTTCCTCTGTTTCGGTACAAAACCCAATGATGATATCGGTAGAAATAGCACAATCTGGAATAATTTTTTTAATAGTATCTACTCTTTCCAAGTACCACTCACGTGTATAGGTCCGATTCATCATCTCTAACACACGGGAATTACCCGACTGAACGGGTAAATGAATATGATTACAAATATTGTTGTATCTGGCCATGGTGTATAAAACCTCATCCGTAATGTCTTTTGGATGAGATGTCGAGAAACGGACACGTAGTTTAGGATCAACCAACGCTACTTGTTCTAAAAGATTAGCAAAATTCACATGATGCTCTACCTGAGTACTCCCATCACCATCGAGCCATTTGTATGAATCTACATTCTGGCCCAATAAAGTTACTTCTCGATAGCCTGCATCAAATAAATCTTGCGCTTCTTGCACGATTGATCGTGGATCACGGCTACGCTCTCTTCCACGAGTGAATGGTACGACACAAAACGAGCACATATTATCACAGCCTCGCATGATTGAGATAAAAGCACTTATTCCATTATTGTTTAGCCGAACAGGGCTGATATCTGCATAGGTTTCTTCTCGAGAAAGAATCACGTTCACCGCACGATTTCCCTCATCTACTTGATTAATCAAATTGGGTAAGTCACGATATGCATCAGGACCAACTACCATATCCACTAATTTTTCCTCTTCTAGAAATTTGGCTTTCAAACGCTCGGCCATACAACCCAAAACACCGACCGTCATACCTGGCTTTTTCTGCTTTACAGCACCAAATTCTTTTAATCGGTTTCGCACGCGCTGCTCTGCATTATCCCGAATAGAACAGGTATTGATAAAAACGACATCTGCTTCTTTATAATTGGGCGTGGTTGCATATCCCATATCCTGCATAATGGAAGCAACAATCTCACTATCCGAGAAATTCATTGCACAACCATAACTTTCAATGTAGAGCTTGCGACTGTTCGTCTTGACTGGTCGATCAATCACCAAAGCTTCTCCCTGCCGAGCTTCGTCATGGTTTTTTGTTAAGTGATTAAAATCTTTTGATATATCCTTCGTATTGAACATGCATAAAAATACTGGTCTGCGAAATTACGACTTTTACAAACAAAATGACAGTTTGTCAGTCATTTTATTACAAATGAATTTTGTAAAACCGCTTACATTTAAGTAATTTTTGGCAAAAAGAAGATGGTGAAGAAAAACAAAAAATATCCTTTTTTATCCGGGAAGCATATTATCATCTTCTCAGTCTGCTTGGTGGTGGTCATCAGCTCAGGTATCTACCTAAATCTTTGTGTCAAAAAGATGCTACCTAAATTAATTAAAGACACAATCAACAAATCCTCCAGCCATCTGTACCATATTGATTTTAAGAATATCCAAACTAACATCCTTACTGGCACTATTCACTTGTCCGGTGTCATACTTAAGCTTGATACACTGACCTATAAAACAATGATGGAGCAAAAAATTTTGCCCAAATACACCATTGCTTTAAAAGCAGACCAGCTTGAGCTTAATCATATCAGCTTCCTAAAAGCATATCTCAGGAGATCAGTCGACATTCAATCCATTCTTATCGATAACCCCATATTGGAAATAGCTCGCCAGGCTCTTTCTTCATCCGAATGCGCTACACCGGATCAACGAACAGTGTACCAACAAATATCCAAGCATTGCAAATCAGTACACATAGAAGAGATCACGATTCAAGACCTGACTATTCATTATACCAATCAATTGACAGAAAAAGATAACAGCACTACAATCAAAAATGCAGATATCAATATCAATGATCTGTTAATTGATTCACTATCGCAATATGACCGAACACGTTTTCACTACGCTAAAGATATTTCTGTTAATGTACAACACTATCAATATGAAACTGACAACAAGTTATATACGATTAAATTAGACGAAATAGCAGCCTCCACGTCAAAGCAGGAAGCCAAAATTACTGGACTACATGTAATTCCCAAGTACCCCGAGATGGAGTTCTCCGCTTTATTTAAAGAGCAAAAAGATCGCTATGAGATCACTGCTGAGAAGATTACTTTAAATAAAATTGACTATCACTTATTAAGTACTGCTAAGTGCTTATCTGCTTCTACACTCGATATCAGCGGAGCAAACGCTGATATCTTTCGGAACAGGGAAATGCCTCATCCAAGCGATGATTGTGCAAAGAATTATCCCAGTCTAGCACTGCAAAGACTGTCCTTAGATACTCAAATTGATACTGTAAAATGGACTAGTTCGAAAATTAGCTATTCAGAATATAATCCAAAGTCGCAGCGGATAGGGACTGTCTTTTTCGACCAAGTGGGCGGTAAGCTAACTCACGTAACGAATAATCCCAATGCATTGCAACGAAATAGATTTTGCGACGCGGTGGCAACAGGTCTTATCATGGAAAGGGGACAACTGAATGTCAAATTCCACTTCGATTTACTAGATCCTAAAGGTGCGTTCATTTTTTCAGGTACCCTAGGCCAAATGAATGCTCGCGCACTAAATCCTGTTTTAAAACCACTCGCTTTAATTAAAATGCGTAAAGGCTTTATCGAACGTATTGATTTTAGCGGAGCAGGAAATACCGAAGCATGTTCAGGTAATCTGTCAGCAAGGTACAATCAATTAAGAATTGACATTCTAAAAA
Source organism: uncultured Pedobacter sp. (assembly GCA_938008555.1). Lineage (GTDB taxonomy): Bacteria > Bacteroidota > Bacteroidia > Sphingobacteriales > Sphingobacteriaceae > Daejeonella. Next base: position 11,024 of record CALLKE010000076.1, read on the forward strand.
AAGACTTGATGGATCCCAAGCTAAAACGTCGAACACTAGCTTCTATCTATACCAACATGCTTCTTATTCGAAGTGAAAACCCAAGCCATAATGGAACACTACACTCTTCCGGGTTTCTATACAAAAGACCTATATATGCTTCTTTTTTCAATATAATTTGGAAGGGCCTAGCTATTGGCCTGATGGACAATATTGGTTTAGGAGCAGCCGCAAAAAAACAAATGGCAAATCTATCAATCCACCTACAACAGCAAAAACTAGAACATCAAATACGCCGCATGAATAGGATTAGGCACCGAGAAGAGCGTCATAGCGTGAGAGACTCCCTGAAATTAAAAACTGGATCAACGTTTTAGGATGTAGAAATACCAAGCAATACCCAATTTAGGTCCAACAGAATCCAAGTCATATTACATTTAAAACCTCTTGCGTCTAACATGGTACGCAGACAAAATAAGAAACCAGTTAGCCAAGCTAGTTAAGTAGCATTTTGTAATATGACTTAGTTTGTTGTTGTTATTGTTGCAGAAAGAGCGGAAACAATAGTACCAGCACCATTAGTAGCATAAGACCAAACCACCCATGTTAAATTATTGCCAATTGTTCCGCTTAGTCCATGAATTAGTGCTTGCGTTATTGATAAGCTAGCTGTAAATGCTCCTGTTCCGGCAAGGCCTTGCGGTATTGTCGCAGTAACAGCTTGTTTACAGGTAGGGGTAGTACCTCCTGTATAAGTAACAGCTGTAGCAGTATAAGTAAACCCTACTTGAACTAAAGAACTACTACCTATATTTTGTATAAAATCGCCTGCTACCAATGTAGCACTAGAGCCTCCGGTAGCAGTCACTGTTAGCCCGCCAACGATTAGAACAGGGAGCTGGCCTGCAACAGTATTATTACCAGCAGTAGTAGTTTTTTTACAGCCGACCGAGAAGATAAGCGCTGCTCCTACCAGAGTAAGTGAGTAACATAAAAATTTTTGAGCTGGTCTCATCAATTTAGATTTAAACTATTTAATTAAACTATAGTTTTTTAACATCGGCAAAGATATATTTTTTACCCATAGAGGTAGTCTAGAGTTCAGTTCTTACGCATCAAAATAGCTTTGGGGTCTGTCTAGAGTATGATATATGCAAATCATTTGTCCCCCATACTTTGATGCGTAATCTTTACAAAAAAAGCACCTCTCATTTAGAAAGATGCTTTAAATTTTTTGATTGCGTCTACCATGGTACGAAGACAAAATAACAAATCGATTACTGAACTAGCTCATTAGCATTTTGCAATATAGATCAGTGTACTGTTGTTATTGTTGTAGAAGCAGCAGAGATAGCAGAGCCACTATTGTTTGTAGCAAAAGACTGCACCACCCATGTTATTGTTACACATTGACTAAGTGCTGCGTATGATGCTGTTGTACTTAAAGAAGAACTAAACGAACCGGATAAAGCTCCTGTGCCAGATGGGGCTGTAACTGTTATCCCACCAGTAGTAACATTACTACCAGGAGTACCGGCACTCCAAGTAACAGTGGTTCCTCCCGTAGTAGTGAGACCCGATGCGGAAATAAGGAATCCTACTGCAGTTACAGAGCTAGCACCCATATTAGCTACTACGTCTAAAACATTTACTAAACTCATACTAATAGGGCCAGCAGTGTAAATACTAGTACCACTAAGAGGCAATGGTGAAGGATTCGATAGTGTAGGAATCGTGTTACCATACGTGTTGATAATAATATCTCCTTTCTTACACCCTGCTGAAAAGATAAGCGCTGCTCCAACCAGAGCAAGCGAATAACATAAAAATTTTTTAGTTGATTTCATGAAATAAGATTTAAACTATAGTTTTTTAACATCGGCAAAGATGTATTTTTACACATAGAGGTGGTCTAGAGTTCGGGCCTTACGCATCAAAATAGCTTTGAGATCTGTCTATTTCAAAGTAGCAATACACACTAATCATTTGTCCCCCTATACTTTGGCACGTAATATTTACAAAAAAAGCACCTTTCATTTAGAAAGGTGCTTTAAATTTTTTGATTGCGCTTACCATGGCACGCAAACAAGATAATAAACCAGTTAACTAAACTAGCTAGCTAGCATTTTGCAATATGGTTTAGTTTGTTGTTGTTACTGTATTAGTAAGAGCAGAATAAGTAGTGCCAGCGCCGTTAGTAGCGTAAGACGAAACCATCCATACTACATTATTTGCACCAGCTGCTGTCATACTTAATGCAGTCGCTGCTGCCGAAGTGAATAAACTAGCTGTAAACGCTCCTGTTCCAGCAGTTCCTGTTGGTATTGACGCAGTAACAGTTCCTGTATAGGTAGGGGTAGTACTTCCTGTATAAGTAAGAGCTCTAGCCGTATAATTAAATCCTACTACAGTTATGGAGCTACTACCCATAGATTGTATCATATCCTGTGCAACCAATGTAGCACTACTACTTCCATTAAATGTTGGCGAGCCCACAGTTAGCACAGGGACCTGGGCTGCAACAATATTAGTAGTAGTAGTAGTCGTTTTTTTACAGCCGACCGAGAAGATAAGCGCTGCTCCCACCAGAGCAAGCGAGTAACATAAAAATTTTTTAGTTGATTTCATGAATTTAGATTTAAATTGTTTAATTAAACTATAGTTTTTTAACATCGGTAAAGATATATTTTTTACACAAAAAGTAAAAAAATATTACATTTTTTACAGATACGCAATTTAAATTAAAATCGTTATGCTTTGCTTTCAAAAAAACAGATAAACCTTCTTTACTCTTAAAAAATGTACCTTCGCTAGCCTATTACAATAGATTACGATTGAGCACTAAACTATGGAAGCCTTTATAACACAAACACCTGTTGCCACGATTATTTTTCTCGTCACAATTGCCACTAGTTTGCTTGCATTTTCCAATACAGAGATATATGGAAAATTTATGCTCCACCCATATAGTGTTAGCCGGGGAAATAGAATATACTCCATTATTACCAGTGGCTTGATTCATCGTGATTGGATGCATTTACTGATGAATATGTTGTCCTATTTTTTCTTTGCTTTTCCTTTAGAGCGTACGTTTGTGAATGTCAGTAATTGGGGGCATATCCAGTTTGGTATGCTATATATCGTAAGCTTGATTTTGAGTGACATGGGATCTATTATCAAGCACAAAAATGATTTTTGGTATAATAGTTTGGGAGCGTCTGGCGCTGTTTGTGCAGTAATTTTTAGTTATATCCTATTTTATCCACTAACGAAGATGCTCATCTTACCTATTCCCATCCCTATTCCTGCGGTTTTATATGGCTTTCTGTTTTTAGGATATTGCATGTATGCGACCAAGCATTCTCAGGACAGTATTAACCATGATGCACATTTTTTGGGAGCGATAGCAGGGGTGCTTATTACAATCATTTTGTATCCCAGCATTGTGAGTTATTTCGTCTCACAACTGACAGGCAGGATTTGATGTAGTTGAAAATCAAAAGGATTTGTTGGTTATTTTCCATTAAATGAAATAACCAACAAATTAAAAACAGCTTCCGCCAAAAGCTGTAAAACGAGGTCTTTAAAATGGAATATTGATCGTTTGAGAGGGTTTAAATTCATTTTCCTGATCCAGCAAAAATGACATCGGCTTATCAGGGTCCTTGATAATATCAAATAGCAGAATATCCCAAGTCTTCCAAAAACTCTCTAATACTTGACCGTACGTTTTAGCCTGCCAAGGGTCAAATAGTGGTTTGTTGCTAATTCCCTGCAGAGGCATCGCATCAATGTATGTTACAGAGTCAGTAGGCACGATCATGTATTCAGGCAAGCGATTGAAAAGATAATTTGAATAAAAAAACCGACCACATAATTCTTCAAACTGGATGGGGTGAAGTGGAGCATCTTTTATTTTATCTAATAAATCTTGATGATATATTTTATTGGCGCCATTATCTTGTAAACAAGCTATAATTCCAAAATCGTTCATCCTCAAAGAAAATGTGAGCGTATTAACCTCATCGCGATAGCTAAACATATCTGTCGAATGAGATACGGGTACTACATGAACCATCCAGGGTAAATTTCCTTCAAATTCAATGGGCCGAATAAGCGTCTGTAGCATCAAATGCAAATTGGTAAACTTATGAACTAAAGACTGTGAGATATTAAATTGTTCTCCAGAGGCTTTCTGTTGACGGATGCCGATACGAATTTCATTGAAAATTACACCATACACTAACTTTGCCACCCATTGAAATAAAGTAATGGACGGCAGCTCTTTGACAGCTTGATAGCCATTCATGAAGGCAGCTTGAATACTTTTTTCTAGTGGATAAATACCTTCGTCTGCAACATTAGTTGCGCATGGTATTTTTAAATGCTTGTAAGACGTTACACTTCCATCCAAAAGCTTGAAAGGTTTGTCTTCAAGCTCATATCGTTGCATCAACCAAGGTGGAAAAATGGAAATTTGTTCGCCTGCAGTTTGTAATTTCTCTCCACTCAAAAAGCAAATTTTATCGCTAAACTCGAAGGTTTTGAAGGGGTTATAAATGGCCTGTAACATCGCCCAAATTTAGAAAAATTGCTCCGAAGATTGGTGACGCGAGCGAGCTATCAAGCTCGGCAAATTGGGTTATTAATTCTATTTTTGAGCACAAAATATACTTCATATGAAACTTGAACTATCCGAAGAACACATCATGATTCAGCAAGCAGCCAGAAACTTTGCTATCAACGAATTAAAGCCTGGCGTTATTGAACGCGATGAGCAACAAAAATTTCCTGCAGAACAAGTAAAGAAAATGGGTGAGCTCGGTTTTATGGGCATCATGGTCGACCCTCAATATGGCGGTGCAGGCATGGATACAATTTCGTATGTGCTCGTGATGGAAGAACTTTCCAAGATAGATGCTTCGGCATCAGTAGTTGTTTCGGTAAACAATTCATTGGTTTGCTATGGACTAGAGAAATATGGCACTGAGAAACAAAAAGAAAAATATTTAAAACATTTAGCCAGCGGCGAAAAAATTGGGGCTTTTTGCTTGTCAGAACCTGACGCTGGTTCGGATGCCACCTCTCAGCACACCACAGCAGTCGATATGGGTGATCACTACTTACTCAATGGAACCAAAAATTGGATCACCAATGGTCAATCAGCTTCTACCTATCTCGTCATTGCACAAACACACCCAGAAAAAGGACACCGGGGGATCAATGCACTCATTGTTGAAAAAGGGATGGATGGATTTAGTGTTGGACCTAAAGAAAATAAGTTAGGTATTCGTGGATCTGATACACATTCATTAATGTTTACAGATGTAAAAGTTCCTAAAGAAAACAGAATTGGGGAGGATGGATTTGGATTTAAATTTGCCATGAAAACGCTAGATGGAGGAAGAATAGGCATTGCTACACAAGCATTAGGTATTGCAGCCGGAGCATATGAGCTTGCTTTAAACTACTCGAAAGAACGCAAGACATTTGGAAAACCAATTGCAGATCATCAGGCGATTCAATTTAAGCTGGCAGATATGGCGACTGAAATTGAAGCTGCTCGTTTGCTTTGTTTAAAAGCTGCATGGCTCAAAGATCAAGGTTTGCCTTATGGACAAGCAAGTGCAATGGCAAAATTATTTGCTTCTGGGGTTGCGATGAAAACAACTGTTGAAGCGGTCCAAATTCATGGCGGATATGGTTATGTAAAAGAATACCATGTTGAACGCTTGCTTCGTGACGCTAAAATTACACAGATATATGAAGGCACCTCTGAGATACAACGAATCGTTATTGCACGCGAAGTATTAAAATAAAGGCTTCATTCCAACGCTCTCCAACAGAGAAGGACGCATGTTTCATTGAGGTCTTTTTCTCTGATCTTTCGATAGAATTGGAGTGAGGCTAAGCTCTTAAAAATAAAACCACTTTGAACAGAATTATCTTTTTTGATGGTGAATGTGGGCTCTGTAACAGAGTGGTAGATTTTTTTATTCGTGCAGATCGCTCAAAAAAACTTTTATTCTCGCCACTTCAATCACCATTTGCAATTCGGTTTTTCAAGGAACAAAGAATAAACGTCCAGTTAGACACGCTCTATTTTTATTACAATCAACAGATTTATGATCGAAGTGCTGCCGTCAAGCAGCTCTTTTTGTATTTAAGTGGTTATTGGCGCTTGATTGGTGTACTGATAGGCTTCACTCCAAAAACAATTGCGGATTTTATTTACAAAAAAGTTGCAAAAAATCGCTTTAAGCTATTGGGTAGAACCACTTGCAGAATCCCCAACAAAGAAGAGATAACAAGGTTTTTGGAAGATTAAATTATCTGTGATCAGACTTTCGAGCTTAGCTTTTCATTCACCCATTTGCCTGCAGCTTGTATAAGCCTAATTTTAGACAAAACAGGAAACTTGTACGGATAGAAAAGCACACCCTCATCGGTCAATCTTAAACATACAATTGCAAACATACACCTATGCTCCTCATCACGCACATCAAAACACTCGTAGGCACCCATCCATCTGAAACCAACGTTTTACGAGGACAATCTATGGCTGATTTGCCAACATTAGACGATGCTTGGCTGCTGATTGAACAAGACCTCATCAAAGATTTTGGCAAAATGAGTGAGCTCAACAAAGCGGAAGTCACAAATAATATCACTGAAATAAACGCAAAAGGATGTTTTGTTCTGCCAAGTTGGTGCGATTCGCATACGCATTTGGTTTTTGCTGCTAGTCGCGAAGAAGAGTTTGTCTTCAAGATACAGGGTAAATCATACGAAGAAATTGCAAATGCAGGTGGTGGTATTTTAAACTCGGCAAGAAAAGTACAGGGCCACACAGAAGATGATCTTTATAATCTTACCCAGCAACGACTAGCCGAAGTGATTCGTATGGGCACGGGTGCTATCGAAATAAAAAGTGGTTATGGCTTAACTATCGAAAGTGAATTAAAAATGCTCCGCGTGATTCGCCGACTAAAAGAGAGCTCGCCTATTCCGATAAAAGCGACTTTCTTAGGAGCACATGCCTATCCCGAGCAGTATAAAAATAATCATCAAGCCTACTTGGATTTATTGATTCGACAACTTCTCCCCCAGATAACCGATGAGGGCCTAGCCGATTATATAGATGCATTTTGCGAGCGTGGTTTTTTTTCTGTTGATGAAACCTCTCGTCTGTTGGATGCAGGAGCAAAGTATGGATTGAAGCCTAAAATACATGCCAATCAATTATCTGCTTCTGGAGCTGTTGAAATAGGTGTAAAACACCACGGATTATCTGTTGATCATTTAGAAATGTTAGATCATCATGCGGTCAATGCCTTAATGAGTGGCAGCACAATCGCTACATTACTCCCAAGCTGTTCTTTATTTTTGGGGATTCCTTTTGCAGATGCTCGACGTTTAATGCAGGCCAATATTCCAGTAGCACTTGCTTCAGATTTTAACCCCGGATCTTCTCCCTCTGGGAATATGAATTTGGTCGTTTCACTCGCTTGTATCAAACAAAAAATGCTCCCTCAAGAAGCGATTAATGCAGCTACAATCAATGGAGCAGCGGCAATTGAGTTATCCCATCAATACGGAAGCATTAGCCGGGGGAAGAAAGCAAATTTCTTCATTACTAAACCAATTCCATCATTGGCTTATTTGCCTTATTCCTTTGGCTCCAATCATGTGCAAACGATTATTTTAAATGGCAAAGTTTATTAATATGGAAAAATTGTGCATGTATTCCCCACAACAAATAGCAGCCCTAACCTCTGTAAGGCAAGGCGAGACTAAATTAGGTGAACGTCTCCATATTTTATCCGATTTATCGGACCTATCGACTTCATCTTCTCGATTTGTATTATTAGGCCTACCTGAAGATGTAGGTGTACGAGCCAATTTAGGGATTGGAGGTACACACACTGCCTGGGAGCAAGCATTAAAGGCATTACTGAATATCCAAAATACACCCATATTGACTGGAACAGAGATTAGTCTGTTAGGCTACTTAGATTTTAGCCAGGAAATGGCTTTGGCAGATCAATGCGATTTGAAGACTGAGCAAGGATTGAATCAAATTCGCAAGCTAGTTGCCCAAATCGATGGTTGTGTTTGTAGCCTCATCTTACAAATAGTTGAAGCAGAAAAAGTACCCATCATTATTGGTGGTGGACATAATAACTCTTACCCTATATTAAAAGCACTCTCTCAACATCATCAAAAAGCAATCAACACAATCAATTTAGATGCACACGCCGATTTTCGAATGTTGGAAGGCCGGCATAGTGGAAACGGATTTAGCTATGCGATGCAGGAAGGTTATTTATCGAAATATGCGATCATCGGTCTTCACGAAAACTATAACTCCCATATCATTACAAACCAACTAGCAAACGACACTGAACACATTTTTTATTCTTTCTTTGAAGACAACCTTCGTCAAAAAACGTCTCCCAATGAAGATTTCGGCCGAGCAATGCAGTTTACGAAGGGCATTTGTGGTTTAGAAATTGACCTAGATTGTATGATTTCTGTTTTATCCAGCGCGAGCTCTTTGACAGGCTTTCATGTTTCTCAAGTGCGAGAAATGATTGCTCAAACGATTATTCAAAAAATGGCTTACCTGCACATCGCTGAAGGAGCATATGAATTGAATGATGGTAGGAAAGAGCCTTTGATCGGAAAGCTAATTGCTACCCTAGTCAGTGATTTTATAAAAGCTCAACAATGAGATTAAAAATCCCAAATCTTATCAGGACATATACATCTATCAAGCATAATATCCTGATCACTTGCATCTACAATTTCATCCACTGGACCAAAAAAAGACAAACCTATTTTGAGGGTATCCGAACGACATTGGCCTAAAAAACGATCATAAAAACCTTTTCCATATCCCACCCGATGTCCATTTCTATCAAAGGCAAGTAAAGGCACCCATACAACATCAATCTTCTCGACAGGAAATAGTGTGCCTCCGAAAGGCTCTGGGATATCGAATTTGTTTTTCTCCAAAAAGATGTGCTCTGGATCAAATAAAACATGTTCCATTTCTTTCTTTTCGAAGTTAGTTCGCGAAATAATGATTTGCAGCAACGGATACTTTTTCCTCAAATAGCTGATCATTGGAAATGTGTCTATTTCATTAAACTTCGCTATCGGCAAAAAAAGGTGAATATTCCCATACATGCTCCAGTCAATTTTAGCAATCTGCTCAACAAGTTTGGCATTCAACACTTCATATTCAGCTCGAGATAAGTCAAGCCTCTTTTGCAAGTAAGCCTTACGTATCGTTTTTTTTTGACTTTTATTTGTTTCATTCATTGTTATTGGCCCTCTTCAGGTGTAGTCGTATTTTTTAATTTAAAAACAACATTAATTCCTATTGATTAAAAGAGATATTAATAGTAAATTAGTGTATATCTAAATTTTATCGAGATTATTTGTTTTTTTAGAAAGAATTACATCACATATTTAACGATTAAATTGTTCAAGTGGTTATTTGTTTTAAGGTGAACCCTCCCGTATTTCAGATTTATTGTGTTGAGTGAGCTTCGGCCGGTGTTCCTGATTTTCATGTATTTAATTGTCTTCTTTCTCAAATGAGCTGATTTTTCAGAATTTCTAAACAGTGGCTCATAATGGTTTCTGTTCGATAAAATATTTGAGTCTCGTCTGTACAGACGGATTTTCAAAAAGAGCAAAGGCCAGAATATAAACAAAGAGAAAGTACTTTGAATAGCATGAGCATTTAAGATTTGAAATAGTTGAAAACATGCTAAAACTCAAGATTATGATCTCAATTTTATCAAAAGGCTCCAGCCGTGTGATCATTCCTACAGGCAACAAGTTGATGTATGGAGAATGTAAAAGATTTTTCACACATACAGCAAACCATTTAGCTCGGCTGAAATGTGGCATACTTTGTTTGATGATATTTATAGTCTCTCTTGCGAAAGCGCAAGTCAACTACTCCATCGTTAAAACAGTAAGCAAATCGATTGTAGACACGAACGATTTGCTTACCTGTACGTTAAAAGTGCAAAATATAGGCAAAGGTCCAACTAACGGAGCTTTAGCTACCATTACAGATGTTTTACCAACAGGACTAGTTTTAGTTAGTCGTCCCGAGTTCACCCCAACAGGTGGAGCACCTACTGATTTTCAATACAGAGAGTTTAGAAATGGCATGATGAGTATGTCTGTCAATTTGCCCTCGAATGCTTCAGGAATCATTACTTACGTTGTGAGTGTTAATTCGCCCAAGAAGCCTAGTCTAATCAGTACAGCCAGCATTGTCTCTCCACCAGGTTCTATTGACCAAGACCTAAAGAATAATCATTCTACAGCACAGGTTCTGGTTAAACCCGTACTCACGACCTCCAATGTAAAAATTCGCTCAGGAGCCAAAGCTACAATAGATTTAACATCAACCCCCAATAACAACAATGCAAGTTATATGTGGACTGCCATACAGAGTGGACACACTCCTGTGAGTGGTTTTTCAGACGGTACGGGAGCATCTATTAAACAAACATTAACTGCAGAGGGATTATCCGGATTAGTAGCCTATACCGTTATACCATCAGTCAAAGTAGATCGCGTACTTCCCGATGGTTCTATCAACGGAACAACCAATATTGCTGGTGACCCAAAAACAGTTTTTGTAAACGTGGTTGCAAGCCCAACCTTTGCACTATCGCCTAAAAGTCCTATTGCTTATGGTTCATTTGCTGTCAACCTAGCTGATCCAAAAATTGTTGGGAAGAGTACCAATGTTGACTATTATCAATATTTCGATCGTACTGGCAAAACAAAACTGGCTACAACAAAAGTACCCGCTGGCGATTATATGATCGAAGGTTACTCCAAGGCGGGTTTCACTTCAGGCCAAAAATTGATCCATGTAGCTGCAGGACCACAACCAACACTCGTAATAAAAACCGACAAAACAAGTCTAATTGAAGGTGAATATGCCCATCTTACAATCAGTTTATCACCATCTACCGTTAGATTACAGGAAGACTTGGCCATCACATTAAACTGTACCCACACTCAGTTTAATGCCAAAAATCAAGCAATACAACAAAGTGCATCATCACTAGACGAAAGTATATCACATCAACAGGCTTGCAATATTCCTGGTATTGTGGTAATCCCGGCAGGAAGCACTCAAGTAACTATCCCAGTAGAAACCTTAGCGGATAATGTCTTATACAATGATGAGCTCTTGACAGTAAAAGCTGAGAATCCGAAGTTGCAACCAGTGACAAATAAATTATCTATTGAGGATGCCACCTCACTAAATCCAGACAATTTGGTTATCACCCTGAATGGTGGCACTATCAAGGATAATAATACATTAAAAGTGACAGCAAGTCTTCCTCGTGGTATAACAACAGCTAAAGACATTACTATTGCACTCAGTGCAGATGTTAACAAAAGTAATCTGAGTGATTTATCAACAAAACCATCATTCCCAGCAAGTGTAACTATTCCTGGTGATAGCAAAACCAGCTCTACTGAATTCGATATTTTGGCACCAAACTCCAGTAATGCACCAGCTCAATTGGTGCTAAATGGGACTTGTGCCGACTGCAAAGTCAATGCAGAGCCAATTGCCATTTTAAATCGAGAAACAACACCTTCGAACGGCCTTCTTGCTGTCAATGGCGAAAAGAACACGTACCATATTAATGGTATTAATAAATACTCACAAAGTGAGATTCAGATCGTTAATCGCTGGGGTGTTATCGTATATGAAGCCAAAGGGTACGACAATGAAAAAGTTGTATTCAAAGGCCGATCTAACCGAGGATATATCTATGATTTACCTGGAGGCACCTACTACTATGTAGCACTGCTTTTTGATCAGAAGAAGGAAAGTATTGTGAAGGGATCTTTACAAATTAAAAGAGAAGATGAAGATAGAAATGAGCAAATAGGTGGGATATATCTTAATAAACCAGACGAAAGTTCACCAGCTGAACATATGTAATGTGGAAACCATGATTTTATTAATTAGAAAGGCCAGTAATACTGGCCTTTCTAATTTTTGAGGGGTATCCTTCAACGATTATAATCAAATACGTTTGATTATTTATTTAGGGCAAGAAAATAATAACTAAACATGTGTAATAATATCGTTAAGGATTCATCTAAACACGCTTTAAATTAAAATATAGCCAAATCTGCTGAAAGAACATGACTAATTTTTAAGGAGTCTTTCTTTTTGCTCTCTGTATTCCCACGATCCTAATGCCCCATTATCTACTAACAATTTTAGCTTGAGCAGCTCGTCAGCTACTTTAATATTGGTAATGCCATATTTAAGAAGCTTTTCTTTTTGCGTTCTGTAATCCCATGAAAATATATCTCCCCTATCCATTAGCAATTTAAATTTGAGCAATTCATCAGCTACGCCTATGTAAGCACTGCTTTTGGACAGTTTTTCTTTTATGTCTCTGTATTCCCACGAATATAGAACTCCATCGTTTTGCAACGACTGTAATTTCAACAACTCATCAGCTATGGGGCGATGAATACTCATAGAGGTATTATTACTCCAATCGATAGCACCTGCATTTTTGATGATTTTTTCTTTTTGCTCTCTGTATTCCCATGATCTAATTGCCCCTTCATCCAACAAGGATTTTAGATAGCGTAATTTATCAGCCACCCCAATACGGGCATTATTATGGAGAACTTTCTCTCTTAAATCTCTGTACTCCCATGATTTGATCACTCCATTATCCTGTAGTGATTTTAATTTAACCAACTCATCCGCCACACTAGCGTGGCCTTGCACTGATTGTGCATACACATGAATCCATGCACTAAAAGAAATTATTAAAACAACTATGAACTTCCTCATTTTCTTGGTGATTAAAAATCGCATATTGAACAAAGCTGCAAGTTTAATTATTTTTAATGAAATATTAATCTAAATTCTGAGAAAGGAAAGACGCGAGCCTATATCACTAAAAGCAAAAAGCCTTTAGTTTTTTAAACTAAAGGCTTTTTGCGGTCCGGACGGGACTCGAACCCGCGACCCCATGCGTGACAGGCATGTATTCTAACCAGCTGAACTACCGGACCATTTAATCATCACTATACCTGAATTTGAGTATTCTTTATTGGAATAAGCAAGGTACATTTTTGTGATCCCGCTGGGACTCGAACCCAGGACCCCAACATTAAAAGTGTTATGCTCTACCGGCTGAGCTACGGAATCGTCTTTTTGTAAGAACTTCTAATCAGTGGCTTCCCTGAAAAGTGAGGCAAATATAGGGGAATAAATAATACAGTGCAAGACTAATAAACACTTAATTTAAAAATATGGCAGATTTCATTTATAATCAAGCCATTAAAATTCAGCAATTGTAATTTATATTTAAACAACGGAGCCATCTTTCATTTTTTCTGCATTTTCTGCAAGCTGTAAAGCATCAATAATTTCTTGAATATCGCCGTTCATTACATTCGGCAAATTATATATCGTTAATCCAATGCGATGCTCCGTCACCCGTCCTTGTGGGTAATTGTACGTGCGAATTTTTGCAGATCGATCTCCTGTAGCCACCATTGTTTTTCGCTTTTTAGAAGTCTCCTCCATCAACTTGGCGTGTTCGATCTCATAAATACGACTGCGTAACACCGATAATGCTTTATCAAAGTTTTTAAGCTGTGATTTTTCATCCTGGCATTGTGCAACCACCCCAGTAGGAATGTGTGTCAAACGTACTGCCGAGTATGTTGTGTTGACCGATTGGCCCCCCGGTCCTGACGAACAAAAAAGATCCTTTCGAATATCATTCATATTAATCTCCACATCAAACTCGTCCGCCTCAGGCAATACCACTACCGATGCTGCCGAAGTGTGGACACGCCCCTGTGTTTCAGTATCAGGTACACGTTGCACACGATGTACTCCCGATTCATATTTCATTTGACCATAAGCTCCTTCAGCTAGGATATTAAAAACAACCTCCTTATAACCACCTGCAGTACCTTCCGTCACATCCACCACTTCGGTTTTCCAACCTTTACGCTCACAAAAACGAGTGTACATTCGATATAAATCGCCAGCAAAAAGAGCTGCTTCATCTCCCCCAGTTCCCCCACGAATCTCTACAATAGCATGCTTTGCATCTTCAGGATCTTCAGGCACGAGCATCAAACGGATTTGCTCCTCCATATCTTTCTGTCTCTGCAGGAGCTCATCTAAATCTATTTTGGTCATCTCCCGCATCTCCTCATCTTTCTCAGTAGCTAAAATGTGCTTGTTGGTTTCAATATTGCTCATCACGTTACTATAGATCTTATATTCATCTACAATCTTTGTAAGCCCTTTATATTCTCTATTTAACTGAGCAAATCGCTTCATGTCGCTCATTGCATCAGGGGTGCTTAATTCAGCTTCGACTTCTTCCCAGCGTTTTTTTATTAATTCTAGTTTTTCTAACATCTTTTCACAAAATTTTATCGCAGAATTAACAAATTCTGCAAAATCGTTCAAAATTACAGCTTTTTACCTAATCTGGCAGGAACCGGTTTTCAGATTGACGCAAACTAAGGACAATTACGGTTGGCTCGGACACTCAAAATATTTCAATTCTAACACTGAGCCATCAAAAACAGCATAAGAGGAGTAATTAATCCATTCACCAAGATTCAGATACCTACTATACGAATTCAAATGAATATCCAGAGGTAAATGTCGGTGTCCAAAAACCAGGTAGTCAAAATGCTCTTTAGCTAATATTTCTTTAGAATAAACGACTAACCATTCGTGCTCTTCACCTAAGAATTCTTCTTTCTTAGCACCAGCAATACGGCTTCTCTTTGACCAATTCTCCGCGATTTTAAAACTCAAATTGGGATGTATACGTGCAAAAAGCCACTGGCAAAGAGGACTTCTAAAAAATCTTTTTAAGCGTTTATATCCAAAATCACCCGGCCCAAGCCCATCTCCATGATGCAAGTAGAATCTTTTCCCATTTCGCTCTAAGACTAGCTCATCCGAGATAATATTCACGCCTAGCTCCTGCTTAAAATAATCAAACATCCACATGTCATGATTGCCTTTGAAAAAGGTTATTTGAATTCCAGCATCACTTAATTGCGCTAATTTACCCTGTAACCGGATAAATCCCTTGGGAATGACAGTGGCATACTCAAACCAGAAATCAAAAATATCACCCATCAGATAAATCTCTGAAGCATCTTGCTGAATTGAATCTAACCAGCGCACAATTCGATCCTCTCGCTCTCGGCTTGCTGCATGATTCGGCACCCCTAAGTGAAAGTCAGATGCGAAGTAAATTTTTTTATTGGATGGAATTAAATTCAATGTGATGTGATAAGATGATGGTGTGTATAATGAAGGTCTCTCCTTGTACGCCTCTACTCAATGTATTGAGCAAAGAAGAGAAAGTAAGTATTACTAGATTAATTCCTAGTTTTTGAAAAAATTCCCGTTAGGCTTGCCAATAATTTTATAAGATCCGGAGCCTGCTAAAATAGCTGTTAATGTATCTTTCTCAGAAATTACTCTCATCGCTTCTTTTAGCTCTTTATCATATTGAAAACTTTGTTCAAATCGACCATGTTCAAAATAATACCTACTCACTATTTCATTTTCAAGAATTTCTTTTATTTCATTCCGAAACTGGTTCAGATCATTTTTTTTGCTGTGATATACCTTGGCTCTAAGCGCATCAAACTCTGCTTTGATCTCATTGGATTTACCTTCCTTTTTGATCTGTTCAGCTAACTCATTTAATGCCGCCTCCATTGGAGTGTCATAATTATAGTCTTTTGAGGAAAGGTATGTCACAAATTTTTCATAAGCAGCATCTCCTAATTTGAATTTTTTAGGCTCATCAATCTTTGGGTTTTCCGAACGGAATTTAGTAGCATAATCAAAAACAAAATCCTTGTTTACCAAAACTTTGGTAATCGAATGATAGTCAACTGGCTTAACAAAAACATCTGGATAAATTCCATTTCCATCATAAACTGAACGACCAGTCGTTGTTTTATATTCTTTCATCAGCGAATCAGCAACTTTTGTTGCATCTCCATCGGCTTCTCTATGTGCATAGTCTAATGCTTGAATACACCTTCCTGATGGAGTATAATATTTAGCTATAGTCATTTTTATCAGACTATTGTATGGCATATTCATCGTTTGCTGAACTAGCCCTTTTCCAAAACTACGTTGCCCTATAATAACGGCGCGATCTAAGTCTTGTAAAGCTCCTGCTACAATTTCAGATGCAGATGCAGAGCTGCTATTCACCAATACGACCAAAGGTAAGTTAGGCTCTATAGGATCTGTGGTCGTTTGATAAACAGTAGTTTGATTTTGGCGACGTCCTTTTTGTACAGCTACTTCTACACCCCTTTTTACAAAAACATTCACAATTTTAATCGCTTCAGACACCATTCCTCCTCCATTATCACGCAAGTCCAAAACTAAACCACTTAGTTTATTTTTCTGTAGTTCAAGTAAAGCAGCTACAACTTCCTGTCCAGAGTTTACTTGAAACTTATCCAATTTGATATATCCAATATGATCCGATAACAGACCATGATAGGGAATATTGCTCTGTCTAATGTCTGCACGAATCATTTTTTTTTCAATAGGTTTAGAAACCCCTACTCTACTTAACAACAATTTAAGTGGTGTATTTTGAGGACCTTTGAGCATCAAACTAGCTTGATCAGGTGATTTATCCTTCAATAAAACATCATTAATTGCCAAAATTTCATCGCCTACTCGAATATCTGCTTTCTGTGCGGGAAAATTTTCAAACACTTCGCTAATAAACACCTTTCCATTCTGAGTTCCAATTTTTGCTCCAATACCATCATACTCAGAGCTCACAAATTTCAATTTGAAATCTTCCATCTCAGATTCTGGCACATATTGCGTGTAGGGATCTAATTCATTCAGCATGGCGTCAATCCCTGTTTTCATTAACTTCGATGTGTTGATTTCATCTACATAATTGAGATTAATCTCTTTATAAATTGAAGCGAAAATATCAAGGTTCTTTGATACCAAAAAAAGATCGTCTACAAAGGCAAAAGAAAGAACGCCCACACCAATAACAAGTAGACAGAGGCCCCTTTTTAGGCTAGGATAGTTTTTTTGCTTTTCCATACTTCATCAGATTACAACAACTATCTTAAAAATACGAAAATTACGCTTCTAAAACGAGGGGGCTTTACGACAAATCTGTGCCCTTTTAAGGCTTCAACATTCATCTTCTCCAAAGTAAGAATGAGACCTATTAGAAGACTTAATTTCTTAAACAGAAGGAAAAAATCTAAAGTCTATTATTGTCGATATTTGCAAGGCCCTTTTTAAGTGTGAAAACCACATACGCTCGATTACGATGTATACGATCCATTAATCGACCAATTAATTCTTCTTCTTGCCCCGCTTGATAAGATAAATCTTCCTCACTTAGGTGATTGTATTTGCGTTTCACTTTTATTTTTAAACGCTCCCATTCCAAATTACTAATATGAATTTCTGTCATGATTCAAATTTGCATAAAATAAATTTGATCAATAAAAATGAAAAAACTATCATATTCGAAATGCAGGATCTTGAGAATAAAAAGCTCCATCTATATGCTACCAGACTTTTTACCCCCCTAGCCAATTTATTTCGTAAAATTGTGCTCTCATATTGAATACCAATCGATGAAATTAGATATAGACTTTCAAGAAAAATTTGAGCATCGCCATATAGCTCCCAACCAACAGGATGTAGCCTCTATGCTTGAAACTATTGGATTAAACTCAATTGATGAATTGATTGAGCAAACTATTCCTGCGGCAATTCGGTTAAAAGACCCGCTCAACTTACCCAGAGCAGTATCAGAGTTCGATTACCTGGCGAATCTGAAACAAGTTGCCTCCAAAAACAAGGTCTTCAAGTCATACATTGGACAAGGTTACTATGGCACGATTGTACCACCAGTCATTCAGCGCAATATTTTGGAGAACCCAGGCTGGTATACACAATACACACCCTACCAAGCCGAAATATCTCAAGGTCGCTTGCAAGCACTATTAAATTTCCAAACCATGATAATTGACCTCACTGGGATGGAAATTGCCAATGCATCTCTGCTTGATGAAGGAACAGCGGCAGCAGAAGCCATGCTCATGCAATACAGTATGCGCAAAAATGAGTCAGCAAAAGTTTTTTTTGTATCGGAAGAGGTTTTCCCTCAAACCATCGACATTTTAAAGGCACACGCAACACCTTATGGGATCGAAATCCAGATTGGCAACCACCAAAAAGCTCATTTAAGTGAACATATATTTGGCGCCCTTGTGCAATATCCTGCTGGAGGAGGAGCTGTTTACGACTATAAACATTTTACTACCCAAGCCCATGAGAAAGATATTCACCTAACTGTTGTGGCTGACCTCATGAGCCTCGTTCTGCTAACTCCTCCGGGAGAATGGGGTGCTGATATTGTAGTAGGCACCTCTCAACGTTTTGGTGTACCAATGGGATTTGGCGGACCACATGCTGCCTTTCTCGCGACCAAAGACACATACAAGCGTTTGATGCCGGGTCGGATTATAGGAGTCAGTGTAGACTCCGCAGGCAATTATGCGTTGCGGATGGCCTTACAAACCCGCGAGCAGCACATTCGCAGAGATAAAGCCACATCCAATATTTGCACTGCACAAGCTTTATTGGCTATTATGGCAGGAATGTATGCCGTTTATCATGGTCCCAAAGGACTTCAAATGATTGCCGAGCGCATTCATGGCTTGAGTATTGTGCTTTCTAAAGCTCTTGAAGAACTAGGTTATAAACAGGAAAATGAATCGTATTTCGATACACTCAAATTTAATCTCGGCGACCTAGTTGCTGGCATCCATGCTGAGGCCTTAAATGCTGGACTAAACTTGCACTATAAGGAGTCTATCGTTACTATTTCTTTAGATGAGACCACCCGTATAACAGATGTAGAAAAGTTGGTCCATGTATTCGCCAAAATAAAAGGCAAAAACGGAAGCACAATCGACCTTGCCGGACTAAAATCAAAAATCAAAAGTACAATCCCTCAAAAGCTACAACGCACATCTACATACTTAAGCCATCCCATATTTAACTCACACCATTCAGAGCATGAGATACTACGCTATATCAAATCACTGGAAGCAAGAGATCTTTCTCTTTGTCACTCGATGATTCCGCTAGGTTCATGCACAATGAAATTAAACGCCACCACAGAGATGATAGCTCTTACCTGGCCCGAATTTAGCATAATGCATCCTTTTGCTCCTGCTGATCAAACGGGAGGGTATATGCAAATCCTTCATGAGCTGAATAATTGGTTAAGCGAGATCACGGGGTTTGAAACTATGAGTCTGCAACCAAACTCAGGTGCTCAAGGAGAATATACGGGTCTAATGGTTATCCAAGCATATCATGCTGATCGTGGAGATTTACACCGTAACATAGCGCTTATTCCATCATCTGCACATGGCACAAATCCCGCTTCTGCGGTGATGGCTGGAATGAAAATAGTGGTTATCAACTGTGATGAATTCGGCAATATTGATCTCTCTGATTTGAAAGAAAAGGCAGAAAAGTATGCAGAAAACCTTTCCTGCCTCATCGTTACTTATCCTTCTACCCATGGGGTATTTGAAAACTCAATTGTCGACATCTGCAAAATAATCCATGACTATGGAGGGCAAGTTTACATGGATGGGGCTAACATGAATGCACAAGTAGCTTTAACAAGCCCTGCAATCATTGGCGCCGATGTATGCCACCTCAATCTTCACAAAACATTTTGTATACCTCACGGTGGTGGTGGGCCAGGTATGGGACCTATTGGTGTAGCTAAGCACCTAGCACCCTATCTTCCAGGACATACAGTGGTGAATATAGGGACCCAAAAATCTATACACGCCGTATCATCAGCCCCTTGGGGATCAGCCTCTATTCTTTTAATTTCTCATGCCTACATCGCCATGATGGGGCCAGATGGTTTAGCCCAAGCTACCCGATGTGCGATCCTAAACGCTAATTATATGAAAGCTCGTTTAGAGAAGTATTATCCCATCTTATATGTAGGTGTAAACGGATATTGTGCACATGAAATGATTTTAGATTGCCGTTCATTCAAAAATTGGGGGATTGAAGTAACTGACATAGCCAAACGCTTGATAGACTATGGCTTTCATGCTCCTACGGTATCCTTCCCCGTTGCCGGCACCATCATGATTGAACCTACCGAATCAGAGCCCAAGCATGAAATAGATCGATTTTGTGATGCCATGATTGCTATTCGAGATGAGATTAATGATATTGAAAAGGGTCTATTGAATAAAGTAAACAACCCATTAAAAAATGCTCCTCATACAATTTTAGCCGCTACAAGTGATTCATGGAATCATCCATATACACGTCAAATGGCAGTATTTCCTTTACCATATACTGCCGCATATAAGTTTTGGCCCCCAGTAGGTCGTGTTAATGATACATATGGAGATAGAACCCTAGTTTGTGCCTGTCCTCCTATTGAAAGTTATACCGAAGGAGCCATGACATAAAAATAAAAAATTAAAAAAATTTAACTAAATTGCATTAGTATTAAAAAAATTATTTAAAACAATTTATATTTTTATTTTCCATGAAACACACATATAAATTTTCGATATTATTTCTAGCTATAGTAATATTCTTTGCCAGCTGTGGGCCTAAAGTTTATCACGGTAAAACAGCTTTTGAAAATACAATAGTAAGAGGCCATGAAATATTGGCTATTCTTCCTTTTAAAATATCAGCAGATAACAAACCATCAATCGATGAAATAAACACTGAATCATTCGATTTATCTAATAAGTCTTTGGGATATACTACTCAAAAGATTGCATATATTTCTTTTCTAGATCAGTTTGGCAAGAAAAAATATAATGTTGAATTCCAAGATATAGATCAAACAAATGCACTGTTACGAAAAAACCATATTCAATACGAGGATTTAGAATCACGCGATAAATCGGAACTCTGTACTTTGCTAGGTGTTGATGCTATTGTTTGGGGTGATATTCATTCATCAAAGCCATTGATCGATGAATCTGAAACGACTCAAAATAATAGTAGAAAACCCATTCAAAATAAAGTAGACTCTTCCATCCGAATCTACAGCCAACGTGACGGCCAACCCATTTGGAGCTATAATTATAATGTTCCAGTTGTTGCTGGCAACAACGTCCAATCGCTTATAAGGGGTATGATGCAAAATATTTCGTTACAATTTCCCTACAAAAAGGAATAGGTAGTGTATCTAAATGTATGATAGGTAATATTGGGACAAAATATGATCGAAAAT
>CALLKE010000077.1 GCA_938008555.1 uncultured Pedobacter sp.
TTTTCGATCATATTTTATCCAAATATTACCTATCATACATTTAGATACACTACCCCTTTTTTGTCATCCTAGAAAAGTCATCACTGAGACTATCAATTCGATTATTAGCTAGACCATCATAAGATTCGAATGATGAAACTGTAATACTCTTTTGAGATCCTGTTATACCACTAGGTACTACATTATCTTTTTTAGAACATCCAACAACCCCAAAAGTAACAATGGCAAAGACAAACACATTTTTTTAACATAATAATTTATTTTAATTCGTTTTAAGATTACCGCAAATATCATCAGATTTTTTTGAAATGGTAGTGCTACTCATTGAGATTAATAAAAAATAATCAAGTTCATTTGGCCTTGCTAGCACTGGATCAATTAAAGAGTAGAGATCATCAAGAAGGAATTAAGGAATTTTAGGAAATAGGATCTTTTACAAGACAATTATTAACAAGGGAATTTGAAAAGGCAACGCGACTAAATCATCAAAGGGATGAAACAGATTTCTTCTTTTGTTATTTCATTTAGGAGAGACTCTATATCCTTTGGAAAAAAAATCCCCTGACCTACAAAACGAACAATGCACATGAGGATATACATATCCTTGCCTTTTCAATAATTCTAGTACAGAGCTAAATCTAATACCCATCAGTTGTGTAGATAAGCGATTTCTAATGGTGAGTACATCAAATGCATCATTGTATGTTTCGAATACTTCACTCAGTGCTTGTCTATTGGCAAGGGTCCGTTGGATATAACTATAGGTCTCCTCTCCATCTTTCTTAGTTTGAAACTTATCTAAGATATAATCTCTTACAATCTGAGGATATGTTTTGGTCTCAAAAATTGGATACTTTCGGTCTATCATACTTTCAAGCGCATTCTTCGGCACCTCTAAGGTTGTCCCATCCGGATTGTAGAAATATAAGGTTACCCCTATAGGGACCTGAAAATGGCCTGAAAATCCATTATTTCTCAGAGGCACCATAGACGTGAACGGTATTTGCTCACCATGCGCACTAATAATTAGGTTCTCTGCCTTATTATTAGTCGACTTAAATAAGTAACACACTTTATCTATTTCTACTCTCATGTACGATTTATGATTTAATCCATATTAAAAGCGCTAACGATATAGTAAATATCGCTCTCGCATTGCTTTGTATTGCGAAAGTGCTGGTTCCCAACTCTGGCGTATGTGTTTCACACTTCTTTGCTCAATGATTTGCATTCTCAATTGGTTCGTACCCGCCAAACGATCAAAGCCACGTGTTTTGAAAAATTGGTCTTTCAATGGATACGCTTGATAAAGCTCCATCAACCAGTCTAGATTGAGTTTACCAGATTTTTTGATCTTATTGACGTTGTATTGATGCAAATCAATTCCATAGCAAACCATATTTTCATGTAAAGGTGTATCGCTCATTCCAGGAATGCTCACGGGTGTAAAACTAAAATCATACTTTCCCTTCAACTCTGGACTACCTAGTATCTGAAAAGGCGAATAAGTTCCTCGACCTACGCTAATCATCGTTCCTTCAAACAAACAAAGCGAAGGATATAATAAAATACTCGGTGAACTATTTAAATTGGGCGATGGTGGAATAGGTAATTCATAGGGTGTCGAATGTAAATAGTTTTCAACTTGAATAATCTTTAGCTTACAAACTGCCTTATTCATTAGCCAGCCTTCGCCATTGATCATTTGTGCATATTCAGCAATTGTCATTCCATGAACAATGGGGACAGGATGCATCCCTGTAAATGATTTAAAATTAGAATTCAATACAGGGCCATCTACATAAAAACCATTAGGGTTAGGCCGATCCCATATCATCAATTCCAAATTATTTTCCGCACAAGCATCCATTACATAATGCAAGGTGGAGATGTAAGTATAAAAGCGAGCCCCCACATCTTGAATATCAAAAATCAAAATATCAATCTCTTTCAAATCCTCTTTGGTTGGCTTAAAATGTTTTCCGTATAGCGAAATAATGGGTATCCCAGTCCTGGGATCCACAGTGTTGTCTACTTTGGCTCCATCGCTCGCATTCCCACGAAAACCGTGTTCGGGCCCAAATATTTTCACAATATTGATACCTAAAGCTCTAAGACTATCTACACTACTTTTTTGACCAATAATCGACGTGGCATTAATGACCATGCCCACTCTTTTATCCTTTAAATAGGGGAGGTATTTATCTGTTTGATCTGCACCTGTTTTGATTTTTTCATTTGGATCATCTCCCTCAATTCGGGGGAAACTAAATATTGACGATGCCGACGGGTTGATATAACCATATGCAGTAAAAGCACCAAATAAAAATAGAGTGAACAAAAATCGCATAGGCGTAAATGTAGGCACTGAATCTTTTTTATTAAAATGTTTTGAATTATTACAGTCGACGATTTATATTACAATCATTTCCTTAATATAAATTTTTGAAACTTCAAATTAATAAAAAATAAAAAACAAATACTTAAGCAGTATTTGCATTTAAAAGAGTTAAATGAGACCGGGATGAAAGAATTGAATGGGGGTGGCCTCATTCTAGATGACTGTATTGCAGCCACTTGATCTTTTAAAACAGTTTTGGGACAGATTTTGCGATGGATACAATCACAAATAATGTAGCGTACATCCAAAATGTCAAAACAATAAAAAATAACCCTTTTAAGCCAATCAAATTATGAAGCTGAATCATATTGACACGAATCTCCAAGAATTATCACGCGCTGAAGCACAAGAAATCACTGGTGGTAATGAAGCTCCAACTTTTCGCAGGCGCCTTAGGATACGCGGCCGGATGGTTATTAGAGACGGTTATCTACCGAGTACGTGGAATATTAGCTGGAACAGATGCAATTCACCTGCCCTTTATTTAAACTGATACAGATGTTCAGCCATGATCAAATACGTCGTTTCCAGTCTTTAGAAACTCCTTTTTATTATTATGATCTAGCTTTATTAGAAAAAACGATGGTAGCATGCAAGCGGGCTTCAAACAAATACAATTTCCATGTACACTATGCATTGAAAGCAAATTTTAATCGACCCATATTACTCGCAATCAAAGATGCT
This sequence comes from uncultured Pedobacter sp., assembly GCA_938008555.1. Taxonomy (GTDB): domain Bacteria; phylum Bacteroidota; class Bacteroidia; order Sphingobacteriales; family Sphingobacteriaceae; genus Daejeonella. Next base: position 3,086 of record CALLKE010000077.1, read on the forward strand.
GGTTTTGGAGCTGATTGTGTGAGTGGCAATGAAGTAAAAAAAGCAATAGAAATAGGTTTTAGCCCGAGCAAGGTAGTATTTGCGGGTGTCGGAAAGTCGGATAAAGAAATTTTAGATGCATTAGATCGAAACATTTTTTGTTTCAATGTGGAGTCTTTACAAGAACTGAGTGTAATCAATGAATTAGCACAGCAACAGAATAAAATTGCAAAAATTGCTCTTCGCATCAATCCTAATGTGGATGCAGATACACACCAAAATATTACCACGGGCTTGGATGAAAATAAATTTGGCATCAATCAGTGGGAACTAGACAACTGCATTCACATACTACGTCAATTAAGAAACCTACATTTTATCGGTATCCATTTCCATATTGGTTCTCAAATCACCAATATGGATGTATTTAAAGATTTATGTGTACGGATCAATGAAATCCACCTATGGTTTGACCAGCATGGATTTCAGCCTAGTGTCTTAAATGTGGGTGGGGGATTAGGTGTCGACTATTACCATCCCGACCAGCAACTCATTCCAGATTTTGAAACTTACTTCGCAATATTTAATCAATCGCTCAAACGTAAATCAGAGCAGGAGGTTCACTTTGAGTTAGGGAGAGCACTCGTTGCCCAATGTGGTCATCTAATCAGTCGAGTTCTATACATTAAAAACGGAAGAAAGAAAAGTTTCATGATTTTAGACGCAGGCATGACCGAGCTGATTCGGCCTGCATTGTACCAAGCATATCATAAAATCGAAAATATTTCAAGAACCGCCTTAAGTATAGAGACTATAAAATACGATGTAGTTGGTCCAATTTGTGAAAGCACTGATTGCTTTGGCCAAGACATCGAGTTACCAGAATCAGATCGTGGAGATCTAATTGCTATCCAAACAGCAGGAGCTTATGGTGAAGTGTTAGCATCTAGCTACAATTTGCGAGATCGAGTTCAATCTTTTTATTAACATCTCTCGTCAAACGGCTCTCAAGTTCCCCAAAGCATATATAAACCTATATCCTCTGCTATGAGGGAACCTTTCTACTTATACAAAATCATTGAATTTATTACACACTTATCATCAACCGTTGCTAACCTAGTATCTAATCTGAGATTTTGAGCTCTAGTTATCAATCAGCTTTGTAATTAATTTCTATTTTATCGTGCTTTTTTTAGGTTTAGCAGAAGCAGAGGCTTTACTTTTAAAATGAGGTTTATGTTTAGGATTTATTTCTGGGGCACCCACAAAAGACATTGCACACCTAAAGCCTATTTCTGCACTTGCCTCATCTTGTTGCATAAACCTACGGACAGCAGGATTCAGCCAATAAGCCCGATCATTCCACGAACCTCCTTTATAAACTCTGGCTTTATCATTTATGAGCGTGGTTATACCGTATAAACTATTTGTTAATGTATCAACATATCCTCTCATATCTGGATTATAGGGCTTTCCTGCAATCGCAGATGGAACATTAACTACTGCTGAAGAGTCCTTTTTAGCATTATCGCCACCACTCTGCACTTCAGCCCATGGTTGCTTTTTACCCGATTTTGCAGGATCTTCAATAGCTCGTCCATACTTATCCTTTGCATAAAGACCTTTACTTTTATCTGCTAAACGCTTGTTAACAAACTGGTTTCCCCGGAAAGGATTAAAATCTTCAAAATCTTCATAAGAAAGCACCCTATATACATCTCCAACCCACTCGTTCACATTTCCAGCCATGTTATACAACCCAAAGTCATTTGGCAAATAGCTACGAACAGGAGCTGTAATATCTGCTTTATCGTTCAAATACCCACCAACACCCATATTATCTCCTGCTCCACGTTTAAAGTTTGCAAGCATTAGACCCTGCGTCCTTTTTTTAGGAGAACGTACACCCAGACCAGTCCAAGGATATACCTTTCCATCCTCTACATTTTCATAATCACTACTCCCTATTAAAGCTAAAGCTGCATACTCCCACTCAGCCTCTGTTGGCAGTCGATATGGTTGCAATATTTCTCCGTCTTCTAAACGAATAGGGCGCTTGGCACCGTGTTTACCCTTTTCTGTATTGGCTGCAGCAGAAGGATTTAAATCATTTTTCATCTTTTTGCCATCAATACCTTCACCACGATACTGCCCATTCAAATAAATATCTGTACTGAAAGGCTCTGCATTTGCAGGTGCTGTAGATTTGCCCTTCCCTCCACCTGTCATCGTTTTATAATCCACTAAGTATCCGTGATCACGCAATATCTGCTCATTAACCCGATCGGTACGCCATTTACAATATGCCGTTGCTTGCTCCCAAGTGACCCCAACTACCGGGTAATCTTGATAGGCTGGGTGTCTCAGATAGTTATTCACAAATGGATCATTATATGACAATGGTTTCCGCCAAACGAGTGTGTCAGGTAGTGTATTATAATACTGCTCATAATCTGTCGGAAAGTTTTGTCTAGTCCAATACATGTATTCCAACCAATCCACATTAGCGACCTCTGTTTCATCCATATAGAATGTTGCCACTGTAACTCGCCTTTTAACATTATCAAACCCATAACCAAGATCTTGATTTAATGAGCCCCCCATTGTGAAAGTCCCTCCTTCAATCGGTACTAGACCCGGCCCAACAATCGTTTTAAATTTCCTATTAACTTCAAATCCCCCATTGTATTTATCATTGTAAGCCCTGCCTGTCTTGAGAGAGCTTGATTGGCCCGAATTTGATTTACTACAGCCCGACTGTAAAAACGTGAACAATAGCAAGGCCAAAGTGAGGATGATGTAGGCTCTTTTCATTATTTCTTTGGGATTAATCATATCTATCACTATCATATTATTATGCAGCTAGCGCATGCCACAAATATCACATATTTTACTCACTCCATCGAATTTAGATATGCAACGCATATGACATAAAGTTAACATATAAAGGATTAAGAACAAAACAATAACATATAGCTAATAAGTAAAATCAATTAAAATAAATGCTCATTGTTTATCATGAAACTCATCATCCAACAGATTAAAGGCACCTGCAAGGAGCAAAAATGCTTCATACTGAACATTCACAATAAAAAACACCAACTATAACCCTGCTACCAAATTTTACATCATAGATATATTCAGCTATATTTTTCTTGTACATTTTTCTCGCAGCTCAAAAATATGTACTACATTCATTCGATCAGCTCTAGTTAAAATAGAGCATAACGGGCAAGATCCAATACTAAATTTACAAAATATTAGAAAACATTAAAAATTATTTCAATAATTGTAGATTGAAAAGACACTGTCACTTTTCCATAAAGTAAAACTCTTCAAAAAATGTTGAATAATATCATGTATGGTTATAGTCTTATATTCCTGACTATTCTAATCCCCTTTAAAATAAATGCTCAAACAGTTAGTAGTGGAACGCTGAGTAACGGCCAAGCACAAAACATCATTCAAACGGGTGTTCCTTTTTTACTCATTGCTCCTGACTCGAAATCAGCCGCAATGGGAGAAGTTGGTGCTGCAACAAATCCTGATGCAAATTCGATTCATTGGAATGCTTCTAAGTTAGCATTCATTGAAAATCAAACAGGTATCAGTCTTTCGTATGCTCCCTGGCTAAGAAGCATTGTTTCTGATATAAATTTATCATACTTATCTGCATATCATCGACTAAGTGATAAGAATGTGATAGGTGGCTCGTTACGTTACTTTTCATTAGGGAGTATTCAATTAACTGACGCAAATGGGCTTAGTCAAGGCCTATACAGCCCTTATGAGCTGGGGGTTGATTTTGCATTTGCCAGAATGTTTAGTGATAATTTCTCCATGGGTATTACAGCACGATACATTCAATCTAGTTTTAGCAATGGGCAATTTATTAATGGTCAACAACTCCAAGCTGCGACCGGGTTTGCGGCTGATCTATCAGCCTACTATAAGAACCCAATCACACTCTTTAACAAAACAGCTGAATTAGCTTTCGGCATGAGCATATCCAATATTGGTCCCAAAATCAGCTATTCTGCTAATGGAACACGCTACAGCTTACCCACAAATCTGAAACTGGGTGGAGCTACAAGCATTGACATTGATGCAGATAGCAAGCTTATACTGGCTTTGGATATGAACAAGTTACTCGTTCCTGTCACTGCCAACAATAATCCTAATAGTTCTGTGGTTTCTTCTATTTTTGGGTCTTTTTCAGATGGATCTAATCAGCTTAGAGATATTTCCTATTCCCTCGGGGCGGAGTATTTATTAAAACAGCAATTTGCTTTACGCCTGGGTTATTTCTATGAAGATCCGACACTGGGAAACAGACAGTACTTTACAACTGGTGCTGGATTTCGCTACCAATCCTTTGGTCTGGATGTAGCTTATGTACTGGCAGATCCACAAAAAAATCCACTAGGGAGGACATTAAGATTCACGATTTCCTTCAATTTTGGTGCAACCGATAAAAGATCATGAGACCATTCTTGAACAAAGAACCTCAAATAAGGTGCATGATAGCAACGCAATAAAACACGCTTTGAATCTCACTTCAAAGCATGCATAATATTCCCTAGCTAACTAGGTAACAGGGGTAATTGACTAGCTTCATAATTGCTAAAAACAAATTCAAAGACATGAAAATCAGAGTTGGATTTGGGTTTGATGTTCATCAACTGAAGAATCAACATCCATTCATATTAGGCGGGGTAAGACTAGCACATCATTCAGGGGCTTACGGCCACTCTGATGCAGATGTACTTCTACATGCTATTTGCGATGCATTACTCGGAGCTGCAAACCTAAGAGATATTGGGCATCATTTCTCAAATGAAGATGACCGATGGAAGAATATTAGCAGTTTGATTTTACTACAAGAATGCATCCGTCTTTTAAACGAAAAAGGATGGCGTGTTGGTAACATTGATGCAATGGTTTCTTTAGAAGCACCCAAAATAAATCCACATATTCCTCAAATGAAACAAAACATAGCAAAGGCAATTGGCATAAGCGATGAAGATATCTCAATAAAAGCCACTACTAACGAAAAGATGGGATTTATTGGTCGAGAAGAAGGTGTGGTAGCCTATGCTGTTTGTTTAATTGAAAAGCAGTAGCGGGCTTAAGAAGAAAAGGATAAATTTCCAAATGAGCTTATCTCCACTTTATACTGCTAGCCTCTCACGGTATTTCAATACTTGCTAAAAGTATCATTTCTAGTTGCCTAAGAAGCAATCTTACCGCGTCGAGATAAGACCTTTTAAAACTAAAAGAGCCTGAGTGTATCACATGCTCAGGCTCTTTTAGTTTTAAAAGGCATACGAAACCTTACCAAAAATAAAGCGACCGTTGAATCCAAATTGTTGAACATTCCGACTGTATAAGAAACGACCATTATATGTATTATCCCTTCCGCCAGTATAGTTCGTTAAATTATTCACATTGTTTCGGGGGTCAATATAAGCTTGATCAGGGTACACATCGAATAAGTTATTTATGCCTATTGCAAAGTTGAATTGTTTGGTGAATGTATAATTAACTGTCAAATCTGTAACCCATTTTGCTGCAAATGTTTGATCAATTGCTAAAGGCAAGTTATTTGATGGGATAGTAGGATCTACTTGATTTAGATAAGTCACCTCGCCAAAGCGAACGGCTCTAAGCAAAATTCCCCATCTCTTATTTATATAATTTGCACTTAGATCAATCTTACTTTTAGGAACAGCCGACTCCAAAAGGCAACGAGTATAGCGATTAAACAAATTATTAGTCAAAATTGGATTGTTTGCAATCAGATTTGAGGTATTAATTCCCCCAACGTTGGTTTTATTTAAATTCAACGCAGCACTAAGGACTAATTTATCTCCTTTGAAGCCAAGATTCATCCGGCTGGTTAATACCGCATCTAAACCTTGAGTCTTCGTTGAAACTGCGTTAGAAAAAAACTGAACACTGTTGATATTAGCCGATACATTCGCATTATTTAATATCTGGTTTACAGGATCAGTAGCAACTTGAGTACCATCTGGATTCAGCTGACGTGTATATGCACTGGATAAAACAATTCGATTCTTTACATCAATTTGATATGCATCTACCGTAAATGAAAGTACTTGAGAGATTTTACCCGTCAGACCAAGGCTGTACGAATTGGAAGTCTCAGCCTTCAGCGACCCAATACCAAATGCACGAACAATTGGGTTGTCATTATTTACTGTTAATACTTGATTGGCTGTCCCGTTAATGAACTGTGTACTCACATTACTAAAATAACGTTGTTGTAATGACGGTGCCCGAAAGCCTGTAGCAATAGATCCTCTAACAGCGAAATCTTGATAGAATTTATAACGACTTGTGAATTTGTAAGAAAAATTAGAACCAAAATCGCTATAGTTTTCAAGACGGCCGGCTGCTTCTAAGAGCAATCTCGGGCCAAAGTCACCTTCCAAATCAACGTATATACCTTTGTTGTTTCTAGATTTATCCAAAGCATTTATAGGTGCAGGCTGAAAACCTGGGAATACTTGTGCCCCAGGCACTTTACTGGAAACACCCTCACTCAGATAAGAGGATGGATCGCCCGCAATAATTTGAAAGTCTTCTGCACGATACTCTACTCCAAAAGCCGTATTTAACGATGTTAAAGGCCCTTTAAAATCAAATTTGCGATTTATATCAAAAGTAGTTGTGTTCTGAATGAAAGACACTGTTCCACAATAGAAGCTAGTAGGGCTTGTACCAGGTGGATAGGAGGCATTTAATGAATTAGAAACATTAAAATCAATCGTATTCATTCCATATGCATGACCAAGATCATAATCCCAAGCCCCCGATTTGCCCTTCACCCCCCCTAAAATAGAGTAGTCATTCACATGAATGTCCTCTAGTGGCAAGAAACCATTGGGGTAAATTGATAAATCAATTTGGCTCGTTTGTGATGGTAACCGGTTGAAACCTGCAGATTGGCCAATATTATTCGTATAGCCTGTTGCCAAATAAAAATTGAGGTCATTGCCTAATTGGTATTGTCCATTAACAAAAAAGCTAGCTCTTTTTGAATCTGAATTACCAACCCGCATATCATTTCTATCAAAAAAACCTGCTGCTGCTTTTGCATTGTCGGCATCTACCTGTGCTTGTGTGATCATTCCAGAACTCGGAACAGGAGAATATAGCAATGGACGTGTATCTAAGCCCCCACGATTAGTTGCACCACGGTCCTCATATTGAGCTGCAAAATTAACAAAGCCCTTTCCCCCTAAATCAAATCCATTGCTTAAGTCGGCATTAAATGTTTGGCCATCATACATGTTCCTTCCTAGTGCACTGGTATAGCATTGACCCTGCATCATTGAGAAAGCAAAAGGCGTGTCCTTTTTAAGAACAATATTAATTACGCCTGCCATCGCATCTGAACCATATTGAGCTGCAGCTCCATCCCGTAATACTTCAATTTTTTCAACGGCGGCTAAAGGAATTGCATTCAAATCGGTACCTACACTACCGCGACCAAAAGTTCCATTAATATTGACTAATGCTGATGTATGACGGCGTTTTCCGTTAACCAAGACTAGAACTTGATCAGGACCTAAGCCTCGCAAAGATGCAGGATCAAGATGATCTGTCCCATCAGCTACGGTTTGACGATTGGAACTAAAAGATGGTGCATTATAGTTTAATACCTGCCCAATATCTACTTGAGCAAAACTTTTGACATCTTTTGATGTAATAACGTCCACTGGTACTGGGGATTCAATATTAGTTCGAGGAACAGTGGACCTGGATCCGACAACCACTATTTCATTTAAAGCCGTTCCAGACGCCACCATTGTAAAATTCTGTGTCTTTGTAGCGTTGTCAATTTGGACATCTGCAATTAGATTTTCATAACCCAGAAATGAGATTTTCAGCTTGTACTTTCCTGGGGCTGAAAATTTCAGCAAATATGCTCCGTTACTGTCCGAGGAAGTACCATTGGTTGTCCCCTGAATTAAAATGCTCACCCCAGGCATATTCAAACCAGACGCGTCCACAATTTTCCCTTTTAACTCTTGGCCTAAAAGGGGGGTAAAACTTAGCCCCAATAATATCAACAAAATGCTTTTTTTGTAAATCTTCTCCATATTTAATTATTAAGATATTTTATTTCAAAAAAATTAATATTGACAAACATATACTTTGATTCTTAAAAAACCAAAACTTTTAGAGATCAAGCTTTACTATTTACAATTAATTAGAGGAGGGAGGTGTATTACAGTGGGGTATTGACGATAATATTGATAATTTATTTTTATAAATCGGATCATTTCATAGTCGTTAGATTCGATAGTAAACTGATAGGTAGGACGGTGTTGCTGCATAAAATCCAAAAGCTTTTTCCCACTCAAGCCCGTAACATGGGCTACCAAACTTTGAGTGTACCTGCTATTAATGACTGCCTCTTTATAATCTTGTTCAATAATAGATTGTAGTTTACGCGCATTAATGCCTTGCCTGCTAAACAAACTATATAAAGCATCTATACCTAAACCAGCTCCTAAACCGTTGCTTCCGCCGGGTATGATCATCCGATCAACACTCCCTTTTGTGTATGCATCTTTGTAATCCGACTGAGCCAATTGTAATTTACCTTGAGGAGATATCTGCTTATCTCTAATGGTGACTTCTTGCAATTGAATGCTCGTACGCTTAAGATAAAATAGGATCACACTACTGGAACCACTTACGCAAACGGTATCTGTATCATATCCATTCAAAGAAGCAATCAACTTATCCCCCACAGATAAAGTAGTTGTAAACTCTCCGTATTTGTTGTTATAAAATCCTTTTCCTGTTTGGAGATGGTAGATATAAACATGGGTTAAGCGCTGTTTGTTAATTGAATCAGCAACGATCCCTTGAACAGAGATCTCCTGAGCAAACAATTTCATGCTATAACCAAAGAATAGTAGAAAAAAGATGGGATAAATGATTTTTTTCACTAGCAAATAAGGACTAAAACTAGAGCAGCATCACAAGCAGTATTAAACCTGCTTGGATAAGCATCGCGGTTTATCTATTTATCCCATTTATGTTAGATAAGAGGAGTAACTGCCCAAGTTTAATCGTATCATCTTGTAAACCATTAATGGTTTTCAAGTCTGTAACTGATAGAGCAAAACGCTTACTAATCGAATAGATTGTATCGCCTTGTTTTACCTCGTAGACCCGCACAATTACGGGAGATTTGGCCACATCATCTTTCCGCTGCTCAGGCAGCTCTTTAGCTATCTCTGAGAAGACCTTACTTTCTCGCTTACTCTTTTCAAAGGCCGTTTCCTTCCGATCGTATTGATCCAATCCATAACGTCGTATTAAACCAGTTAGCAGCTCTGGATAGCGCGGATTGGTGGCATAACCCGCTTTTTTCAAACCCTTCGCCCAGCCTTCATAGTCGTTTCTATCCAACTCAAACAAAAAAGCATACCTCTTTCGCTTTAGAAACTCAGAATGATCTCTAAAAGATTCTTCAGACGTTTTATATACTCTAAAGCACTCATCTTTCACATCGTCATCTTTTAAAATGGTTTTCCCACTCCAGCCAGACGTACATTTAATCCCAAAATGATTATTCGCTTGGATCGCTAAAGTACTATTTCCATTAGCCGATTCAAGTAATCCTTGGGCAAGGGTAATACTTGCAGGAATACCATACGCATTCATCTCAGCTATTGCAATCTGTTTATACCGCTCGATATAAGTGATAGCATCGTCTTTTTGGGTTGGGACAGCGGTTATTGCAGGCGGCGTACGACTATCTTTTTTTACAGTAAATTGTTTTCTCGTCGCACATGAACTAAAAAGTAAGAGTAGTGCGGATATAAAAAGGGTATAATATCTGGTCTGTTTCATTGATTTCTTTAATGCTGATCAACATCGCAAAAAATTATTAGCGACAAGCTCTTTAAGATTTAGATCAGATTTTGAGCCTTTGGCCAATACTTAGATGGTCTGTTTTTAAATGATTTTGGTGTCGTATTTTCTCAACTCTTACACCATATTTCTTAGCTAAAGCCGAAAGTGTATCACCTTTTCTAACACGATAGTAAGAGACTCTCTGCTTGGATTTAATAATCTGTGGAATTGGCTCATAAGTTGAGTCGATGTAATCTACTGGTCGATTATCGTATTGATATAGATTATATTTTTTAATAATAGCCACTACATGTTTAGCCCAAGCTTTATTTGTCGCATATCGTCCTCGTTGCATACCCCATGCCCAAGCTCTGTAATCGTATAAAGAACACTTACCAAAAAGTATACTAAACTGTTTACGGCTTTTAAGCATATTCGAAAAATCGGCATAGGAGATCGCAACAGAGTCGTAACTTTTATAGCTCGACTTAAACTCTTTATTATAGTTAACCCCCTTCACCCCAAAATGATTATTGAGGACTCGTGCAATTTTACTTGTTCCATTTCCCGACTCGTGCATAGCGACTGCCAATACGATACTTGCCGGTACACCATGCTCGTTCATTTCTTTGATGGCCATATTTTTATATCGCTCGATATAATTTTTAGCAGCGTCTTGTGCCAAGGCCATCCCGCTGATACATACAAAAAAGAGCGTAAATAGTTTTTTCATGCTATTTATTTTTTACGAATGATAAATAGCCCATCTCGTACAGGAAGAATCAATTTCTCCACACGTGCATCCTGATGAACCATTTCATTGAACTTTTTTATTTCCACGGTATCCTTATCTGTTATGTCATGTAATACTTTTCCACTCCACAATACATTGTCTACAACAATCATCCCTCCGGGTCTTACCTTATCAAAAACCAATTGGTAATAGTTAGCATTATTTTTTTTATCAGCATCAATAAAAACAAGATCAAATACCTCGTCTAGTGTGGGAATGATTTCCAAGGCATTTCCTAAATGATATTTGATTTGTGTATTAAAAGCAGATTTTTGAAAATTCTCACGGACCATACTTTCCAATTCTTGATTGATATCGATGGTATGCAATACCCCATCTTCAGTTAAACCTTCAGCTAAACAAAGTGTGGCATATCCCGTAAACGTACCTATCTCTAGAATACGATTAGGCCTCATCATTTTGCTCAACATTCCGAGCACACGACCTTGGTAATGGCCGGATAACATTCGAGGCATTAGAACTTTCAGATGTGTTTGTCGATTAATATGTTTAAGCAAATCATCTTCAGAGTCGCAGTGACGATCCAAATAATTTTCAAGTTGACTGCTCAATAGTTCCATGATGCAAAGATACTAAAACCAACTTTTGCACCACAAGTTGAGGAAGAGAGGTAAAATTTGTTAAAACTGCTTCTGCTTATTCAGTTCCTCTTTTTCGATCACTGCCATAGCCAATCTAATTTTATGGTAGGAAACAGCCCCATTTAAATATTCAAAAATTGGCTTCATAATTTTGGCTTCACCTATTATTCGAATCGCATTTTGAACTAACTCGACTTCCTCCCAAGCAATAAAAGTGTCCAGGCTGGCAATACTCCCTTTTGAATATAGATAAGCTAAGTGTGAGTAAATAGTTTGCAGACTCATCTTCCGATAGCTTGCAATTTCTTCTGGGGTCAAGCCTTGTTGGTACAGCAAAAGGGTTTCGCGATACGTATTTCCCCTTTCTTTTTTGGACTCTCCTAAATAATGGAGGATTGCATCTAAAAAGGCTTGTCCATATCGCGCAAATTTATGTTCCCCAACACCTGAAATATGAAGCATATCTCCTGCTGTTCTCGGCTTAGCCACTACCATAGCCTGCAAAGTAGCATCGCTAAAGATGATATAGGCAGGCACATTTTCATGCATGGCAAAATCACGTCGAACTTTTCGAAGGATATCGAATAATTCATCTTCCGTAGCCTGTTTTTGCTGAATGATCTTCTCTTTAACCGGCTTTTCTTTCGCCGAAAGAATTGGCAAAATTGTTAGCTCAACGCTTCTTTTTCCAAACAAAATGTCTTTTCCTATGGCTGTTATTTTCAATGCAAAATTTTCGTCATAGGCCACTTCTAATATGCCAATATTCAACATTTGCATTAGGTATCGCTGCCAATCGATGGCACTGATATTGGATCCAACACCATGTGTTTTAAGTTTGTCATAACCAGATGCCAGAATCTCCACTCGCCTTGAGCCCCGCAATACATCAATGATCATTTGCGCACCCTCTTTCTCTCTCGTACGGGCAACCGCAGAAAGTGCTTTCTGGACGAGGACTGTTCCATCAAAATGTTTACGTGGATTTTTACAAACGTCACAATTCCCACAATTTTGGCCTAAAGTTTCGGAGAAATAATTGAGCAGGATCTTTCTACGACAATTATCTGCTTCGGCATAATGTTGTATTCGCTTCAGCTTTTCCAGATTGATTTCTGCTTGCCCGCTTTCACTAGCGAACTTATTCAGCGTAATCATATCAGCGTAATTGTAATACAATATGGTTTCAGAAGGCAATCCATCACGTCCTGCACGCCCAATTTCCTGATAATAGCTCTCCATGTTCTTAGGCATATTATAGTGAATTACCCACCGAACATTCGATTTATCGATCCCCATTCCAAAAGCGATCGTGGCGCAAACGATCGGTATTTCATCATTAATAAACTTTTCTTGAACTTGAGCACGTTCATCAGCATCCATCCCAGCATGATAATGGCCTGCACGGATTCCCGCCTCTCTCAATTTATCAGATAGTTCTTCACATTTTGATCGACTCAAACAATAAATGATACCGCTTTGTGCATGTCTTTCCTCAATAAAAGAAATGATTTCTTGTATTTTCTGTTTTGGTTTTATGCCAATGCGGACCTCTAGACTTAAATTCTCCCGATTAAATGAAGAGATAAATAATTTTGGATTTTGAAGATTTAACTGCTTACAAATATCTCTACGGGTTACTTTGTCGGCAGTAGCTGTTAAAGCCACAAAAGGTATCCCTTGAAAACGATCACGCAAAAGACCAATTTTAGTATACTCAGGCCTAAAATCATGCCCCCACGATGAAACACAGTGCGCTTCATCAATCGCAAAAAATGTGGGCCTTGCACGCTGGACAATTGCCTCTAAATCTGTCAGCAGCTTTTCTGGCGATACGTAGAGCAATTTGATTTCACCTCTTTGGCAAGCTTCTAAAATCATCTCCTGATCGGTGAAGCTCTGCGTACTATTCAAAAATGCCGCGCAAATTCCATTCGCTTTTAATGAGTCTACCTGATCTTTCATCAATGAAATCAGAGGTGAAATCACAATACAGGTTCCGCCCATCATCAACGCCGGTATCTGAAAGCAGATCGATTTTCCTCCACCCGTTGGCATGAGAACCAAGGCATCTTTCTTACTCAAGATATGTTCAACAATCTCAGCCTGCTTAGGTCGAAACTGATCGTAGCCAAAATATTTTTTGAGGAATTCTTGTGACTGGGTCAACATCCGGCAAAACTAAAAGAAATTACGCTTCTTCTCTAGATAAGACTGTAGGATGATCGTTGCCGAAATGGTATCTATTCGTTCCTTATTTTGACGATCTGATTTTTTAAGTCCGCTCTGGGCAACAGTAGCAGAGGCCATCTTGGAAGTAAACCGCTCATCAATCATTTCAATAGGAATTTCTGGAAAATGTTTTTTTAGGATGGTGATAAATCCTTTTACATGTCGTGCCGATTGAGAAGGGCTTCCATCCATTTGCTTCGGCTCGCCTACAACAAAAAGCTCAACTGCCTCTAAGGCTAGATACTTTGCCAAATAAGCCACAATATCTTTCGGATGCACAGTATCCAAGCCCGTCGCAATAATTTGCAAGGGATCTGTAACAGCTATCCCGATACGCTTCGTACCATAATCGAAAGCTAGAATGCGAGGCATTATTGATGAGAGTTTGATTCAAGTTGGGAAAATGAATTTCTACCAACACTATTTTTTTAGTCTAATGCCGCAAAGATGCGGATAAAATTCCTTTGTAACAGGCGAGAATTTTAGTCTACAAATATTGTTGTGCATGTTCATTTTTATTGCACTCCCATTATTTAACATTATTTAACAAAGGGATAAAAAGCTGGTTTAAAGATCCAAAACACAGATTAAGCTCTCTTTTCACCTTGAACAATTCTTTCTTTTTCTTTAAAATTGAAATAATATTTCTTTATAGTTAAAGAAATATATAATAAATTATTATTATTGCCATTACCAATTTCGAAATGGCAAACAATCACAAGCATCTTTTAGTTCGTAGTAGTTAGAAGATAGGGGACAAGATTATTTCAAGGTTATAAACAACAATCAAAAACTGAGTCTTGATATCAAAAAAATTCTCCACCCAAGTAAATGAAATACAGAAAAGAAACACTGAACAACAAAAAATTAAATGCTAATCACCTATATATCTACACAATAAATTATAAAAACTATAAATCATGAAAAGCAATACAGCAATAACCCCTTTTGAAAAACTAACCGAAGAAAATTTCAAAAGCATCCAAAAAGATGAAACAAAAAATCTGCATGGTGGATGGTTCCATGGTCACAGACACGGTGGATGGCATGGCGGAAGAGGCGGATGGCATGGCGGAGGAAGAAGAACAGGAATCCTAATTTTTTACACAGATTATTGATTGATCATCCAGTTTTCATATCAATAGCAACCTTTTAAAAACAAGCTGAAGACATAAGGCCTAATTATAAATTTTTAAACACAAACAGAATAAACTTAAAAACCAAAAAATCATGAAAAAAAACACAAAAACAGTTTTCGAAAAATTAAATGAGAACAATTTCAAAGTTGTAACTAACTCAGAAACAATGAACCTTTATGGAGGATTACGTGCCGGTACAAAGAAAAGAACTTTGCAAGCTACATTCCACTTCCGCCCAGATGTTGAGTATGTAACAAGAAACGACTAATCTCAATCTACTTCTCACAAACCGCTTTATAAACAATAAAAAAATACTAAAACATGAAAAAGAACATAAAAGCTTTTGAAAAACTAAATGCACAAAATTTCAAAATTGTAGATAACACTGAGAATATTGCTGGTGGAGAATTTCATCATCATCATCCTAAAACATACTTCAGAAAGCCTGTAAGAACTGAAACTCGTCATGGTCATATGGATCATGAAGTAAAAATGTGTGAAGACTAATTCTAGATACCATTTTTAATTTACACAAAGGGTATAATACCCTTTGTGTACTCCTCCCCTTTCACGTATTCTCTTCTACCTACTTCAAGGCTCAAAAAACGAAAAACAATAAAACACTCCACAACAAGAGCCTTCTATCTCCAACAACCCATATTTATTTCTTTAAAAAATTACAAACAGTAAAAATTCATTTAATTAACTATTATTGAAAAATACAATAGATAATTAAACCAATATTTAATCAAAAAACCAATAAGCATACTTCATGATCTTAATATTAAGCACTTCTAAGTTTGAATCAACCACGGAGGATGTAATTCGTTGGTTAGCCTATTATCAAGCCACCTGGGAAAGGATAAATGGCTATGACCTGCAAAATGAGTACAGCTTCTTTAGCCCAGATGGAGCACAAATAAAAGGCAAACATCTTTCCACTCAGCAATTTCCAGTAGTATGGTACCGCCGGTGGTATGAAAAAGACGCCTTCAATGAAATTACCAAAGAATGTGAGCTTGTTAAAAACAAGGGAGAGGTTAAACAACATCTCTATAAAGAGTTTGAAACACTAAGCCATTCCATGTACCATCGACTAAGCGATAGTTTTTGGTTAACAAATCCATTGAAAATTAATGTCAACAAACTAATTGTTTTGGATCTAGCCAAACAAGTAGGCCTAACTATACCCGAAACCTTTGTTATTAGTCACAAGAAAGACTTAGAGGATATCTTGCTTAAACACAAAATGGTGATCACTAAGCCTATGACCAACTCTCCTAGTTTTTATTCAACAGATGAGAAGCAAGAATATGCCTTATATACAGAGGAGGTCCAATTAGAGGATTTAGTCAAGTTGCCCACTACTTTTTTCCCCACCCTGTTTCAACAAGGGATCAACAAAGAATATGAAGTGCGTGTTTTTTATTTAGATGGCCACTGTTACTCCATGGCTATTTTTTCACAACGCAACGCAAAAACAAAAATTGACTTTAGGCACTATGACGACGAGGTTCCGAATCGAAACGTACCCTACATCTTACCCAAAGGCATCGAAAACAAGATCCATAAATTGATGCAAAAGTTAGGTTTAAACACCGGATCTATTGACCTAATGGTCGAACAAGGAACTAAAAATTATTATTTCCTTGAAGTAAATCCAGTAGGCCAATTCGGAATGGTTTCAGCCCCTTGCAATTATTACCTTGAAAAGAAAGTAGCTTCCTTATTACTATATAAACAAAGAATCCATGAAAGAAACACTATTCGATCCAAAGAAAGAGCATACCAGTCTGCCACTTAACTATTATTACCTCAGCGAATTTTCATTAACATTTTCAGAGGAAATAAGAATTACATCCATATCTATTGAGAAAGATGCGTTTAATTCTAGAGGAAGTACTTTGGAGCCTTTCTATAAACCAATAAGCATTGATTTTTCAGAGGAGAAATAAAAAAAGTCGCCATCTTCTTCATTCCTACAAGTTCTATGCTTATGAAGAAAAAGAAATAACACAGCCTAGTTTGCAAATTCTTTCTACGAACTAGCTAATGAGAAGTAGTTATATGGATACAAATCAGCCATAGGCCATGTACGGTCGGCACACAATTATCTATCAATAATAAGACACAAATGAATACGAAAGTTTTTATGCTTTTCGCTGATTGTATTCCTGTAGCAGGATTTAAAAAGGCGACAATCTGTGATTTAGGACGGGAACAAATGATCTTGATTCCAAAATCACTTTATCATTTTATTGAAGAATTTGAAGGGGCTAATCTCTCTGAATTGATAAACGCAGTTGATGACGATCAGAAAGAAATCATTCATGAATATGTCCAACACTTGGAGGATCGTGAGTTATTATTTTGGTGCGACGAAGCAGACACCACTCATTTCCCCAAAATAAAACCTAGATGGCAATCCCCCAATATTATTTCAAATGCAATCATTGAGTTTAATCCGACCTACACATATGAAGAAACACTCCTTGAGTTAAATAAACTCGGTTGTTCTTATTACCAATTCCGACTAACAGATTTAACACCCAATACGCTTGATCCATTTAGTTCACTTCTAGAAACCCTTTGTGAGAAATGCCAAAATCTCAATGGGTTTGAAATCATAGCTCCTCACCACAGTCAGGATACTGATGAACAATTTATAACAAGAATGAGGAGGTATATCCAGCTACGGGATATTACACTTTATAGTCATCCTAGCAATTCACAAGTAGAACTAAACACCTTAATTGTGAATTATAAAACACGTTCTTTAACCAAAGAACACATTAAAAGCACCGAATCTACTGCCAATTTTTTTCCGAATTATGATTTCTTCTTTGAGTCGAAGCATCGTAGCACCTATTATAATGGCAAAGTCACCATCGATTTTGAAGGGGGAATCAAAAATATTGTAAGCGACACCAAATTATTTGGCAACATGCATACTGACTCACTTACCGATGTGATCAACCAACCTGGCTTTCAGACGAATTGGTATGCCTCCAAGGACAAAGTAAAAGGATGCCGGGATTGCGAATTTAGATACACTTGTTTTGATACCCGGCCACTCACTTTTAATGAAGCAGATCAACTATATGAATCTGAGATCCAATGCGATTACAATCCATATACCGCCGAGTGGGTCAATTAAAACAACACCGTCTGACATCACAGATTTCTTCTTAATCAATTATTGCATTTATCATTCATCATCCGGTAAGTGACAGAACAGCCCCGTCACTTACCGCTTTGTCTTCTGATAGATGGAATAACTGAAATACATCATAAACTTACAGGCTCATGAAAAAACGCTTATTACTATTGCTATTTATTGCGGCACAAGTAAGCTCTACAACAGCTCAAGAATATGGATCTGTAAGCTTTATCAAAAGAATATTCAACCCCGACCAAGACAATAAAATTTACAAACGAGATCGAGAATTTCAATTTGATTATCAGTATATAAAAAATGGCACGTCCTATTGGGTATCCCTTCATGATAATGCAGATGATGATTTTGATTTAATTGCCGACACAGTAAAAGATCAACCCAACTTAATTCAACAAA
This sequence comes from uncultured Pedobacter sp., assembly GCA_938008555.1. Lineage (GTDB taxonomy): Bacteria > Bacteroidota > Bacteroidia > Sphingobacteriales > Sphingobacteriaceae > Daejeonella. The sequence goes on from CALLKE010000077.1 coordinate 21,305, forward strand.
TCAGTTTCAAGGTAATTCAGCCCGAACCTGCAATGGGTAGAACCAATAAATATCAATCGGAAATGCTCATCAGATTTGATCCAATCACATATACAGAAGAATGGACTGGGCTTATTGAAAATAAATACAATGTATGGCTACACCCTCCTCGTAGGTTTCTCTTTAATATTTTAGAATTAAATCCTTATCCGTACGTGAAATACCCACTAGTAATTGGAAAACAATGGCAAGACAGTATGAGCATTGGAGATCATTGGTCTGATCCTCGATGGAAAGTATGGAAAGGCCGAATTGTCAACAAGTACACTTATGAGATAAAAGGGCGTACATCTATATCCATTGAAGGCAAAGAACTCCCCTGTTGGATCATTCAGTCGTCCGCCAAAAGTAGCATTGGAGATACCCAGCTACAGAGTTACTTCAATGAAGAATATGGCTTCGTTAAACTCGATTATACCAACATCGACGGAAGTAAAATTATTTTAAAAGTAAAAAAATTGCCTATTTAGTTTTACTTTGGGCCAAGTGTGCTATTCTAGAAGCAAATTGGATTGAGACGGCTATTTCCACAATAAACAACTACCTATATCATGAGTTTTAAAGTATACAGGCAATTTGATAGTATGGACTGTGGTCCTGCTTGTTTGAAGATGATATTTAAGCACTATGGCAAAGAAATAAGCTTAGAACGCTTGAAAGCAGCAACTCAAGTAAATATGAGCGGGGTTTCTTTATTCGGGATCTCAGAGACGGCCGAGAAATATGGATTCCGGACCATCAGTGCAAAGCTTTCCTTTGAACAACTGTTAGGTGATATTCCTTTACCATGCATACTCCACTGGGACCAAAATCACTATGTGGTGCTCACACCTTCTATAAAATCAAACAAAATAACTGTTGCAGATCCTGCCAAAGGACTTGTCACATATACCAAAAAGGAATTTTTGCAACACTGGATTTCAACCAATGAGGGTGGAATAGATTATGGAGTCGTTTTATTATTAGCACCCACCCCTGCCTTCTACACCGATAATGATGATGACCTGGTCGAACTAAAAGCCAAAAGATTAAGCACTGTAAGCAAGTACTTGTATCCATATAAGAAGCTGGTATTTCAACTTGTCGTTGGGTTGCTATTGGGAAGTTTACTCCAGCTAATTGCCCCATTTCTTACTCAGAGTATTGTAGACATGGGTGTAAGCACAGGAAATCTTCACTTTGTGTACATCGTGCTTTTTGCTCAGTTAGCTTTGTTTGCAGGTCGGCTTTCCGTTGATTTTATCCGCAGTTGGATACTTTATCATATTAGCAGCAGGATCAATATTTCTATCTTGACCGATTTTTTAATCAAGCTGATGAAACTGCCGGCCGGTTATTTCGATAGTAGAAAAACAGGCGATATCCTACAACGCATGAACGATCATCATCGCATTCAGGATTTTTTGACGGGCACATCACTAACCACTTTGTTTTCGCTATTCAATCTGGTTATTTTTTCGGTAGTACTAGCGTCTTATAACCTATCCATTTTCTTAACCTTTACGCTCGCAAGTGTTCTGTATTTTTTATGGATCATGGTATTTCTAGACAAACGCAAACAACTAGACCATAAACGATTTGATATTGCTGCCGCTGAGCAAAGCAAAACAATACAACTCATACAAGGCATGCAGGAAATAAAGCTACATGGCTGCGAAACATCCAAGCGCTGGGAGTGGGAACATTTGCAAGCAAAAATATTTAAGCTCGGCGTAAAAAGCTTGGCCCTCAATCAGTGGCAACAAATAGGTGCATTCTTCATCAATGAAGGCAAGAATATCTTCATCACATTTTTAGCGGCACAAGCCGTTATTAATGGCCAAATGACACTGGGAGGGATGTTGGCCATCCAATATATCATTGGACAGTTAAATAGCCCTATTGAACAAATGATTGAGTTTACACAGGGCTGGCAATTAGCCAAAATAAGTTTAGACCGACTCAATGAAATACACACCCTACAGGATGAAGAGCCCGTAGGAAAAGTATTTGAGCAAGAGCTCCCTTTAAATAAAACAATTGATCTAAAAAATGTGTCTTTTGCCTACCCTGGTATTGGCAATGAACCCGTTCTGAAGAATATCAACCTATATATCCCAGAAGGCAAAACTACCGCCATTGTTGGAACTAGTGGCAGCGGCAAAACCACGCTATTAAAAGTGCTGCTAAAGTTTCACGAGATACAAAAGGGAACGATCAAAGTTGGAGAGCACGACTTAAACAACCTAAGCCATAGACATTGGCGCAAAAATATAGGGGTGGTGATGCAAGAGAATTTTATTTTCAGTGACACTATTGCAGCCAATATTGCTGTCGGCGAAGAAAACATCAATCCTAAAAAATTAAGGGAAGCAGCAAAAGTTGCCAACGTATTAGATTTTATTCAAGGACTACCACTAGGCTTTAACACCAAAATTGGCGCCGAAGGAAATGGCATCAGCACTGGACAGAAGCAACGAATATTGATTGCAAGAGTCGTTTATAAAAACCCTGATTATATCTTTTTTGATGAAGCAACGAATAGCCTAGATGCAAACAATGAAATGGTAATCATGGAGAATTTATCCGATTTTTTCAAAAACAAAACAGTGATTGTTGTTGCTCATCGATTAAGCACCGTGAAGAATGCCGATCAAATTATTGTGCTGAATAAGGGAATTATCACCGAGCAAGGAACACATCATGAACTCACAAGTAGCAAAATGGAATATTATTCATTGGTGAAGAATCAACTAGAACTAGCTAATTGAAAAATAAATGTCTGACAAGGTCTATTTCTGCTTCTCCTAATTAGATATTGTACTTACCTGAAGAGAGTCAGAATTAGGCCCATAAAATATATTTAAACCATGCCACAGCATACACCCACTGATCACGAACAGTCCACAAACACTGAATCTACCGTTCGACTTCTTTCAAATGAAATTCAAGAGATTATTTCGGACAGACAAAATTGGATGGTTCGAAACGGCATTGTACTATTCACATTCATTATGGGCTCTTTAATTGCGGGCACATTTTTTATCAGTTATCCAGACATCATATCCGTTAAAGCAAAATTAACATCCGTGAATGCACCCAAAGAGGTGAAGGTCAAAACCGAAGGGAAACTAGTCAAGTTAAATACCATTGAGGGTAAAGATGTTTCTCGTAATGATGTATTGGGGTTTATAGAAAGTACCGCCAATCATCTCGAAGTGCTAGCACTTTCAAGCAACATTGATTCTTTACAACAAGAAATAGCGAATAAGAACTACGCACATATATTGACTTATTTTTCAGATTCATTTCAAGATCTAGGCGAAATCCAGCAACCATACCAGGTGTTTAAACAAAGTTTCGCCTTATTTAGACAATACCTTGCATCTGGCTATTTCCTGCAAAAGAAAGGCATGTTAGAGACTGACATCGCTTATTTACAACGTGCGCATGCCACATTAGTACAAGAAAAAAATATGCAACAAGAAGATTTAGCTTTAGAAAAAGAGACACTCGAAGCTGATAAATCCTTAAAAGACAGTAAAACGATATCTCCACTCGATTACAGAAGCGAAAAAAGCAAATACATCAGTAAAGCCCTTTCTATACCACAAATAACCGCATCGATTATTAGCAATGAAAGTAGTCAACATGAAAAGCAAAAAGAGATTCTACAATTAGAGAACGACATCGCACAACAAAAAGAAATTTTCACCCAATCCCTCAACACTTTCAAAGCCCAGTTAGATGAGTGGAAAAGTAGATATCTACTCAGAGCTCCTATCGCCGGAAAAGTTGCTTTTTCTAGTTTTGTGCAAGAGAATCAGCAATTAAAAATGAATCAAACATTTTGTTTCATCAATCCTGAAAACACACGGTATTTTGCAGAAATAGCCATTCCTCAAAATAATTTTGGCAAGATAAAATCAGGACAAAAAGTGTTGCTTAAACTACCATCTCACCCTTTTCAAGAATTTGGCACACTAGTCGGCAAACTGGATTTTATCTCAAAAATACCTTCTGATAGTGGTTACTCTGCCCGAGTAATTCTGCCCAATGGTTTACGTACCAATTACAAAAAACAAATACAGTACCGAGATGGTTTGATAGCGCAAGGAGAAATTATTACGGCTGATACCAAACTTTCTGATCGGCTTCTATATCAATTCACCAAGCTGATGAAAGATCAGAGCCATTGAACAAGAGATCCAAGAATTTTCAAGGGATAGTTATTCCAGTCGAGTAAATCATGTATGACAGGAAATACCGTCCTAGACTTTCATCAGCCATTCCAACTTTGTTCATCACGCAAAAGTGGACCCAATTGGTTTTAATCTATTCTAATCTCTCTTGAGCATGACTCCATACTTTTTGCTTATTTTGCAAACATGCAATTCAAGGATATTGTTGGCCAAGAAAAAGTCAAAAAACATTTAATACAAACTGTTTCAGAAAATCGGGTAAGTCATGCACAGTTATTTTTAGGTCCGGAAGGATCGGGGAACTTAGCACTTGCCTTGGCTTATGCACAATATATCTCTTGCGAATCCCGGCAAGCTACAGATAGCTGTGGTCACTGTTCATCTTGCAGAAAGTACACTAAACTCATTCATCCAGACTTGCACTTTTCCTATCCTTTTTTTGCAAAGCACAAAGATGATACCGCACTTCATTTTCTGCCCGAATGGCGCAAGGCTTTCTTAGAAAACCCCTATTTAAACCTCAATGAGTGGCGTACCCAGTTTGATGCCGAAAACAAACAAGCAAATATCAATATTGCCGAGTGCCACCAAATTATCCATAAACTAAGTTTAAAGCCCTTCGAATCAGCGTATAAAATCCTGATCATGTGGCTTCCCGAATATTTAGACAAAGAAGGGAATGTACTACTTAAACTTATCGAAGAGCCCGCACAGAAAACAGTGTTTCTATTAGTGACACAAGATCAAGATCAATTACTGAACACCATTTTGTCTAGAACCCAGTTAGTCAAAATACCACGTTTGAGCGACGAAGAAATCAAACAACATCTCATAGAACAAAAAGGAGCCTCAGAAAAAAAAGCAACACAGATTGCTTACCTCAGTGAAGGAAATCTACAAGCCGCGTTACTTTTTTTACAGGAGGAAGAAAATGATCATTTCAGTTTATTCTCTAATTGGATGAGAATAACCACAGCTGAAAAAGGGGGGCAGGTAATTGATCTTGTAGATCACCTCGCTAAGATGGGCAGAGAAAATCAGAAGCATTTTTTCAGATACGGCATTCAGCTCATACGCGATAGTATTCTCATACTTTCAGGAGTTCCCTCTTTAGTGCATTTGCCTTCTATGGAGCTAGAATTCATTGTTAAATTCAGCAAGTTCATCAGCCTTAACCAAGCACAAGCGATCATCCATGAACTGGAAAAAGCACACTATCATATCGAAAGAAATGCAAATCCAAAAATTTTATTTTTAGATGTATCTTTACGGTTCGTTAGTATTCTGAAGTTTAATTCGCTCCCTCAAGGGACTCAATATATATCTACTTAAATTATGGGATGTGGAAGTTGTTCAACAGGTTCGTGTGCGCCTGCAGGCTGTAAAAGCAATGGCTCTTGCCTCACAGGAGGATGCAGTAAATTAGACGTGTATGACTGGCTTGCTCACATGGATATGCCTTCCAACTACAAACCCTTTCATATTGTAGAAGTAAAGTTTAAGGGATCACGCAAGGAATTTTATCTCAACCACGAAAATATATACTTAGAGCAAGGGGAACTGGTGGCCGTTGAAACGTCAATTGGCAGCTATGACATCGGACATATCTCCCTCACGGGTGAATTAGTTCGCATGCAGCTAAAAAAAAGACGTGTTAATATTGACGATGTCACCAAGAAAATATATCGCAAAGCTACACCCACAGATGTGGATAAGTGGAAAAAAGCCAAAGGCATGGAGTTTGAAACGATGCATAAAGCACGTGTGTTAGCCAAAGAACTTGGTTTAGCCATGAAGTTGAGTGATGTCGATTATCAAGGCGATAAAACAAAAGCTACCTTTTATTATACTGCTGAAGGCCGAGTTGATTTCAGAGAACTTATCAAACGAATGGCTGAAGCATTTCGCATTCGTGTAGAAATGCGTCAGGTTGGGATGCGACAAGAAGCAAGTCGTCTAGGTGGAATAGGATCCTGTGGTCGTGAATTATGCTGCTCTACTTGGCTAACCGATTTCAAAACTGTTTCTACCTCTGCCGCTCGGTATCAAAATTTATCGTTGAACACCTTAAAACTTGCCGGACAATGTGGCAAGCTTAAATGTTGTTTAAACTATGAATTAGACACTTACATGGATGCTTTAAAAGACATCCCGGACCATGCAGATCGCCTAGAAACAGAAAAAGGTATCGCTAAGCTTCAAAAAACCGATATTTTCAAAAAGCTAATGTGGTTTAGTTATGCAAATACAGAAGACTGGATTCCATTACACATTAGTCGTGTAAAACACATTCAGCTGTTAAACAAAAAAGGCATCAAACCACCTGAACTGAACGAAGAAAGCCTTGAAATAAACAAACCACCCCTAGAAAAAGCACCCGACTACGAAAACGTAGTTGGACAAGACAGTTTAACTCGATTAGATGATAAAACGCCACGTAAGCGTGGAAACCAAAAACGCAATAAAAAAGCTAAAAATAACTCAACTACCACTTCTACACCTAGTGCTCAACCGGCGCAACCAACTGTAAAGGCGCTAGAGCCAAAGCAACCAGAGGTGGTATCAGCCGAGAGTGCCCCCTCAAACAACCGAAATAACAACCGACGCAAAAACAGGAATAACAAAAATCGTCCTAAACCAACGGCATAATGAAAGCAAAGATGAGCAACTATTCTTTAACACTGTTAGGATTCATAGTGCTTCTATTCATTTCCTGCCAAAATGAGGTAGCACTTGTTGATACGAATCAAAGAGTGAACAATCTGAAATGGAGCTATGTCGACAAGATTCGTATCCCTGTCAAAGTAGAAGACACAATGGTGGGATATACGCTCTATTTAAATCTTCGACACACTGGCGATTATAAGTATTCCAACATATTTATCCTCATTCATCAAATTGGACCTGACGGTAAAAAAACCTCAGAACGCAAAGAATTCACACTTGCCCTACCTGACGGCGAGTGGTTAGGAAAAAGCTCAGGTAGCTTGTACAGCCACCAAATGATTTTCCGAAAGAACTATCACTTCCCCCAAAAAGGGGCTTATATATTCGAGCTCGAACAAAATATGCGTGACAATCCCCTGCGCGAAGTTTCAGATATTGGAGTACGAATAGAGGAAACAAAAAACTAAAATTGCGCGCACAACCAAATTAGCAGAAACAACGCTTCGTTATAATCATTAGTATAAAATCACAAAAATATTTTGTACCATTGTTTATAACCTCGGATGCTACATGACGAATCTCAAAGCAATCCCTCGCACACGTCTTCTTTCCCTCGATGTATTTCGTGGGCTAACTGTAGCCGCAATGATTCTCGTGAATAATCCTGGTGATTGGGGCCATATTTATGCTCCTCTTGAACATGCGGAATGGAATGGTTGCACACCAACAGATCTCATCTTTCCCTTTTTCCTATTTATCGTTGGTGTATCCATTAGCTATGCGCTGGGGGATAGAATAGGGCAGGGGCAAAATCATTCCCGGTTAATATGGGCAGCATTGAAAAGAGCACTGATCTTATTTGGACTAGGTGTATTTCTTGCTGCATTTCCTTTATTGTTTACTGATCCAATAGCCGCTCTGAAGGAGGTTCGAATTCCGGGGATATTACAACGCATCAGCCTAGTATTTTTCATCTCGGCCCTAATCTTTATCAAAACAAAACCTCAAACACAGTTCAAAATCATGATTGGGCTATTGGTTTTATATTGGATACTCATGACCTGCATTCCAGTTCCTGGGCTCGGCTATGCAACTCTCGAAAAGGAGACCAACCTGGGCGCATGGATCGACCGTACACTTTTAGGACAAAATCATTTATGGAAGCTATCCATCACATGGGATCCCGAAGGTATTCTAGGAACAATTCCTGCCGTTTCGACTGGATTATTCGGTATACTAATTGGAAGCTGGTTAAAGCGAAAAGATCGTGAAGAAAGTGTAAAAATTGCATGGATGTTTTCAGTAGGACTTATTGCGATCATTAGTGGCTTAATTTGGAACTTATCATTTCCTATTAATAAAGCTCTTTGGACTGGATCATATGTGCTTTACACAGGCGGTCTGGCAACTATTGGTTTGGCACTCTGCTATTGGCTCATTGATGTACAGGGATACAAAAAGGGAACCACATTCTTTGTTGCTTACGGCACCAATGCTTTAGCAGCCTTCTTTCTATCGACATTGGTAGCCAAGGCACTGAATCTAACTTTTGTCAAATTACCCAATGGCACCTTTTCTAGCACAAAAGGTTGGGTGTATCAAACATTTTTCCTAGCGCATCTATCTCCTTTAAATGCATCTCTAGCGATGGCTATCACATACGTCGTATTTTGGTTTCTGATCTTGTGGTTCATGTATATCCAAAAAATTATCGTTAAAATATAATAGTGGACGTACATACTACTTGTATTACTTTAGAAAACCCCGGATGCCTTCTTTGTGGAACGCCAGTTAGACTACTATCCCTATAATAAAATAGGTCTCAAATATTGGGGACCTATTTTATTAATACTCATCATTCACCATTGGGGATCTCTGCGCCGCCCAGCCATGCCTTCGAGTGGTTTTATTTAGGGCGCTGCGGGCCAGACACTTTGAAGGAAGTTTGATCAAATGACTTAGATCCAGAAGTCTGCGAGTTAGAAGTGCCTTTGCCCTTAGGTGAAACTTTATATTTGACTTGCGGAGGAGGGGTACGAGGTCCAGATCCAGGATTCTGTGAACTTGAAACATAAGCTGTATGACCCTTAACTGGAACTTCATTGCTAGTTGTAACTCGTGGGGGAGCACTTCTAGATCTATTTAGGGGTCCATTACCACCTTTTCCACTGCTTAAAGTCGGGGCAGCTGAGACCGACGGAGTAGGGTTAATAATCATTTCTTTTTTACAGGCAGTACCAAGTAGTCCAACAAGAACAATACTGCATGAAAATTTCAAATAAGATTGCATGCTTTTGTTTTAAACTGATTAAAAAAATTAATAAAAGGAAGCAATGATATTAATAATAGACAAGAATATGATTTAAATATGATGTCAAATATTAAACTATTTAGCAATGCACTGTTAGTCAGACCTAAAAGATATCCACATTCTATTTTGAAAAGACCTTGCTATTAAGAAAGTAGTAATAATTATATAGGAATTGTATTAATATGCGGTAATTCTTCTCAAGAATAAAAAGACATGAATTTGAGCTTTCAAAAACAACTTTGAGATGTTTGAAAAAGCAAATAAACTGCACCTAATTAAACCTATAAATATAAAAGGGAAGTAAAATGATCTAATAATTATTCTTTTGCGTATAGTCCGCCCGCTTTTGCTGCCGAGAGCTTAATTCCCTTTATCAATGAGGAACTAAATCCATTGTGTTCCATCTCGTTTAATCCAGCAATGGTACAGCCTTTGGGAGATGTGACCTTATCAATTTCATGTTCAGGATGGCTGTGCATTTGTAATAATAAATCAGCAGCACCTTTAGCCGTTTGAGCAGCCATTTTAAGAGCCTCATCCGCATGGAAACCAATTTCAACTCCTCCCTGAGAAGCTGCCCGAATAGCTCGTAAAAAGAAAGCAATACCACAAGCACAAAGTGCGGTTGCCGAAGTCATGAGCTCTTCGTTAATCCGTATCACAGCCCCCACAGTTTCAAACATATCTACTACTGTTTGCAAATGCGCTGAACTTGCATTATCACTTGCAAAGCAGGTCATGGATTGACCAATAGCAATCGCTGTATTAGGCATTACACGCACTAACGGCACATTATTCGCTAGTTTCTCACGAATATCTGAGCAAGAAACACCTGACACAATTGAGATAATTAGATGCCCAGGACAAATCGCTTCTTTAATTTGCTCAAGTAGCTGATTCAACTGCTGTGGCAAAACAGCAAAAATGATCACAGAAGCTTCAGATACAGCTTGTACATTTTGGTCAGTTACTCGATAACCCTGCTCTGTAAACTCAGCAATACGCTCCAAATTCCGACGTGTAAGCGTAATTCGGCTTGCCTCACAGTAACTCGCTTTGACTAATCCTCTAGCCAAAGACATACCAATATTTCCACTTCCAAGGATGGCTATTTTATTTTTTGTTGATTTTGACATACTTTATTCAAGGGTTAGCGTTAGCAACAAAGCGTCGATTAATATCATCAATTAAGGCTAAAATCTCTTCTCTTCCCTGTTTCGTTTCTGAAGATGAAATGAAGTGAGCAGGCACCTCTTCAAAAAGATCTAATAGAGATTTCCGAAATAATGCCACATTCTTTTCCGATTGGATTTTGGATTGTTTATCTGCCTTCGTAAAAATCAGTAGAAATGGAATACCATTTTCACCAAGCCAAGCGCAAAACTCAATATCTATTTTTTGGGGACTCAACCTACTATCAATCAACACAAAAACACATTGTAGATTCTCACGATTGCGGAGATAATAACGTATAAACTTCTCCCAATCACTCCGATTCGTCCGCGAGGTTCTCGCATACCCATAGCCCGGCAAATCCACCAGTTGCCAATTTTCGTTGATCAAGAAATGATTAATCAATTGCGTTTTACCGGGAGTTTGCGAGATCGGAAGAGCGTCGTGTAGGGAAAGAGTGTCTTCGCCTGTGTAGAT
>CALLKE010000078.1 GCA_938008555.1 uncultured Pedobacter sp.
CTTCGGAGGGAACCAGCTACTAGATGGTTCGATTAGTCTTTCGCCCCTATACCCAGATTTGACCATCGATTTGCACGTCAGAACGGCTTCGGACCTCCACCAGAGTTTCCTCTGGCTTCATCCTATCCAGGCATAGTTCACCATCTTTCGGGTCCCAACAGATATGCTCTAACGCGAATCTATCAAGAGATATCAAGATCGGTCAATGGTGCGCCCTTGCGGGATCCCACTCGTACTCACTTTCATTTCGCATAAGGGTTTGCCACCCAAATACTCGCATATATGTTAGACTCCTTGGTCCGTGTTTCAAGACGGGTCGTTTAAAGCCATTACGTCAGTCCTCACCACAACCTCTAACCCAACCCCACCTCAGTTGCCACCCCAGCCTCTAAGAGTCAAGAGTGACATGGACCTCGGTTCAGCCAGGCTGTCTAGTCGCTGTCTTGGCCAATCCCATCCAGTATGTCTGCCAAGGTCAAGCACAGAACATAAAGAACTGTGCCCTTCCCTGGCCATTTTCTACCGGACAAAATTGGAACTGACTAAATGTAAATGAATACACACCATTCTGCCTGCACGTAATCCTAGGCCCCTTGCAAAAAGGTACCGTCGGACCATCGCTCAACAGATAATGCTGAACACTCACACCCCTACTGGCTTCAATCGTTTCCCTTTTAACAATTTCACGCGCTTTTAACTCCCTTTTCAAGGTGCTTTTCATCTTTCCCTCACGGTACTTGTTTGCTATCGGTCTCTTGCCTCTATTTAGCCTTAGATGGAGTTTACCACCCATTTTGAGCTGCAATCCCAAACAACTCGACTCTTTGAAAATGCCTCGTATGGCCAATCGTCAGCTGCCCAAACGGGATTCTCACCCTCTGTGATACTCCATTCCAGGAGACTTGTGCAGCCAACTCTCGTCCGATAGCACTTCTTTAGCTTACAACTCGGGCTTTTACGCCAGATTTTAAATTTGAGCTCTTCCCGGTTCACTCGCTGCTACTATGGGAATCCTTGTTAGTTTCTTTTCCTCCGCTTATTGATATGCTTAAGTTCAGCGGGTAATCTTGCCTGATTTGAGATCCTTTGTGATGATGGTATTTGTTGGGTTGTCATGTAGAAGACTGTCCTGGCCCAGTAACAATGCTAAAGACTAACTGTCCCTGGCACATTGTCAAGACCATTCGGCCTCCATCAACCTTATTCATTTAAACAAACTGATTACTCAGAATGTCACTGCCTACACCCACGGGTGTGATCGTTTTAGGGATTCTCAAACAGACATACTCTTGCTCACACAAGAGTGCCATTCGCGTTCAAAAATTAGATGACTCACAGATTCATGCAAATCGCATCACTTTTCGCACTTTACTGCGTTCTTCATCGCTGCAAGAGCCTAGAGATCCATTGTTAAAAGTTGTCATTTAATTATCATATTTACACACTGTCTACTCATACACACACATATATACATTCAACAGCAGGCCCTTGCAGACCCACCGGAACTTGTATTGGCGCAAAGAGCTTTTACACTCCTCGCACACATACGGATTTGTTAATGATCCTTCCGCAGGTTCACCTACGGAAACCTTGTTACAACTTTTACTTCCTCTAAATGACCAAGTTTGACCGGCTTCTCCAAACAACAGCCTTGCGACCATTGCCCAAATCCGTAGGCCTCACTAAGCCATTCAATCGGTAGTAGCGATGGGCGGTGTGTACAAAGGGCAGGGACGTAATCAACGCAAGCTGATGACTTGCGCTTACTAGGAATTCCTCGTTGAAGACCAATAATTGCAATGGTCTATCCCCAGCACGACAAAGTTTCACAAGATTGCCCAGACCTTCCGGCCAAGGTTATATACTCGCTGCCTTTGTCAGTGTAGCGCGCGTGCGGCCCAGAACATCTAAGGGCATCACAGACCTGTTATTGCCTCAAACTTCCTACCACTAAACGTGGTCAGTCCCTCTAAGAAGCACACACAAACACAAGTTTGCTGCACTATTTAGCAGGTTAAGGTCTCGTTCGTTAACGGAATTAACCAGACAAATCACTCCACC
>CALLKE010000079.1 GCA_938008555.1 uncultured Pedobacter sp.
TTATATCTATAATTAAATTATATTCTTTAATGGAAATAATATATGTTTGTTTACAATGGATTTTGGTAAAGATTAAACGGTAAAAATGGACTGCAAATAATATGGTATTTAAGAAATCACTAGATCTTCTTCTTCTTGAAGCATCAGAAAGTGGAGACAATACACTTAAACGTACACTAGGACCAGGAAACCTAATTGCTTTAGGAATTGGAGCCATCATTGGAGCTGGGCTGTTTGTGCGAACCGCTGCCGCTGCTGCAGACCATGCGGGACCGGCTGTTACCTTTGGTTTCATTTTGGCTGCTGTTGGTTGTGCGCTGGCAGGTCTGTGTTATGCCGAATTCTCGTCTATGATTCCCATTGCGGGAAGTGCATATACCTATTCATATGCGACCATGGGCGAAGTTGTTGCTTGGGTCATTGGGTGGGACTTGGTTTTAGAATATGCCTTGGGTGCTGCTACCGTATCCATTGCATGGTCAGAGTACTTGAATAAGCTACTTCAATCTTCCTTTGGAATCAGCGTTCCATATGAGTTTTGTCACTCACCTTTCCAAGTTTCAGCGGATGGGATACATGGACTCATCAACCTTCCTGCCTTGGTTATTATTTCCATCATCACTTTAGTTCTAGTGCGTGGAATTGAAGAATCAACGGTAGTAAACAATATAATGGTCATTCTAAAAGTTGCTGTAGTGATTGCTTTCATTAGTATCGGATGGGGATATATGAATCCGTCAAATCATGTTCCATACATTCCTGTGAATATTGGTGAAACAAAATGGATGAGTGGGCAGATTAGTTTCTGGGAATATATTACGGGCAATAACTTTGGAAAGTTTGGTTGGAGTGGAATTATTACTTCTGCTGGGGTTGTTTTTTTTGCCTTTATTGGTTTTGATGCGATCTCAACAGCAGCCCAAGAATGTAAAAATCCTAAAAGGGATATGCCAATTGGGATATTAGTTTCATTGGGGGTTTGTACCATTTTATATGTTCTTTTTGGTCATGTACTGACGGGAATCGCCAATTATGAAGAATTCGCTGGTCCCGGTAAAGAAGCATCTGTTGCTTATACAGTCGCCACTTACATGCATCATTATCCGTGGTTATCTACATTGGTAACTGTAGCTATTTTAGCTGGTTTTACTTCCGTGATGTTAGTGATGTTATTAGGGCAATCTCGGGTATTCTTTAGCATGTCAAAAGATGGTTTGGTTCCCAAGGTGTTTTCAGCTTTGCATCCTAAATTTAAGACACCTTATAAGTCTAACTATATATTTCTTGTTTTTGTGGGGATGTTCTCTGCATTTGTGCCAGGAGATGTAGTCGGTGATATGACGAGTATTGGTACATTATTCGCTTTTTCATTAGTGTGTTTAGGGGTACTTATTTTGCGTAAAACAGATCCCGGTCGTCATCGCCCTTTTAAAACACCTTTTATGCCCATTGTTCCCATACTTGGAATACTTGTATGTGTAACTATGATGCTTGGATTGGGTAAGAATAATTGGGAACGACTATTCATTTGGATGGCTATTGGCTTTGTTATTTACTTCACCTATGGCATAAGAAACAGTATCGTACGAAAGGCTGAGCAATCAAATTAACAGTTCGGACGTATGATCAATTTGCACCACAGATAACCTAAATAGTATGAGATTTAAAAAATCCTTAGATCTTCTTTTATTAGAAGCATCAGAAAGTGGAGAGCATACACTTAAACGCACATTAGGACCTGGAAATCTTATTGCTTTGGGGATTGGTGCTATTATTGGAGCGGGTTTATTTGTGAGAACGGCCGCCGCTGCCGCCGATCATGCAGGTCCTGCTGTTACAATTGGATTTATTTTGGCTGCTATTGGTTGTGCATTAGCAGGTTTGTGCTATGCTGAATTTTCATCCATGATTCCGATTGCAGGAAGTGCTTATACCTATTCATATGCGACTATGGGCGAAGTTGTTGCTTGGGTAATCGGATGGGATTTAGTCTTAGAGTATGCCTTGGGTGCTGCTACGGTATCCATTGCATGGTCAGAGTATCTGAATAAGCTGCTCCAAACCTTTGGAATAAGTATTCCTTATGCACTTTGTCACTCTCCTTTTCAAACATCAGCAGATGGAGTGCATGGAATGATCAATCTGCCTGCTTTATTCGTGATGGTAGTAGCTACTCTAGTTTTAATACGAGGTATTGCAGAGTCTGCAACCATTAATAACATGATGGTTATTTTAAAAGTGGCTATTGTGATTGCATTTATAGCCATTGGGTGGAGTTATATAAATCCGTTAAACCATACTCCATATATTCCCGAAAATGTAGGTGAAACAAAATTGATTAAGGGAGAAATCGGCTTTAGGCAATATTTAACAGAGGGGTATTTTGGAAAGTTTGGGTGGAGTGGAATCATTAGTTCGGCTGGAGTTGTTTTCTTTGCTTTTATTGGTTTTGATGCCGTCTCAACAGCAGCTCAGGAAGCCAAAAATCCTAAAAGAGATATGCCTATTGGGATGTTAGTTTCTTTAGCAATTTGTACAGTTTTGTATGTTCTTTTTGGCCATGTGTTGACTGGAATTGCTAGTTATAAAGAATTTGAAACTATCGGTAAAGAAGCCTCTGTTGTATATGTGATTGATACCTATATGAGTAGCTATCATTGGCTATCAATATTAGTAACTGTAGCGATTCTTGCAGGTTTCACTTCAGTGATTTTAGTGATGCTCTTGGGGCAATCGCGTGTGTTTTTCAGTATGTCAAAAGATGGTTTGATCCCAAAAGTATTCTCCGACTTACACACTAAGTTTAGAACTCCTTACAAATCCAATCTAATATTTCTGCTTTTTGGAGGAATATTTTCCTCATTTGTGCCTGGGGATGTAGTAGGAGATATGACGAGTATTGGCACACTATTTGCATTTTCGTTGGTATGTGTAGGAGTACTTATTCTACGTAAAACAGATCCCGATCGTCATAGGCCCTTTAAAACACCTTTGATGCCCTTTGTGCCAATTCTTGGAGTAATCGTGTGCGTAACGATGATGCTTGGCTTAGGCAGACATAATTGGGAGCGGTTACTTATCTGGATGGCCATGGGCTTTGTTATTTATTTTACTTACAGTGTTAAAAATAGTGTCATACGAAAAGCTCAAGCATAATATTGGTCAAGTACAATATATTTCAGTTTAAATAGGTTCATTCAGTGTATTATCTACGAAAATTAGGCACAGTATACTATTAGTTGAAAATAGGCCGTTTTGAGTAACATATTGAGATACGCTTTTCAATAAATATGCTATCTGCTAAACCCTAATTAAGAATTTATAATATGCTATTTGAACCTTATCAACTTGCTAATCAATCTCGATTAAAGAATAGAATTGTGATGGCTCCCATGACACGTGCCAGAAATCCCAACAATATTCCATTCTGGATGAATGCCGAATACTACCGGCAACGTGCAGGGGCTGGATTAATTGTTACTGAAGGAACTGCTATTTCTACTACATCAAAAGGAGTTTTGCATGTACCTGGTTTATACACTCAAGATCAAATAGAAGGCTGGAAACTAGTGACCAATGCTGTTCATTGTGCCGAGAGTATAATTTTTGCTCAGCTTTGGCATGTCGGACGTGTGTCACATATTTCTAATCAGCCTAACAATCAGCTACCTGTTGGTCCCTCCAATATTCGAGCTAGCCAGTCTTTTGCTTGGGGCTATGATGAAGAGGGCAAAGAAAATTTTCTTCCCTGTTCCGAACCGCGAGCTTTATCATCAGAAGAATGTAAATGGGTGGCTAAAGATTTTGCTCAAGCTGCAGAAAATGCTATTAAAGCAGGGTTTGATGGAATAGAGCTGCATGGTGCTAATGGATATTTAATAGAGCAATTCTTGAATCCCTTTATAAATAATCGAACTGATATGTATGGAGGAAGTATAGAAAATAGAAGTCGGTTTCTTTTAGAAACGATTGATGCGTGTATTGATAAAATCGGGTCTACTAAAGTTGCGATTCGTTTATCTCCACATGGTGGTTTACACGAATTACCCCATTATGAAGAGATAGAGGTTACTTATCAATATTTAGCTACTCAGTTAAGTAAAAGGAATATTGCCTATATCCACTTGATGGATCAGAGATCGAGAGGCAGTTTTGCTATTCCTGAAGGTTTTTTAGAACGCTTTCGTCAATGGTACGATGGAACCATTATTCTTGCGGGTGGATTGGATCGTACCAAGTCTGAGCAATTATTAGTAAAAGGACTAATAGATTTAGCTGCATTTGGAGAGCCATTTATAGCTAATCCAGATTTACCAGAAAGGCTAAGAAATGATTGGCCATTAGCCCCAGCTAATAGGGACTTATTTTATGGAGGAGCTGATTGTGGTTATATCGACTACCCTTCTTTTAGTGAGGAGCTTGTTTAATTTTTCTCTTGTTGGGTTTAAAAAATAAGCCCGACCTCAAAATACAATGTAAAGGTGCTTAAAACGGCCTTTACATTGTATCAAATATTTTCTTGATGCATTTGCATCTTTAAACCATCATTAAAATATTAGTTATCGCCTTTTTCATAGGTTGATTTAGTATCAACATCTGAAATATGTACTGAGGCGGTCTAAAGTTTTCAGGTTATTTTAATACGTTTATTAATTTTCTTTATA
>CALLKE010000080.1 GCA_938008555.1 uncultured Pedobacter sp.
CAGCAGATTTATCAACTTTGTCATCTTTACGATCCCCATTCCAACCACGAATAGCTAGTGAAATACCTTTAATCAATGTGAACAAACCAAGAGCACCTACCCCAGCGTAAGCTGCTACATTACTTCCGTCCATTTAGAAACACTCCTAACAGATTTATATTAGACCAAAACAGAACAGCATAAAATGCAGCAGCATATACAGCATTACTATCTTGCAAAACTCCGCTTAAGTTGGCTACAAATAGCCATAGAAACATACACAGTGTAGCGGATAACTCTCTTAACCATCTTTTAGCATGAAATGCAGATGACAATATTGTAGAAACTACCAATGCCACTAATGCTGCAAAGGCATAAGGAATACTAACTTTGTCGGAGAGCTTTAACATTACGCTTAGGGCTGTAATACAGACACTAACTGAGAAAATAGTGATGAGAGAGAAAGCCCTATCGCTGGAGTTAACCGGCGCGCGTTAGCGCGTCCGAGTTGAACGACTTGTTAGCCCCTGCGTGCTCGACGAATTCATTTATCTCCAATGCTGGTGAATTTATTATTTTTACTATGTCATTCTTGGTTTCAAGCTCAATTAGCTCATTAGTCCTGTTTGTAGCCACAAGAAAAGCCACCAGCGCCCCCCTTTTTTTCGCAGCAAATGCTAATTTAGCCGCTGCCTCTGAAAGAGTTTCATGCTCACGCTGAACTCGAATAGGTACGGGCTTGGAAAGATAGTTCCGCTTTAATATGGCATCTATGCCTGCATTCCTGTGGACGGGTATTACATCAAGACCTGTTAATATTGCTAATGATTTTTCGTCAGCATTTACGTAAGAAGAGCGGCCTTTCTTTAAAAGCTCGGATTCTGTTTTTACTGGGGTTTCGAGCCTAGATTTTGTTAGCTCAATTGCTTCAATTGAAACATCAATGCCGATATAGTTTCTTCCCTTCATTTTTGCTGCGACAAGTGTTGTTCCGCTTCCGCAAAACGGGTCAAGAACAATATCGCCTTCATCTGTAGCTATTTCAATAATGCGGTCAAGCAGCAAAATGGGTTTTTGAGTAGGGTAGCCTGTTCGTTCTTTTGCCTTTGGATTTAAAAATGGAATCTCCCAAACATCTGCAAGTGGAACCCCCTTTTTTTCGTCAGAAGATACTACGCTGCCATCCTCTTCGCGGGCATAAATCGATTTGTTGTGCTCGTCTCTCGATCTTTTTTGTAGTATCTGATCAACGTTAGTTGTTTCCGAATAATCTGTGAATATTTTATTGAATTTATAATTTTCTGTTTTCGAGAAAAATAAAATATTTTGGTGATTTGGTGTAAGATTATTTGCGGAATTTGACCAACGCTTGTATGACCATATAATTTCAGAAAGAAAGTTTTCTTCGCCGAAAACATCATCTCCGATTAATCTTAATATGTGATTTGCACTCTTGTCGCAATGTATAAATATGGTTCCGGTGTCTTTTAGTATTCTTTTTGCCTCAAGTAGGCGGGAAAACATAAAGTCAGCATACGTTTTGTGGCACGCCCACAGATCATCGAAGCTGTAGTGTGAGGATCTGTCTCTTGAACTCAAACTGTGTTTTCTGTTTGTAAAAAACGGTGGATCAAGATAAATCAGGTCTACTGATTTATCTGCCATTTCCTTCATTACATCGAGGCAGTCGCCGTGTATGGCTTTGTTTATTTCAGGCTTGAGCATCATTGGGAACTCTCTCATTTGCAATTTGTACCAGAATGTCCTTTAAGTTTACGCCTGTTCTTTCTTGTACATAAGCCCACGCGCCATCCCCGTAGTAATAATGCCCGCCAATTCCTTGGTAGAGCGTTTCAAGGGTTTGCTGAATGCGCATAGCTTGCTGGCGATTGGGATAGTAGAACATGACCCGAATCGGAGTGTAACCAGCATCAGCGATAACTTGAATTCTAGTGTGTTCTTTGGTGATGTGGTCGCCATCAGTGGTTGCATCTTTCCACTTTATTTCAAGTGCGTCATTCCCCACCAAACAGTCGATTTCAAATGTCCTTGGTCTTTGTCCTCTGGTGTTCGGCAGGCGAATACTTCCAGAATCAGGAAATGCGTATTCAAAACATTTTTTTGTTGCCTGCTCAAGAAATGAGCCTGCATATTTATACAAAAATCGACCTTTGTTTTGATACAAATCTATTTGCTGGCCCTCGTGATGAGAAATGCCAAGCACACGATATATTAGATAATGCGAAACATCGTCAGCAAGCATTTCCTCCGTTCTTGCATCAATCGCCGCAAGTAAGCGATTTGAATAGTCTTGAGCTAGTTCTCTTATTGCTTGCTGAATTGTCATAAATTTCTCTTCCAATACTGCTGTGTATGTTGTGAAGGGGCTAACATTAACTTTTAATAAGGCTTTGTAAAGATTGGCTTTCATTTCGTTAGCTGCGAGTTTGCCCATATTACAATCTCTCCTAATCTGGCTGGATCATAGTGCTGAGCATCTGGAATGCCTAGTGCCTTGGCACACCACTCTGAACAGAAATCACCCCTGTCATCTGCTGTAGGGCGATTAAATATTTGGCTTTGGATTAAGTCTCTCCACCCATAAGGGTTATTCTTGGTTTCCGAATAATGGGGTAGAATAGACTCGCCATTGTTGAAATGAATAGGGATAATGTCCCATTCTTCTTCAGGAAGATAGGCCATCTTGCAGCGTACTCCACCGTCCATTACTGTAGAAGAGTACATCCAACCATCTACAATTAATTCACAATGAGAGTAAATGCTTTGAGAGCGCCAACGAATAAGGGAATTTACCCAATTCCCTTTCCCTTTATATAGAGCTAAAGCTACAGCCATATTAAACCTCTACTGGTTGAGGTAAGCCTTTAATGTGCCGCTCATACTCTGTAGTAACAGGGTTTAGAATGACACTCTTTTTAGCTGTAGTCATAGGGCCAGAAGCAGGGAACATTGCCCATGTTGTAGGCTTATTGCTTGCAATAAGCATGTCAATTGCTCCAGCTACACGGGGGTCTTTCAAGTTAATGTATTTACGATTATTTACAACAGCATTCATAAACGCGACACATTCTCTATCTGTTGAGCTAGAGATTACAGGCCAATCTTCACCAAAACGATCTTGGAATGGGCCTAAGTCAATCCAGAAGTATTTTTCTGAGGCGTTATTCCAATCAACGGATTGTTCTGCAATTAATTTTGTTATAACAACACCATTTGGTAAATACTCTGTTTTATAAAATTCTGACATCTAGTTCACCTTATATGCAATAGCAACGGGCCCACCAACTGTATCTGAGCTTATTGCTTCTACTAAAAAGAAGCCGTTAAAAGGTACTGCATCAAATCCAGCAGATAAGTAGTCTGTAGATTTCCAAGACAATGCCCCAATTGCCACAAGACCTCTATCAGACCCTGAGCTTGTTATTCCTACGTATACCTGAACGCCATCAACAGTTATACGAAGGCCAATTGTCCGTGGGCCGCCGATCGACCCAAAGGCTGCAAAATTAATAATACCCTTGCCTTTTACTTCCAGAATTTTTTTATATTCACTAGCTACCATAGTACCAGTTGAATACGTAGGGATTGAGGTAGAGTTTATTGCAGTGTATACGTCTTCAATATTGCTTCCATTTTGCGTACCTGTTATAATCAACCTTGGTGGGGTTAGAACAGGGGATGATTGTTCTGAGTTACTTTTTGCAAAAGACATTTTACCAGTCCCCACCAAGAACAATAACGTTCATAGCCTCTGCTTTTTCTGTAGTAGCATAAAGTGTATAGCCTGCTGGTAAATTCTCCATGTCAACATTGACATATGTTTCAAATGCCGTTACAGTGGCTGAAGGTGTGACTGCTGATACTGGGATTTCAAACAATAGTTGAGCATTACCGGAGCCGCTGTAAATCCAGATACGCACCATGCCGTCAGTGGTAGTGGCTGTAGCTTTAACACGGATACGGTCAATGCGGCTACCATTTGTACCGGCTACAAAAGCTGATACAAGACCAGTGGTGCCGGTGGTTGTTCTGATGGAACTTGCTGAAGATAGATTAGCAACACCAATGCGCGCTGCTACAGGGAAAATAGGTAAAGTATTAGCTGGCATTATAAGCCTCCAAAGTTATTATACGTATAAAGAACTGCACTAGGCGCTGGTTGATTAATTGGCCCAGATAGGGCAATATTCCAAGGTTGTAGTCCTGTTCCACTTCCAGAAGTAAGAACAACGTTGACAACCATATCCCCTGTACTTGAATTGTATGAAGTAATGTTTCCATACATCAATACAGTTGATGAGTAAGCTACTGTAACAAAAGAACCTACTACGAAAGTTTTACTAGGTTGAGTGGTAAAGCTAATACTGCCTGCACCTATACTCATTGGTGTTGTAGATGTCCCTGTTGTTCCGGGAGCATTTACAGCATCTTGAGCTGCTTGTACTGCCGTATCTGCTGCAGCTTGAGCTGTAGCTGCTTGTGCAGCAATTGGGGCTGTGGTATCATTAGTCCAAGTTCCTAGTGCATTAGCTTGTGTTGTCCAGTTAGCCAATGCTGCAACGTGAGCATCAGCTTTAGCAACGAACGTATCTGGCGCATCATTCCTACTAGGGGCTGGTGGCAGAGTTGGTATTACTGGTGCTGTCATTATGTCAATCCTTCAATTTCTAAGTTGCAGTCACTTACTAAGTGGTATGAGATAACTATGTCAAAATCTTTATAATAACCATATACCACTGTGCATGTATAGTTATCGTCACCAATCCACATGCAAGGTGTTGTACGTAGTTCTACTAACAAATCTTGTAAAGCATCTATCTGAGTATTAAGTACAGCCATACTAAACTTAGCACGTTTACTATGACTTCTCTGTACTAACTTATAGTTACCAAAGTCGTCCTTCTGCTTTACAGAGTAATCCTGAATGCCTACAGAAGCTCCAAGGTTAATCCCCTCACCAATATATCTAACAGCTCCAACAACGCATACAGAGCACGCTGCTGTGCTTCCTGTATTGGTAATTGTAATCTCTAGCACAGCACTTCCGTAAGCTGGTAAATCTGTAGCTACTACAGAAGTCTTTCTAACGATTGGATCAAAGAAATAGTTATACCAGTTGTTAATATTGCCATTATTATTTAAGCTAGTAGTTTTATTGTATACAACACCATCTATGGGGTCTGTAAGCTTAATTGTAACTGATGTAGCTACTAACCCAAGTAAGGATACACTATTGATAACTTTACCGGGAGTGATAGTAACTACAATACTATTCGCATTAGTTGTTTGTGAAGAATTAGATGTGTCAAACATCTTCCAACGATTTGTTGGGCTTACTTCAATCCACCAAGTAGGGCTTGTAGTTGGTGAATGGTTTAAATTTCCAGCTTGTAGTGACTCATACACTTTATGTACGCCCGTAGTCACTATAACTCTATCTCCAAGGGCATAGGTAGTTGCCCCACTCCAAGCAGAATAGTCAGTTTCTGCTACGTTACTTGAAGTGAGGTTACTATCTGTGATGGAGAGTGGTGGTATTACTTTTAATGCCGCCACTGATTTCTCCTTTATGCTACTACTCGTACTTCTGGTTGACCATCACCATCCCAACGCTGTAACACTTTAGCTGTTGCTAGGGTGTTTGTTGCAATAGCTTTGTTTTGAGCTGCTAGTTCTTCTCTTAGTGCTGCCACTTCTGCTGCCATATCTGCTGTAGCTGTCGCCGTAGGATTATTAACATCCACTGCTGTTGTCTTCATACTCATCTGATTAATCTGACCAACAAGTTGAGCATCACTAGCATCCTTGGCTGCAATATAAGACTGTAAACTAGCATTGAAGTCATGCAGAGCTGTTGCAACATCTTTTGTAGCCAGATAAGTGCCATTGGCAATGTCTAGTGAATCCTTAGCATTCTGAAGAATACCATCTAGGTAGAATACGTCATCTTCATACTGCTTTTTAGCAATATCAATCTGTTCGTTAATCTTATCTAGGTTAGCTTGATGCTGGGAATCTAGTGCATCCAATGCAGCTTTACCACTTGATTCGATACTTGCTTTAACAGCGTCAATACTTGCAATACTGGATTCAATAGCAGCTACTGTAGCATCCTGAGTTGTTAGCTGTTTACCAACAACATCATTTAGCTGAGACAGTTTTCCAGCAGTTACTAATTGCTCTTTCTGGAAATCAAAGCTACTACCAAACTGAGTTGCATCCACTTTAGATACAGCAGACAATGTAGATTTAAAAGTATCAGCATTAGGTAGCACACCAGTTGTTTTAGCCATCATTAGAGCATAATCTAACTGAGCTTTAGCAGCTTGGTATGTCTGGTTCTGAAGAGCTTCGCCACTTCCAGTTAGTTCAGCAATTGATGAGTTGATATCATCGAATAATGATTTCAATGAATCTCTTAATGTTTTAGCTGACTCTAGCTGACTGCTGTAAGCTGATTTCTGAGCTTCTGCACCATCAATCTGGGCCTGAGTACTTGCAGCAATTGCAGATTTAGAAGCTTCATAAGCTTTGTTTTCTGCTGTCTTCTGATCCTCAAGAGATTTAACTTTAGCATCTAACCCAGCTTTCAAGTCTGTCTTCTGCTTACTAATAGAACGTTCTAGTCCTGATAGGGCAGTTGAAGCTGCTGATTTAAGATTTTCTAGAGCTGCCTTCTCATCTTCAAGAGCATAGATACGTAATTGTAATGGACGTAGCGAAGCGTCCATTGAATCTAGTTCTTTCTGTCTTGAGATGGTTAGCAATTCAGAACTGCTTAATGTTAATTCCTGAATTCTACCTTGTAGTGTTACCTTCTGAGAAAGTGTTTCAGCAGCAGTGGCTGAAGCTTTAAACGCTGGAGTTAGGTCATTTACAATACCTTCAAGATTGAGTAGACTATTGTAAGCTTCTAGGTTAGTATCTTTCATTCCTTCTACTAACTCTCTAAACTTAATTCTAGCATCATCTGCGTTTAAGTCAATCATTGTAAGACCTAATTTAGCAAATTCATCTGCTACAATTTTAGTCTTATTAGCTTGCTTTTCTGCCTCAGTTGAGAAGTGGTCATAGAAGCTACTTACCTTGCTAGATAACTCTTGTAAGCCTCCAGCTAGCTCTACTAACTTCATCTTAGCATCAATAGCATCCATTCCTGTTGCTTTGAATGTTTGTCCAAATTGCCCAAAGATACCGTCTACTGTAGCTACTGTACTTGCCACTCTAACAACAGTCTCCATGTAACCTTCACCAATGTTCTGAAACTTCTCCAATCCCGGCAGAAGGGCTGTAGCCATTTCATCTCCAAGTTTTGAGAATACATTAGTCAGGGTTTCTTGAATCTGTTTGGCATCCATACCTTGAAGGCTAATTCTGCCAATATCTACAACAAAGTTATCTAATGTTGAAGTAAAGCTGTCACCATCCATCTTAAGTGCTTTAGCTGCTTGTACCATACTATCACCAAGACCTAATACAACTTTAGTTAGTTGGTCTTGTAATTCAGTTGATACGTCACTTAGATTAGTTTCAGTAGATGTTTTAGTTTTACCAAACTTCTTCTTCTTAGTTTCGATATCTGTATAGCCTTTTACAGCTAGACCAGATGCCATGATTTCAGTTAGAGATTGAGCACTCTGCACTAGACCACTATCTACAACTGATTTCTTAACTGAGAATAAAGCTCCAACAATAGCATTTAAACCGGGCATTAGATTGACTAGAACACTACCTACATTCGCTCCGAGAGTTCCTAAGCTAGCTTTACTGCTTCCCATTCCTTCAGCGAATCCTACCTTACCTTGTACGCCAGTACGGACTACAATCTTAGCTACGCCTACTAAAGCTGATTCAATATTCTTTAGTGAAGCCAGCATTCCAGCATTGTATGCTAGAGAAGTTTCAGAGTTGTTCTTCAATACTTCAAGAGCCTTGCTTACTGACTCTGATTTAGCACCACTATCACCAAACACTGTACCAGTACCTTGAGTTTGCTGGCGTTGATCTGATAAGTTAGGAGTTGAAGCTCCGCCTCCAAGGCTAACACCAATACCAGCTAGTAGAGCAATCATTGCTGCTGCCCCGACGAATGCTAATGGGCCCGGCATTTGGGCTGCGTTAGCTACTGATGTAGCGCCTGCTGCTTGAGCCTTGGCTGCCTCTGCTGCTGCTACAGGGCCAACTGATTCTACAGTGGCTGCTGTAGATGCTTCTACACCAAACAAGTAAGTAGCTAAAGTTTCCCCCATAAGTGCCATCTTAGTTAAGGCTGTCTTAGCAGCCATAGCCAACTCAATAACTCTGAAAGCTTTCTCAGCTTTAGCCATAGCTTGATATCCTTTGGAATTCTCTGAGAAGAATCCTTTAGCAGCTCCAGCTAATGAGGCGTACATTTGAGCATTAATCTGAATACGTTTGTCAGCAACTTCTTTATCTACTTTAGCTAGATTATCTGGAGTAGCCTCGTTTTTATCTGCTAAGAGTTTCTTCTGATCTGCCACGTATTTATCAACTTTAGCTGACTCATCACCAAAGTTCTTATAAGCTTCAGTCATCTTGCTAATTGCAGCTCCAGCTTCACCAA
This sequence comes from uncultured Pedobacter sp., assembly GCA_938008555.1. Taxonomy (GTDB): domain Bacteria; phylum Bacteroidota; class Bacteroidia; order Sphingobacteriales; family Sphingobacteriaceae; genus Daejeonella. The sequence goes on from CALLKE010000080.1 coordinate 8,585, forward strand.
ACCCTTCAGCTAGAATCTGGCCCGGAGAGCGTCCAATTTCTAACATATTTTTCTTGGCACTCAGAGATAGTTGCTCAGTGTATTGGTTTTGCAATGGAATTAAAGCCTGTAGTACTTTTACCTCATTTTCATAACCATCAATACGTTTCTGTAGTTCCTCTCCAGCTTTTTCAGCTCTAGCCATTCCAGCACTATCGTTAGCCATGTAAGCTTCCCAATATGCCTTCTGAACTTGCAAGTCAATAAGTTCTGCTGTTAGTGATATTTGTTGCTGTAAGAAAGTAATCCTATCTCTATCAACTTGCATGCTATCTTGCTGAGCACCTAAAGGAGTTTGCTGAATATCTGAAAAAGCCATCTGCTGCAATTTAATCTTTTCTTTTAATCCTTGAACAGATTTAAATTGGCTATCTGCATACTGAGCTTCCAACGCAATTGCTTGCAATTTTAGCTCTTGCTCTTTATCTAGAAACTTATTAAGCTCATCTCTGATACGTTTTTCTTCACCAAGAAACTTAATACGCTTAGCAATATTTTCTAGTTCACCAACGTCAGCTCCACGGAATTTAGTCTTTAAGTCTGAGACAGTACGCATAACTTTCTCGTACTCTTTTTCAGATTCAGTAAGCTTACGCTTAAGTCCCATCTCTTCTTCTTGCCCATCAACAAATGCTTGAGCTGAATTTAGGGCAGACAAATAAGATTTCTCTAGGCGTTTTGCCATAGATTCTTCTTCTTTTACAGACTTCTTAGAAGCTTTGTCTAGCTCATCAAGAGTGTCTAGTTTAGCCTTGTTATTTTTCAACTCCTTTAATTGGTTTTCTAAGCCGGTCTTAAAGAAGCCATCTTTGGCTGTAGCAATCTGAGCTTCGGTGTCAAATATTTTCTTGTCAATCTCGTGTAACTTCTTACCTTGAGAGATTTGATAATCTAGCCACTTACCCTCGTCTTGAAGTTCTTTAACTATTGCAGAGACTTTTTTAAGAGCTTCCCCAGAGTTTACGTCAGCTTGCCGCTGAGCTAGAATACCATATTTGTTGGCTAACTCTTCAACTTTCTTTTGTTGGTCTTCAATAGCATCACTATATGCTATAATGTCAGTGAGCTTATAAGCTTTTTTCCGCTTTTCCATAAGATCTGTTAGTCTGGTATTTTCAGCAGATAATTTCTCTAGTACGTCATCAATAGCTGAAGCATACCCTTGCATTGCTTGGGCACCCTTCAATTTATCTAGCTCTGCTAGTTGATTGGTAAAACTCTTAGTAGACTCTTCAGCTTGTTTAAATTTATCATATACAATAGCTGCACCTGTAGCGAGCAATGTAAAGATAACAATCATTGGGTTTCTTGCTAAGAACTTGAGTGCTGTATCTAGTAGTCCAACACCTCCTGCAGCACCTGTAGCTGCAACGCCAACTAACCCTAACTCTGCTGCTAGAGAAGCTGACAATGCTGGAGCAATTGCCATTTGAACCATAGCTGAAGCTAAAGAAGCAGAATATGCTGCGAATCCTGCAATAGCTACATATTTAAGTACAGTGCCAACAGTATCAAGATTTTCTGCTAATAATTTAATTGCTGCTGCTATTAGTCCGGTAACACCTACAGCATTATTAGCTTCACCAATGTACTTTGTCATTGCATTGGTTAGATTAGTAAATGCACTCTCAACAGTATCAGGTACTGAGGTAGACATTTTAGCCAATTCAGCACGATTCTTTTTAAGTACTTCTGTAATAAGTTCTACGCTAATTGCGCCATCGGCTCCCATTTTCTTAAGTTCGCCACGAGTCTTATTAATCTCTTGACCAATTAAGCGAAGGATAATAGGAGCACCTTCAGCAACAGCATTAAACTCAGCACCATTCAGTCTGCCAGCTTGCATAGACTGAGAGAACTGTAGCATAACTGAACTAGCTTCAGCAGCCGTAGCTCCTGATACTTTAAGTGCTGCAGCCATAGCTTCAGTAACTTGCATCGCGTCTTTAACTGAGTATCCATACTCGCTCATAGCAGGTACTAGGCGGGAGAATAACTGTGTAACACCCTCTAATGGTACTCTAAGTTTTTGAGCCATTAAGTACAGCTTCTCTTGAGCATCTGCTGCTAAGAAAGCACTACCTAGTTGCATTTTAAGCTTTGCGCCCATTAACGTCCAAGCATCTGCCATCTTAATAGCAGCCTGAGATGTATTAATCAGCGCCCCAGCAAGCATTGTTCCGCCAAGTAAGTTACGGATGTGGTAGAGTTCTTTACCAAACATCTGCATAACATTCTGCCCCGATGCTAAGGATTGATTAAGACTTTCAACACCTTTCCTAGCTACTTCTGCATCTTTACCTAAATCTTTGGCTCCAACATCAACCTTGATATTCTTACCTTTGATAGAGGTAAGTGTTGATGATAATTCCATCATAGCTTTGTTTAAAGCATTAGCTCCGTCTGTAGGAAAAGATACGGCCATTGCTGATCTTAATTCTGCCAAAGAAGACTTAACAGCATTAAAAGAAGTGGAAGTATTTGCAAGCTTTTCAGTAAGCTTTCCTACAGATTTTTCTGTTCTTTCT
>CALLKE010000081.1 GCA_938008555.1 uncultured Pedobacter sp.
TGCGCAGCCGCTCAAGCAGACCAGACTTACCCCGATCACGATAAGATTTATTTTGCTCATCCAATTTTTCATAGGTTTCATGGAGCTCTATGTTTTCCTCCGCTTGTTCACGCTTCAACCGTTCTCGGCCAAGCATATAAGCTAAAAAAGTTTGGCTGAATTCGCGAATAGCTGCAATCAGCGAAGATAGCCAAAGGGGCATCATCGCTCAAGACTTCTGATCAATTTTGGCCTGTGTGTTTTTATTCATCACGCGCCCAACGACGTATGTAATCACCATTGCTGCAATACTGGCTACGGATGCTTCATTAAGCGTTAATCCCAGCTCTGCTGTTCCTGCAACAATGATAGTACCAAGAAGTGTTGCCCAAAATTCAGTGGTTTTAATGCCTGCTTTCATTTTTTGTCTCCTGTTAAAGTTTATGCATAAGCTCGTTTCAACCAGCCCTTAAGAAATTTCGCTTTTCTAGGTTGAGTGGCTGCGAGTGTTCGATAATATCCGGCGGCTTCTGATTTTAAGGCCGCAAGCAAATCCGTCAGATCAGCCTTGTTAATGGCAGTTAAAGTGATTGGACCTAACACACCATCTTCAACGATATTTTGTCCGGTAGATTTTAACGCGCGTTGTATCAATCGATGTGCCCAGCTTGATCCCATATTTACCGCCAGATCGAAAACTTTGGTCGCAAGATTGATGTCCTTGATATCTTTGTAAAGCTGAGTATCCCAGAAATCGCGTTTGTAAATGTTTTTTGCTTGCTCGACTGTCAAAGCATCGACATCAACATGAGGATAACTGCGTTTTGAAATTCCAAACTTGGTTTCGCCACCATCATCATCGGGATCATCACTGTATCCACCTTCATGCGACAAAACAAAATTAACAGCATGTTCAAAACGCTCATCAATAATATTTTTAGGTTTATTTGCCATGGGTAATTCTTGCCTCCAATTCATTGATTTCTTCGTGAAGGGCGATAATCCGCTCTTCCAGCCGAAAAACTTTTTCTGCCAAATGTTGGTTCTTTTGAAACCATTCTTCTTGCATGACAACGCGTGTATCAAGTTTGGCCGCCCACCAAATAACGGTTACAGTTTGTATAATCAGAGCTGTTACAATACCAAGCGGGATTTTGCGATCTATGCTCCACCTTTTGAGGCCAACATTTTTTAGGTTATTGGTCATCCGTTTCTCCTTTGAAATCGCGCGAAGCCTCAATGGAAGTGGTGTAGCCACTGCTATCCAATGTATGCTCAGCACGGGTTATAACCCAGTCGTTTGGAATCCCTGGCCGAAATCCTGATAAATATATTTTGGATTCGGCTACTAACTCCGGACGACCAGCAAGGGTTATATTCAGAGTTTGTGTCCCACGTGTCAGCCTTTCGAGCTTTGCTTCTGCCGCGGCCTTGGCTAATCCTGCATTGGGATAGACGCCGCGCATGGTATGGACGGGATCGCCATCACCGGCTTTTTCTTCTACGGGCTCGGCTTTATCAGGATCATGCCAATAGGAAGCGACTGAGTTATGTTGATCGCGCTCAGCAAAAGTCACACGCCAACTTGAAATTTCATCAAGGCTTAAGGTGCCTCCACCAATTAATTGTCCTGTGAAGGATTTAGCTTTACCTTCTGGGACAAATAACAAAAATCCATTGGCGGGTTTGGCAATAGCACCATGCAATTGAGCTAATCGAGTGAGTAAGTGCATATCACTTTCTGCCGTTTGATCAATATGTGGCAGTTTTATGCTTGAAAACTGTGATGCAACACGCGGCTGATAACCATGTTTGGAGGCAATAGTATTAACTAGATCACCAATGGTTTTTTGATGCCATTCATCAATTTTTTGGGATTTAAGGGATGCTTTGAGATCGGCAGCATGCCCCTTGATTTTCAACGTTTGAGGAGAGCCCTCAAGCGAGATTTCATCAACGATATAAAGACCCATGGAAACAAGACCTGATTCTTGATAACCAATTGACACTTGAAGTTTTGCTCCTGTTCTTGGTAATTCAAGCAAGGAATCACGATCATCTAGGCAAACTTCAACAGTGTCACTGGTAATGCCAGCCTCATCGGTGATTCGAATAGAAACTAGGCGATCCCTAATTAACCCCGAAATCATTTGCCCTTCTACCCAAAGATTAAAATCTGGCGTCATGTTAATCCCATAATTTAATCGTTGGTTTTTTGGCAGATTTTTGGATTTCTGGTAAATTAATCAAAAGACCCGCAGGTAAAAAACTACCCCATTCAGCAAGTTCTGGATTGGCCGTTAAAACAATTTCAACAGCACCCGATTGAAAGCCATAATGCTTCCAGCAGATCCAATCGAGCATATCATTTTCTTTGGTGCGATAGCGTGTCATCATTCTTCACCATAGCGTTCAAGGCTCAATCTAAATTCAATTTTTCGAGGAGCGCCGTCCGCTAAAAAAGTATTTTGTGATTCTTCAATTTGAGTAATGACAAAACGACCCAGAACATTTCCTTGGCCATTAATTAACATGAGGGGTTCTTGTTTTGCAGCAGAATCACGCATGGCATTGATTTGCCCCAAGCCTCCGCGAAAATGTGGATAAATCACACCGTCTAAATCAATACGGTCACAGCCTGCTCCAATCGCTTGAAGCAAAGGTTCTTTGCCAATGCGCTCAATAGAAGGCCAACGATATTCGCTGCTGCGCTTTAAACTTTGATATGCGCTGGTATTTAAGGAAAACCGATAAGGTCCAAGAGCAAGCATCATGGCAATGCCCCCACAGGATCATATAAGGCCCCACGTGATTGCGCTTTAAGGCGACGCATGACTTCATCTGCTACAGCTTTTGAGTCTTGATTGGGTGCGGCTTGAACATTGATATTAAAACTATTGTTTTGGGTGTTGTTTTGAGCGGTTTTTTGTGCAAGCGGCATGGGTTGTTTAAGCGCCTCACTGACTGGTTGCATAGCGGGAACGGGGATCTCTGGTACTTCTTTTTTGCCCCACATTCTATCCCAAAAGCTGCCAACCGCTTTAAATGGCGTTTTGATTTTCTCCCAAAATCTATTAAGCCAATTACCAAAGGCTTCCCATACAGGCTTAATAGGTTCCCAAATGGTCATGAAGAAGCTTTTGACACTCTCCCAATTGGTAATCACCAAGGTTGCAGCAATGGCTATTCCGCCGACAATAGCGCCAACAGGGTTACTCATCATAGCAACCGTTAAAGCACGAAAACCTGTAATGACTGCTGGAAAGACCCTGGAAGCTAAAGCCATGAACGAGGCACCAAGGGCTTGAAGAGCACCACCAAAAGCAAGTGCCCCCATGCGTACTGCGGTAATCAGCGAAGCGCTATTAACGCCGATAAAACCTGCTTTAACAAGCGTGATAGTAATTAAAAGAGCACGCCAAGCTGTCGCTAGTGCAAGCGCACCCCCTTGAATAAAGGTCCACGCATAGCCAAGTGCAATAGCCGCTATTTTTCCGCCAATCAGTGCAGCCGTTACACCCATAATCACTTTAGTTAAAATGGGATGCGCTTCGGCAAAGCCTGCCATTTGAGTGGTTGCAGTGCGTAGCACCTTGACCAGAGCATTAAGAGGGGGCAAAAGCACAGAACCCAGATTCATCCCCACTTCTGCAAGACCATTTTTCAGAAGTTGTAAATTATTGGCTGTGGTATTGGCACGATTAGCGAATTCACGTTGCATAGAGCCCGCAAATTTGGTCTCATCGTTAATTAAACTCACAGCCTTTTTATATTCATTTAAACTGCCTACTAGCAATGCCACATCATCTTGGTATTCCATTCCAAAAAGATCAAACAAAATGCCTGAGCGTGTTTGCTTGTCCATTTTCTCCATAGCTTCAAGAAATTTAATCATGGCGCCTTGTGCATCTTGGCCGATATCCTTTTCAAGTTGTTTGGCGCTTATCCCCATTTGGCGCAAAGCTTCTTGGAATTTTTTACCCTGTTTGCCAGCGGTTTGCAGTTTACTGAGCATTGCATTAATGGCTGTTCCTGCTTTTTCAGGGGCTTTGCCAAGGCTGATAAAAGAGCCTGCCAGTGCACTGGCTTGTACAGGAGTTAATCCAAATTGCCGTGCTGTACCACCAATACGATTAAGTGCTGGCACCATATCTTTTGCTTTCGCGGCTGTATTATCGGATAAATGATTAATGGCATCGCCAAGTTTGCTCATTTCAGTAATAGGGATTTGATAAACGTTAGCAAGCTTTGCCATGGCATCACCGGCTTCTTCTGCTGACATATCAAAAGCAGTGGCCATTTTTGCCACAACATTAGTGAAGCCTGCTAAATCTTTAGCAGCGATACCCAGCTGCCCGCCACTTGCAGCAATCTGTGCAAGTCCAGCAGCCGATAGTGGGATCTCCCGTGACATGATTTTTAGGGTTTCGCCTAATTTTTGAAGGCCATCAGGAGTGTCGAAATTAACAACTTTACGAACATCGGCCATGGCGCTTTCAAAATCAATTGCGGCTTTAATGGGTGCCCCAAGAGCAGCTCCAAGCGCTACTGCATCGAACAACTGTCCACGCAAATTAGCACGCTGAGCTAATACGCCTTGACGTTTCTGCATAATCCGATCGAGTGCGACATAATGGCCTTTGAGCTTTTGCAGAGATGCGCCTAATTTGGTTTGTTGGGAAATAAGACTTTGAATATCCTGACCGGATTTTCGTATTTCACTCTCAAGAGAATGTAAGGCTTCACGTTTTTGAAGATAGGCGGTTTTAGCCTTAAGCGCTGCTGTTTTAGAGCGTTCAAATTCTGTGACCAACGCTTTGCTTGGATTGGCGGTAGCTGCCATCTGCACGGCAAGAGATTTAACTTGTTTTTCTGCAATCATCCAGCCACGCTTAGCAAGCAAAGTATCTCGATGAAGCTGCTGAAATTTTCCGACTGTTTTGCCTGAGGCGTCGAGTTGTTTAATCGCTTGACCAAGACGTCCTAATTGGCTGATGCCAGAGGACATGGTTGCGCTAAAATTACCTTTAAGTGCAGCGCCAATGACAACGGATAAAGTATGAATGGCTGTCATATTTTCTGTAACTCCCTCGCACTGTTAAGCCATAAGATAAACTCCTCTATCTCCATCTCTAACCATTCACTAATCCCGCCCTTTGCAAAAGCAGCCAGAGATAAAACACTAGCCCTTAAGTCTTCAGGTCGGATGGTAGCAAAAAACCCTGCAATGCCTCTTGGATCTTGGCGTAATCAGCGAGATCTAATTCTTCCACAGCATCTTTTGGAATATCTGCAAGATTTGCAATGAGTGCTACTTCCTTTTCAGCATCACTATTACCACTGCGTTCAACTGCTAAGCGATCTCGAACCTTTGGACGTCTTAAAGTCAGCTCAGAAATGCTTATCCCGTCAATTTTAATTGGTTCAATAAGTTTAATTTTGTGCATATTAAATCCCTAAAGCGGTTCGAAGGGATGACATTTGATCAACGCCATTGATTTTGCGCACCATGTTTTCAGCATCAATTTCAATCAGTTCGCGGCGATCAATGGTTAATTTGTAATAGCGGATGGATACAGTACATTTGAGAGTTGCCTTATCAGCTGGTTTCCAATTACCTGGGTCCAGCTCCTTAAATTGACCACGTAAATTCACAACCACCGCTTCAGCGTCACCGCTGCCTTGTAGACCGCCACGAAGGGTTAGTGAAACAGCATTGCCATCTACAAGTCCAAAGAGCCTAAATAATTCAGGATCATATTCAGAAAATGTGAGCTCTGCTTCCAGCTTTTCCATGCCCATATCAATAGCAACAGGAATATCCATGCCACCCGCACGATGCTCCTCAGTTTTAATGGAAAGCTTTGGTAGGCTGATTTCATCAATACGTCCGGCATAACCGCGACCATCAACAAAGGCATTAAAGTTTTTTAGAATTTTTGGCAACATTAGATTAGCTCCTTAATATAATCGTTAATCAAATGGGAGCGAAAGACGATTCGTTCAGCCGGATAAGGCGGTGTGAAATCAAAGTCAAAGTAGACTTTACCTTGCGCGATATTAGCCGGAGTGTTGAGCTCAGGATCGGGATAACACTGCCCACCTAAAATAGCGCCAAGAGCTTTGAGGTGCGCCAGATAAGCATTGACGCTTTCAACCACATCATCCAAATAGGTACGAGTGATATTGCGATCCACGGCCCACATATGAGCGCGCAGCAAGCTGTCATTAATTAAATCAGCAGTTCTGCGTACCGATAAAAAAGCCCACTTTGGATCACTTGAACAACTTCTATTACCCCAAAGTCGATAGCCTTCTTGGCGAATAATCAGATCGGAAGAGCGTCGTGTAGGGAAAGAGTGTCTTCGCCT
>CALLKE010000082.1 GCA_938008555.1 uncultured Pedobacter sp.
TTTGAATATGTTAGCTCCACCAGTGGCTTGTAAATATTTGTGCAACAAAACAAGGCTATATTCGTTTTATAGATATTCTTTGCAGAAATTATGATCTAAACAATCAAAAAATATAATATACTCAACAAAATATGTTGAGTATATAACATGAAAATATCCTTACTCATATCCTCACTTCCCACACAGAACACAACCACACGCATGAGAGTATGGCGATCGCTGAAGGCAAGTGGGGCCGCAACCCTTAGAGATGGCGTCTATATCCTCCCTATGACTCATAGCGAAAAATTTGATCCTATCGTTCATGATGTTGTTTCAGAGCAAGGAACGGCCTATGTATTTAACGCTGAGTCGGTTGCAAATTTGGATATTGTGACTATTTTCAGTCGAAAAGAAGAATATGATGCTCTTTATAAACAATTAATAGAGTTAAAAGATCGCTTAACTCAAGATGAAAAGAAAGAGTTACTCAAGCAAGTTCGCAAACTCAGAAAAGGGATCAATGCACTTGTAGATATTGACTATTATCCAGATGAGACTCAAGCACAGGTCCTCAATGAACTTTCATTATTGGAACTCGCAATTGCACGTCTAGGTGAAGTCAATGAACCCAAAGCAAGACAAGCCTACATTCAAGTCTTAAACAAAGCGAACTATCAGAATCAATGTTGGGCAACCCGACAAAGACCTTGGATTGATCGCTTAGCTTCTGCATGGCTAATTAAGACTTTTATTGACGCCACACCTACATTTATTTGGTTAGAGCATCCAACTGACTGCCCAGAACACGCATTAGGATTCGATTTTGATGGCGCAAGATTCAGCCACATCAATCACTGGGTCACCTTTGAAGTGCTTTTACATAGTTTTAATTTAGAAACACCAGCACTCCAAAAAATTGCTGAAATTGTGCATTACCTTGATGTGGGTGGGATTGAACCGCCTGAAGCAATAGGGATTGAAAAAGTCATGCAAGGTCTTCGAAGCCAAATAAACAATGATGACCAACTATTTGAATTATCTAATCATATATTTGATGGCTTATACGCCAACCTATCCAGAGAATAATCATGCAACACGAACAGATTCCCTCCCCAGAAACAGACATCCAAACTGTTTCATTTTGGCAAGCCTTTCTGTTTTGGCTTAAATTGGGGTTTATTAGTTTTGGGGGACCCGCAGGTCAAATCGCGGTCATGCACCAAGAACTGGTTGAACAAAAGCGTTGGATTTCAGAGAAGCGATTTTTGCATGCACTTAACTATTGTATGCTCTTACCAGGCCCTGAAGCACAACAATTAGCAACTTATATCGGTTGGTTAATGCATAGAACCGTCGGTGGTTTAGTTGCTGGGATTCTTTTTGTACTACCATCGCTATTTATTTTAATTGGTCTTTCATGGGTTTATGTAAAATTTGGTGATGTACCCATTATTGCTGGCCTCTTTTACGGCATTAAACCTGCTGTTGTTGCTATTGTTTTTCATGCGACGCATCGAATCGGCAGCCGATCACTTAAAAATAAATTCTTATGGCTGATTGCAGCTCTTTCATTTATTGCTATATTTTTCTTCAACTTACCCTTTCCTTTAATTGTGCTCTCTGCCGCAATCATTGGTTATCTAACCAGTAAAAAATATCCAAACCTATTTTCTAGTGGAAACGCACACCAGCAGAGTAAAAAAGATTATGGTCGTGCTTTAATTGATGATGATACTCCTACACCTGAACATGCAATCTTTAGCTGGAAACGTTTGGGCAGTATTCTGCTCATTGGTGGTCTACTGTGGTTTATTCCAATCCTGAGCCTAAGCTTGACGCTGGGATGGGATCATACTTACACCCAAATGGCTTGGTTCTTCACTAAAGCAGCCCTGCTCACCTTTGGTGGTGCCTATGCAGTATTGCCTTATGTTTATCAGGGTGCTGTGAGCTATTACAGCTGGTTAAGTCCGACTCAAATGATAGATGGTTTGGCACTAGGTGAAAGTACGCCAGGTCCTTTAATTATGGTTGTCGCATTTGTTGGCTTTTTGGGAGCATTTAACCAAGCACTCTTAGGCTCAGATCATCTATTCTTAGCAGGAGCTATTGGAGCAACGCTTGTCACTTGGTTTACTTTCCTTTTTTCTTTTGTTTTTATCTTGGCTGGGGCACCGATTATCGAATCAACACATAATGAGCTTAAATTTACAGCCCCGTTAACTGCAATTACAGCGGCTGTGGTTGGTGTGATTCTAAACCTTGCCCTATTTTTTTCTTATCATGTACTTTGGCCAACAGGATTTAACGGCTCTTTTGATGTTGTTGCTGCACTAATTGCATTTGCAGCCCTGATTGGACTGTTCTATTTTGAGCTTAAAGTCATGTATGTCCTAGCAGCTTCAGCGTTAATTGGCTTGCTTTGCTTTACATTTCTTTAATGCATTTAGACTGAATAAATGTGATCTTTTGTGGGATTCAATGCAATCAATCCCACAAAACTTTTTATACCCTCATCACTGCTACGGATATACAGCAACTTCATTTTAGTAGCTCTCTTTCTCGTCCTTAGTTTTTCAGCACGCTTCCAAGATAATAAAGCTCATCTCCATGTCTGCTCATAACTCAGTCATGATTTGTTTTATAGAACCATTTTTCCCATTGCTGAATTAGCCTTACGCATGGCGGAAACTCCTTTTCAATAAGGAAAATTTCTTCCTTGGTAAACTTCGTCCCAAGCATGATTTCCTCCCAGTTAAGCAAACCCGGTATTCAACTTCGAACTTGAACTAAAGCTATTTGAACAATATCGCACTAGTTAGTGCTTTCTAAACAAAGCCTGGCCCTCAAACGTTAAAACCCT
>CALLKE010000083.1 GCA_938008555.1 uncultured Pedobacter sp.
TGCTTATCATGCGGAAATGAAATTTAGAAATAAATATGTAGGATCAGAAATGCCACCTTATAAGATAATTAAAATACATAAATGTGATAATTTCTTATTTTCTCCTTACCGTTTTTTTTGATGTGTCATAACGGTTCGGGGCTTTGCGTTCGGGCGGGATTTGAAAAACGAAACTTTAATTTAAGCACAAATGATTGATAGAGATACAAATGTTGAGGATAGCACGTCAGCCCGCCTGACGCAAAACCCTTGTTATGTGCAGCCCTTTTCGGAAGTTTTCAATGAGGACTGCATACAGGTTATGAAACGCTATCCTGACAAATTCTTTGACCTTGCTGTGGTTGACCCACCATACGGAATTGGAGCAAACAAAATGCAACTTGGCAATGGTAAACGTAAAATATACAGAGGCAAAAACGATTGGGATAACTCTATTCCTACTGCTGAATATTGGGAGCAATTATTTAGAGTGTCTAAAAATCAAATTGTTTGGGGTGGAAACTATATGACTGAACACCTGAAGCCAACTTCATCTTGGTTATTTTGGGATAAAGGAACTGGCGATAATGATTTTGCTGATGGAGAATTGGCTTGGACTTCATTTGGTGGAGCATTACGAAAAATAACCAAGAGTTGGGTTGGTGCAAACGCTAAAGATGGACTTGAACGAATACACCCAACTCAAAAACCGATTTATTTATATGATTGGATTTTTGATAGATACTGCAAAGAAGGCGATTTGATTTTAGATACTCATTTAGGAAGTGCCAGCAGTAGGATTTCAGCAAATAAAGCCAAGTTGCGTTTTGTTGGTTGTGAAATTGATACTAAATATTTTAATGATGGAGAAGAAAGGTTCAAAGAATTTGTTTCACAGTTGCGGCTCTTTTAGGGTTGCACATAACTACTATATGTATTATCTAATCATAATTAATTATAAACCAAAACATTAAAGTATGGATATTCGAAAATGGTCTGATAAGTATTCGATAGACATTCGCTTACTTTACAACTCCGATAATACTCGCAAAAATTATATCAGTCAGGTAAACTGCTTCTTGGCACATTTCAAAAATGAGATAGAACCAAAATCGATCCCCAATGAAAAAATAAAACTTTGGCTACTAGAAGCTACTACTATCAATACAAGAAAACACAGATTATGTGCTATCAATAGCTTCTATAAGCACACAGTAGGTATGCCATCCAAGATACAAAAAATTCCATATCCTAAAGCAGAGAAAAAGCTCCCTATCGTATTATCCAAAATTGAGATACAAAGGATGTTCGATGTATGTGACAACTTAAAGCACAAAGTCATACTCAGTATTCTATATGCTTGTGGACTTCGTGTATCTGAATTGATTAATCTTAAATGGTCTCACATAGATAGGTCCAGGATGATTATAAATATCATCGCTGGCAAAGGCAACAAGGATAGGCAAGTAATGCTGCCAGAATCATTGATACCATTGTTAGAAAAATACTATCGCGAATACAGATCAAAAGAATATGTACTCAACGGCCAAACTGATATCCAATATACTGATAGAAGTGTACTCCAGGTTGTAAAGCAACTTGCTGACAAAGCAGGGATACACAAAAGAGTATATACGCACCTTATGCGTCATTGCTCATTCACGCATATGTGCGAAGGTGGTACGGATATAAATATCATCAAGGTATTAGCAGGTCATAATAATGTAAAGACCACCATGATCTACACACACATGAGTCATAATATTATCTCTAATGTCAATAGTCCAATTAATGGAATATTACTAAATTAACAAACCCATCTTCCATACGTTACATCCCGTAACAAGACCACACTACAATCTACTCATCTTTGTGTCACACACAAGGATATATGGCAGCAATCACATCAGTAGAATACAGTAAGAATATCAATCGACTAGCAGCCACAGAACAAAATGCAGACTCACCAGCTGCAAAGCTGCTTACATTGCTAGACAATAGCCAAGACCTATTATTCCAGGGCAAAGATTATATCCAACCCATCAAGATATATCAGGTAAGCCGTATATACAAGCTAGCCAAGATATGTCTGCAGATCATCACACTGATATGGCCATATCTCCGCACCATTATTCCTTTACTCAAAAAAATATTTTAACATGTCAGATTTTATCGTAGAGCTTTTAGTTCGATTATTTTCCAAGACACCTTGGTTTTTCAAAGTAGTGCAGATCATCAGTGCAGTAGCATTGGTAGTATCAGGATTGCCACAGCTACTTGCGCAGTCTGGTGTCAATATACCTGAAGCGTGGACAGGCACAGTAGCACAGATAGTGAGTATCGCTTCTATGGTAGCGCTATTTCTAGCACAACTCACCACTACTACCAAGGTCAAGGCAGAAGAAAGTCTAAGAGACTAATTAAGATTTGGAAGATATTTCGACCATTGGCATCATTGCGGCTGTAGTCACAGCTGTTACAGGATTCTTGATTGGTAAATCAGGCGTCTTGACTCGTATTTTCGACACACGCATCCGACGTATTGAAAATAATCAACAGAAAGAGAGCAATATGATAGATGATGCCATCAAAGAAAATAAGGAGCTAAGAGATGAAGTAGCAACACTCAGTAAAAAAGTGACAATGCTAGAAAGCCAAATAAAAGAGTATCAGACACACATGTCGCTCATTGTAGAATATCTCAAAAAACTGGATGTAACAGATCCATTCATAGACAAACTCGTCAAGTGACAAAAAGAGACACCATACAAAGGCTGTTTGGTATAAAAGAAACCAAAGTAGTATCAAGGTCATCATCAGGCAATGGTAATGGATTTTGGTCTATTTTTGGCAACAATGCCACCACCGTCACAGGTCCGCTTGATGGACTTGGTGTATCTACAGTCTATGCCTGTGTCGATACTATATCTAGGACCATCGCTACACTACCTACTACCATTCGACAGATCAATCCAGATGGTACCAAGGTAGACGCCGTCACACATACACAGTATGACCTATGGACCAGAGAGCCAGACTACAATGTCACACCATACAACTTTAAGCGTGATCTGATAGTAGATTTTTTGCTATGGGGAAATGCCTACGCGCTACCTATATCCAACACACGCGGCCAGATCATCAGATATAAATATATCCAGCCATGGGATATGTATCCGTGGCGTGATGGCAATGGTGATCTATGGTACAACTGTTATGATCGCATGTATGCAGGTGTTTATCGCCCATCCGAAGTCATCCACCTGCGAGACATCGGACGTGACGATATAGGATATAGCAAGATCCACCTTCATGCCACTACAGTAGGCAAAGAGAAAGCTGCAGCCAAGTTTATCAATACATTCTATACCAACGGAATGTTCCTAGGTGGAGTAGTAGAATATCCAGAGAGTAGCGCACAGCTCACACCAGATCAGATCAGCAATCTACGCACACATTTCCGTGATATATATGGTGGTGTAGAGAAAGGCGGACAGATAGGCATCATCACCGGTGGTGGACAGCTCAAGCAATTTAAAAACGAAATGCCACTATCCAACGCACAATATGTAGAGTCATCAGGACTCAACAAAAAAGAGATATGTAGTATCTTCAATGTACCACCACCAAAGATAGGATTTACAGAAGGTACACCATACAATAGCTTGGAAGCGCTCAATACCGATTACTGGCAAAATTGTATTCTACCCATCGTCACCATGATGGAGCAAGAATTCAATCTAAAAGCGTTCACACCAGGAGAGCGCTGTTATCTCAATCATAATTATGATAATATCCTACTCACCGACACAGCCACAAAAGGCGACTACTACCAGAAGATGTTCAATATCGGTGTGCTAAATAGAAATGAGATCCGTGACCGTATGGAGCTAAATGCAGTACCATATGGAGATGAGTACTTCATACAAGGCAATAATATGATTACTGTAGAGAAGGCAGTCAATCAAGAAGCAGCAAAGGAAATTACTAATTAACAATTACTAATTAGTATTTTTTTTTCATCGTTACATCCCGTAACATCTACCCATTTATATCAATCCATCTTTGTACTACACAACGCAAAGCATGGACATAGAAAATAGACTCTATCACAAAAGAGTAGAAAATATAGTGCCACGTGCCATGACCGATGATCAAGGCAAGGAGTATTATGAGTTTGAGCTTTCCAATGAGCTGGCAGATCAGCACCGTACAGTTTTCCGAATGAATGGTGGCAATATCACAGACTTTAATTCTGATCCTATAGTGACGTATGGACATCCATCATTCGATAGTACTGATCCTGATGATGTGATCGGTACTGGTCCAGCATTCTTTCAGGATGGGAAGCTCATAGGCCGATTCTATCCAGAGGAAGGAGACGACAATCCAAAAGCCAAAAAGGTAGTATCCAAGATAAAGCAAGGTATGATACGCTCAGCATCCATAGTAGCCGAGATCGTACAGCATACCCGTGGCGCAAAAGACAAAGGCGAAGATCCTAATCTCGTTTATTTCCGCAATTGGAATCTACTCATGTGGGGCATCGTCATGAAAGGCTCCAACCCGAAGGCAAAACTCCGCACACAAGCCAGAGCGCTAGAGTTTTACAACTCCGCAGAGGCACAGGAACAAACACAAGATACAGATACATCACATCTCGCAGCTACAAGCCTACTCACGGAGCAAAGGCTCAGACTATTGAAGATGGATATATAGCAGCTCGGTTGCACCAATCAAACATTATTCACAACACACAAAAAAAACATTCTTAGTAATGAAAACATTAAAGGAATTGCAGAATGAAAGGGCGCAAATAGAGAGCCGCAATACATTCTTTGCAAACAAAATCAAAAATAACGAGACACTCACCGCTGATGAACTCACAGAGATGCGTGGTTTAACTGCCAAACTTGATGCCCTAGAGACAGACCTAGCAGACGCCAAAGCAGCTGAAGACGTCGTGAAACGTGCAGCACAAGCGGAGTCAGAAAGATTAGGTCATAGAAGACCAGAGAGACCGACCACAGATGAAGAAAAACTCCAGAAGGCATTCTCTATCACTAGAGCATTGCAGATGCAGGCACAAAAAACGCCTTACGCTGGTGCAGAGAAAGAAGCACATGAGGAAGGATTGAAAATAGCGAGAGATTGTAATATTCCATCTTCAGGTGGTGTGATGATCCCAGATATGGTATATCGTTCTGATTATGCAACTGCACTAGATGCTGGTAATCTTGGTAAGACACAGACCTTATCTACAGCAGAAGGATATAAGCAAGTATTATTTGCAGAGCAATTGGGCGCAACCATGCACACTGGTCTTGTAGGCATAGCAAAGCTGCCTATTGCAGACATGACCGCAGTAGCTGGCTTTGTTGCAGAAAACGGCAACTTTGGTGCAGTAGCTGCAAATGTGAGAGCTAAAACGCTTGAGCCAAAAGCAATCTTGGCAAAAACCACAAGCGGATGGTACTTGCAGGCACAAGCTGGTCCCGAAGCAGACAGGATTTTGAGATTGACGCTCGATAGAGCAAGAATCAACGCTATCAATGCCAATTTGATCAAAGCCATAGGAGCGGCCGCACCTGTAGGTATGCTTGACGATACTGATGTGACGGATGTTACTTCAGCAAATGGTCAGGCTATTACCAGGGCATTGATATTGACCATGCTCAATGCGCCAGCGAGCAACAATGCAGAAGGTACCATGCCAGCATGGGTGACATCACCTACTATGCGTGCCAAATTAATGGCATTGGCAGTAGATGCAGGATCTGGATTGTTTGAGTGGAACGAAAATATCTTGGACATGTTCAAGGGTCACAAGGCACACGTCACTACATTCTCACCTATCAACCTTACAAAAGGCTCAGGATCAAACCTGCAATCCATTTTGTTTGGTTACTGGAAAGAATTGCACATGGCCACTTGGGGCGTACGTGAGTTGATCGTGGACAAAGCAAGTTCAGATTTAGGTACAGTGACCAAAGAAGTGTCTTTTGCAGATTGGGCTTTGGCCAATCCTAAAGCTATCGTCAAAGGATATTTCACAGCATAAGCAGCTTTTCATTATTTTCATACTCAGATCATTTTGTTAGAGAGTCGGGTTTCGGGGGAATTCCCGACTCTTTTTTATAAAATAATACGCACAATGCAATACATAGCAAAAGACAATGCTGGATATACAGAGATCGTCACACCTGCCGATGTGATAGAGCACTGCTACCTACCGAGCGATGCATCTACATCGCAGCTCAATGTATGGATCAAGATAGCTCGCAGATGGGTAGAGCGGCATTGCAGTATAGCGCTAGTAGCCAAGACCGTACAAGTATCGTATAAAGAATTTCCATCATCAGGACTTGGTCCTTTGTTCCTACCACTAGCGACGGAGAGCGCTGCCATCACATCTATGACCTATCTATCTACAGAAGGAGATACTACCACTATCGAAGCTGACAATATCGTCCTTTGCAATATAGCTACACCACCATACATCACGCCCAAGGTAACCGCATGGCCCACATCAGGTAGTAATATCATCATCACCTACACTGCCACACAGCATTATGACTATGATATCTACAAGCCCGCTATCATGATGTTAGTAGCGCATCTTGCCGAAAATAGGGAGATCGTAGAGAGCAAATTTAGCAACTCACTCACCAATCTACTAGCACCACTCAGAGTGTTTTATCAACCGTAAAGCCTTTACAAATTAGTAATTACGAATTGTAAATTACTAATTATCCACACGTTACATCCCGTAACAACTACCCATATCTACATGCCTACATTTGTACTATGTACATACATCATACACCAGCATCACCAGAAGGCACCATCACGGCAAGTAGCTTGGTACAGCTTGCTTATCTATCGCTAGATGGTAGAGAATTGGTGGTAATCTCTACATTCAAAAAGAAAAATATCGTAGCTGGTGATAGTATCATGTACATGAAAGTTCTTTACATAGTAAGGTCAGTATTTCATTTCCACAGTCGTACGCAAATCATAGCAGATGAAGCAAAGTAGGCAGCTCGAAGGACATATCCGCATCGCTGACCTACGTCATCGTATAGTGATAAAGCGTATCGTATCCAGCTCGGCCAATGTGCTCGGACATAAGACACATACCACATCGGCCACCACGGTACAGGCTCGCATACGACAGCCTAGACAGATGGACGAAAGCACATTGGTGGACAAAGAGACACAAGTGCAGACACCTGAGATCGTGATCAGGTATATATCACCACTTACGATAACAGACTGGATAGAATACGACGGCAAGAAGTACGATATCATCAGCATCGATGATACCAGGTATCCGAATAGATTTCTCATCATCAAAGCCAAAGCAGTAGTATGAGTACCGTAGATCAACAGATAGCTAGAGTGATGAGCAATGCTGGAGACTTGATGAAGTATCTAGACAAATCCATACAGGCCAAAACATTGCTCCGTAGAGCCAGTAAGATAGCTGTCACCACGATGAAAGCAAAGGCACCCGTAGGAGATACAGGCAATCTAGAGCGATCTATCAAGTTTATCGCTTCGCGAAAGCGTAAAAAGTCGATCATGATCGGCCCAAAATACGGCAAAGGTGGTGGTAATCATGCCAACCTGATAGAGTTTGGATTTATACATCCATCTGGCAAGCGTGTAGAAGGTCAGCCATTTGTACTTGAGACATACGACGAGACCAAAAACCAGATACTGGACAATCTAAGGAATGAGATCAAAAAGGAATTTGACAAAGCTGGTAAATCAATAAGGGGATTTGAAATATGAAGATATCGCAGATCATATATGAGCTTATCAAAGCTGCATTCCCTAGCGCTGCAGTGTATATGGACTTCATAGATCAGAATGTAAACCTGCAAAGTACTACAGGCATCATTCTGATCAAAGATATGACGACCAATAGCGAAGGCAGCAAGGACCTGACATCTGAAACCAGACCATACGAAAGCACTTACCGGATAGAAGTGATCGGGCATAAAGATGCCTACATGACACTCGAAGCCATCAGGGACGATATCAGGACAACAATGATCGGATATAGAGATAGTATCATCACGCTCATAGACTTTGCAAGAGCTTACAATGATGGCAATGATGTAGCTGAAGTGAAGCGATTTATACAGGATTTCACCATAATTTATAAATAAAAGCAATATGCTAGTAAAATTTCTCAAACCATATACAGTATTCAATGTAGGCGAAACCACAGATATGATGCGCTCCAAAGCTGCTGAACTCAAAGCTCAAGGCATCATCACTGATGATCCAAAAGAGATCAGAAAAAAAACCGACAAATCAGATAAGCCAGACAAAACGGTGGTCCCGACCCAAAAGGACACAACAGTAAAATAATTTTTTCATTAAACACATCCAATAAAATAAAATGGCAACGACAGGAATTTACAATGGTACATATTTCAGGCTTTTTCATAATGGAACAGCCTTCGCAGATAGCACCGAGTGTACACTCAATATCACAGCAGAGATGCGTGAGACATCTAGCAAGGACATCGTAGGTGGATGGAGAGCCGTAGAGCCAGGTCAAAAGGCGTTTACAGCTTCCACATCTGTATTGGTCAGGACCACTGGCCAAAATGGAAAATTTGCAGTAGATAAACTCATCGCAGGTACTGTATTCGACCTAGTAATGGGCAATGATGTGACAGGTGACTGGGAGCTTGCAGGACAAGCCTATCTATCATCTGTATCTATCACGGCCACCAATAAGGAAAACGTGACAGGTGAATTCCAATTTGAAGGTACCGGAGCACTCACTAGTGCACTCACAGCATAAGAAAACACATGTGGAGATGTACAGCAGTATGTCTCCACTCTTTATTAATTTTTTAAATCAAAATATTGTAGTGTATGAAAATCGGTAATGTAGAAGTACAACCAAAAATAACGACGATGGTAGCGCTAAACTATGCATCATCGCAAGGAATACCAGCTTTAGAATTATTCAGCTGGATGCCTAGGCAAATGACTCCTTTGCAGTATATAGGTCTTTTTGTAGCAGCTTGTGATGGTAAGATTACTATAGATCAAGTATCAAAAGAGATAGACACCAATCCCGATTTGTACGGCAATATTGTCCAAGCTGTAGTAAATGAGATCATAGACCCAAACAAAGGAGCGGAGACGACAGAGTAAGTAGTGATGGTGCAGGTGATGCGCTCACTTATTATGAGCTACGTGACCAAGCATATTACTACGGACTAAAGCCATCAGAATATCTCGAAGCTCGCATACCTGATATCATCGCTTATGTCCGATCCGCTAGCCGTAGAGCTGAATCCTTGAGCCGAGAGCAATGGTCTGTGATGCGATACCAGACAGCTGTATTGATGCAGATGATGCAAAATGGCAAATCTAGACCTATACAGCCGACCGATATTTTGAAATTTGCTGATGAGCAAGTAGAAAGTATCAATGACAAACCAAAAGCGCTTACCAAGGAGCAATCTGATAAAATGGATGCAATATATCAAAGATACTTAAATAGAAAATAAAATGGCATTTAGCTTAGGAAGTGTATTCATAGAAGTAGGAGCAAGAAATGATGGATTGCGTCGAGATTTTGCTCAGACTCAAAAAATCATGAATGGCTTTAAGTCATCTGTATTGTCATTTGCTGGTCCACTCACTGCAGCACTTTCATTATCAGCTTTGGGTGCCAATGCTGTGAGTACTATCACCAACTTTGAGCAAGCTGTAGCAGATCTTGGTTCTATTGCTGGAAAATCTACAAGCGAGATGCAAAAGCTCACGGCATCCGCTATAAAAATCGGTGCTGAGTCTTCATTTACTGCTACACAAGTGGTACAGCTGCAGACCGAACTTGCCAAGCTAGGATTTAACGAAACCGAAATACTAAACTCTACCAAGGCCATTGGAGATTTCTCGGTGGCTGTAGGTACTGATGCAGCAAGTGCAGCCGCGCTAGGTGGTGCCGCATTGCGATCATTTGGGCTAGATGCATCTAAGGCAGATGCCGTAATGAATACATTGGCTATTGCCACTACAAAGTCTGCATTAGATTTCTCCAAATTACAGACTGCTTTACCTTATGTGGGTACAGCCGCCAATCAGATGGGTATATCTCTAGAAAAAACCACTGCCATACTAGGACTTCTAGCAGACCGCGGCGTGAGAGCGGAGACAGCAGGTACATCACTCAGAGATATAATGCTGGATAGTGCCAAAAGTGGTCTCACATTCGAACAATCATTGGCACGTGTGTCCAATAGTCAGGATAAGCTAAAAACAGCTACAGATATATTTGGTAAAACATCAGCAGGAGCGGCTGTAATCATTGCAGAAAATAGCACTCAACTGAATAGACTACAGGCATCCATCACCAATGTAGATGGTGCACTCAAAACAATGACAGACCAAAGGCTAGACACTGCAAAGGGTAAATTGGAGCTCATGACATCTGCATGGGAAGGATTTATATTGTCTGTTGATAAAGGTGATGGTGTTTTCAGTAGGTTTGCAAAATCGGCACTTAGCACCATGACTGATCTTATAGATGATCTGCAGACTATCAATGATAAGGGATTCGAAGGTTTACAAGAAAAAGGTCGTAAAAGTCTTGCTGCATCTGTAAAACAGGATAAATTAAATAAACTAGGTGCTACCACAGGACAGCGTTCTATAAGGGGCACAGGATATGGAAAATCATTCCAAGATGAACTAAAAGGAGCGACACAAGTACTCGACTCATTAAAAGAGCAGTTGAACAATACTAACGTAGAGAGTGCAGATTTTAAGCAATTACAAGCTGACATTGCATTTTCACAAGCGAGAGTAAATGATCTCACTGGCAAGTACACAGGTATAATAGACAATAATACCAAATCAACTACTAAAAACAACACTGCCACAGGTGCGACCATAAAACAATTGCCTACCCTTGAGCAGCAAATATCTGCTGCTCAAGAGCGCATCAAACAACTATCCATCGCCTACCAATCCAATCCGAGCAACTCACTACTCAAAAACATCAATAGTGAGATCAGCAAGCTGAAAGAGAAAGAAGGCATACTGGCAGCATCGGAAGCCATGATACAAAGGCTATCTGGTGTGCCGCCTACATTTGTGATCAAAGGCAGTCTGGATTTTCCAATCGATGATATACGCACCGACGTACAGACCAAACTTGCTGAGATAGATGCATTCATAGAGCTAGGTATAGATACAGATGGAGTGGATGCAAAGATAAGTGTACTATCGTCTGCTATCAAGACGGCATTTGCGCAGACAGGAGACATCACAGATCCATTGATCAAAGACCTGCAATCAAAACTCAAAGCCCTACAGCCGCCTACATTCAAGGTGATAAAAGGTGGATTGTTTGATTTCGAGAATGCTGATATATTCGATGATCTCAAAAAGAAACTCGCTACCATAGACCTGAAGGCATCAGTAGGACTTGACATAGATGTGCGTGGTGAAAAGCTAGGAGCGATCAATAGTGCGTTATCACAAATAGTCGAAGATGGTAATGTCACTGCTGATGTGATGAGCAAAATTAATGCAGCGCTCTCTAAGATAGGTGCTAATCCTGGTATCGGTACAATGTCAAATAGTGTGAGTGGTTTGCTCAAATCATTCGAAGCTGCGAGTGGTATAATTGGTCCTTTAGATCAATTATTTACGCAATTTTACAATAATCAAAGCGCAGCGCTAGATGAGAAAACCAATAAACAAATAGAATCTATTGAGCTTACATCTGCATTAGAAAGAGATACAATCGAAAAGTCATTGCTAGGTGAAGATGATAAATCTAAGAGACTCAAAGCAATAGAGGAAGATAAAGCCAAAAAGCTCAAAGCAATAGAAGAAAAAACTGCCAAAGAACGTGCCGCCATAGCTCGAAAAACCGCCATACAAAACAAAATACTTGGTATATTCAATGCCACGGTGAGTATGTTCGAAGGTGTGGCAAAAGCGATAGCATTAGGACCAGCAGGATTGCCTTTGGTGCCGTTTATAAAAGCTATCGGTGCCCTAAACATTGCCGCCATAGCATCCGCACCACTGCCATCGCTTGCCATCGGTACCAACTATGTCAAGTCAGATGGTCTTGCAAAACTCCATAAAGGCGAAAGCGTAGTACCGGCACGTGTCACAGGTCACTATACACAAGGAGCTAGAATGCCACAGCAAAATGATAATAGTG
The DNA here is from genome assembly GCA_938008555.1 of uncultured Pedobacter sp. Taxonomy (GTDB): domain Bacteria; phylum Bacteroidota; class Bacteroidia; order Sphingobacteriales; family Sphingobacteriaceae; genus Daejeonella. The sequence continues at coordinate 12,197 of CALLKE010000083.1, forward strand.
TCATCATCAGAAATGGTGATCTCAAGATCATGACGGATTATAGTATTCACCTAGATAAGAGACTCCGAGGCGTAGCATGAGAATACTAAAATCCATACATAGAACAAATAATAACAATGTCTTTACCATCATCATCTATGATAGAGAGTCGGTATCTGATCCTGAGATAGAATTCAAGTTAAGCGATGATTTTTTCAAAATAAAACAAGAAGGTGCTCCTGATGATCCATACAAGCGCATCGTACCATCATCGCTTTCATTCACAGTATTGTACGGATCACCAGAATACACCACTACACAAGAAAATGCCGTACAAGATTTTTATAACGCGCTGACCAATAGTTACGAAGGTAGATTTTATGTCACAGTGACAAAGGCAGCGAGTAGTTTTGCTTTCATGGGCAAGATATTGCCAGATGTAGGTGATTATTTGCTCGATAGATATGGTGATTTTGTAGTGACGGCCATAGACGGCATCACCGATCTGCAAGATATAGAGTACCGACCAGATACATACACTGACCTTACAGCAGAAGCCGCGATCCAGACAGCCACATTTGCGGATCATTTTCGCAATATCCTAGAAAAGATAGACACAGTAGATTTCTTTAAAAATGTGCTCAATGATGCGAATATCAACTACCCATTGTACTCTACTGCAAACAACTGGACGGAAGTCAACAGCGTCGCTGGCGATATATGGCAACAGGTAAAGGTGCGCAATTACTGGTATGAGCAAATATCACCAACTTATAGGAAATACAAATCATGTTGGGATGCATTGACGGATCTACTTACAGGGTTTAATGCCAGAGTGGTCTATGATGGTATGTATCATTTCGAGCAGTTGGGCTATATGGACAACTTACCAAGCAATATCACTACCCGACAATATCTCATACAACCAGGTGGACTTCTTATAGATGGTTCACCACTTACCAAGGTGCAGCACAACTATGATAGTGATAATAATCTACTAGCCGCTCCCAATATAACACAAAGAAGGCTGCCAGCTTTCAAAGCTGTAGTACTAGAGCAGAGCAAATCATTCTTTAATTATATAAATGGGATGATCATAGGTAGCGACAATGCAGGGCCGCACTATTTTGGTTGGATCATCGCTACGGGCAATAAACTGATATCTCAATTATTCCTAAATATAACAGGCACACCTTGGACAGATATCACTTATCAGTCCACGATGACTATAGTACACACACTAGTAGTGGAGATATCTATAGGTGATTATTATTTGGTGGCCGATGATCCACTATACAACAATACACTAAACCTGACGATAGACAATAAATATTTCATAGCGCAAGGTGGCACTGTACCGACGCTCAACTGGTCCTTAGTATCATCGCCTATCACTATCAAGATTTCAAAGACATTTGTAAACCAAGGCATCGACACCTATAAAGCATGGATAGATGCTATACGCAATACAGCGCTCATCATACAGAGCAATGAGATACAAGCTGAAGGTAAATTGCGTATAAAAATAAACTCATTTGTCAGTACTCGAAACAATACAGTAATATCTAGCTTCCCAGCTGTAGGTGTCACCATCGCCAATAAATCAAGGGTAATCATAGGTGGTAGTTATGAAGACCTATATGAGCAACCTGCAGAGATCAAGAGATATGAGATAGGAGACATCCGCAATAGCACGATTTATAATGTAAAGTGTGGATATTATGATGCTTCAGAAAGTAAAACCTTATTGGGTCAGTTATTTATGGCAGTAGATGGAAATCCAAATTTTGATCAATTGCCTACTACCTTGTGGACAGATCCTGATGGTGGTATTGCAAGACCGATACAAGACCTGATGTTGCGTCAGATGCTAAGTATGAGAGCAAAGCCATCCAATACACTAAAGATGTCGCTTTTCTACAAAAACACTAGCATGATATCGCCTAGAGATCAGATAGTATTTGACGGTGATGTGTACATACCTATACAGATGGAGACCATAGCATCTGGACCAGGTGCATACACTACATTCAATGCTATATTGTGGAAAGTGACCAAAGATTACGACGGTATCAATGTAGTACCAATACCTGAGCCTGAAATAGAACCTACGGAATTTCCCGTTCCAGACGGAAGTGTGGACTTGTACAATGTAGGTGGTGTAGCTAATGGATTACAATACTGGGAAGAATGGTCCAATATATCGACTCCTTATGTAGAGCCTGTAGATGGTGATAATTATAGTGTATTAGTGAATTTATCAGATGAATACACAGTAACGATAAAAAAGAAATGGCAATTGTACATAAATGGTGTAAAACAACTCTACACGCCTACAGGCACGCTAGCACTGAGACAGTGGCGATTTGATTTGGATAATAATAGAATCGTATTTGTAAAAGGAAGTGGCAATGTGGGACATGTGGAAGTATTTAAATATTATTAAGATATGTCATTGATTTGGCCAGAAATAGAAGATAAAGGATTTATGATGGATGATAAAGTATATATCAATCGAATACAAGCGGATGATAAGCAGACGCTTGGAGAAATGCTATATAAAGGCAATGTAGTAGCGAAAACACTAGAGTTGCCATGGTTGCAAAACAATAATAAAATTTCTTGTATTCCAACGGGAATTTATAAGGTGGTAAGGCGCAAAAGTGCGAAATATGGCAATCACTTCCATATCACCAATGTACCTGGTAGGCAGTTTATTCTTATCCATAATGCCAACTATCATTATCAGTTGCTCGGATGTATAGCTGTAGGCAAGGAGCATGCAGACATTAATAAGGACGGATATCTAGACGTGACAAGCAGTAAAGACACTATGGCAAAGCTACTGAAGCAATTGCCGTTAAAATTTGATTTAGTAATCTCTTAAAAAATGTATAAATATATGCGAATTTTAATAACAATCATGCTGCTATGGTCCAGTGCTATAGCATTTAGCCAAGAGATATGGCAACTGTCACCATGGGCACCAGATAGTAGCTATGTGATAGGTGCATATCCTTCTGGAGAGCCTAAGTGGGTGAAAGTGGATAGTTTGGGTGTAGCAGACTCCATCTACCTATCTGGCGATACTATCAGGCTGCGAGACGGGAGCGGCTCAGTAATACTTCCATGCGAACAAGTATATGAGATATTTATAGATAAGTTTACAGGTGTGTACACATATCCAAGTGGACCTGTAGCTTGTGGTGCTTTTGGTTATTGTGAAGATCCGAGGACTTTGTTTTATTATGATGGTGAAACGTGGAATATCATGGTACGTGACGCACGAATAACAACTAGCGATGACTACCCAGATAAAGATGAAGTAATCCCATTGGAAAATGCGGACATTTATATAGACCAAGATACAACTTGGTTTTTTACGTGGGAGAATGGATGGCAAATATTTTCTACCAAGTTCAAAACAGATACTTCATTAATTACTCAGATAATCAGTGATAGCCTTGCTAATATAACCACAGAGCCTGACAGCATCCAAAGGTCTGGCAACATCATAAGTCTGCGCGATGGCTCAGGCAGTGTGAATGTGAGTGATCTGGTAAATGTTGCAGATAGTACATCGGTATTGAATTCCTACGGCACGATCATAACCGAAACAACAGCAAATACCTATAATGTGAAGGTAGATAGTAGTCTATTTGCAACCACTTATGATATCACGCAAAAGCAAAATATAATCACCGGTACTTCGGGTCAGACATTGCGGTTTGATGGAACAAATTCTTTGATCGCAAATAGTCTCTTATACAATGTAGGAAATCAAATAGGGATAGGTACGATAACTCCTACAGCTTCCTATATTCTCGACGTGGCTGGTAATACAAAGATTAGAGATGGATTCCTGACTGTAGATGGCACAGTATTTATAAACGCATCTAATACGCTAAATATGTATAACGCTGCCAATACGGGTATCTTTCATTCCTATCAAGATGGAGCGACATCTACAGATAATATTGTATATAGAGGTCAACATAAGACATTTACCATCGGCTACAATGCTGGTGCAGGTCAGTCATACGCCAATGTAGCAAATAAAAAGCTGCATATAAACGGTGCAGTCAGCATCGGTGATGGTGTATCTGCGACATCTGTAGCCGCAAATAGTCTATTGGTAGAAGGAAGTGCCACGGTGCAAGATCGGACGGGTACTGCTACGACGTTGGGTGGATTCGATACAAATGGTAAGTTGGTAGGTGTGTCACTCGGCACAGGTCTGAGTTGGTCAGGGAGTACACTCAATGGTAATGTAGGAAATGTAATAGGAAGTGGTGTTGCTACAAGGGTGGCATTTTGGAATGGAACGAATTCATTATCAAGTACAGGTAATCTACGAAGTGAGCCATCTTATCTATATACAGGATATTCAGAAGGAATACACATCGACGGGTCTAATACTTCCTATGCAAGCGGAATAAAATTTAGAAATGAAGGATATGCGCATTGTACATTTGGGATGAAAGGAAACCAATTTGTATTTTCTAATACAAGTGCAAATCACGCTATTTTATGGGCTACACCAACTGATCATTTAAAAATTAATATGTCCAGCGGAGTTATTAATGTGCCAAACCTAGCAGGATCTGATAACCGTATGGTTATAGCCAACTCATCTGGTGATCTATCTACACAATCTATACCCACTTCACCCCAAACATGGGGCGACTTTACTTCAAATATTCAATCATGGAATAGTACTGGCACGTTTGGCTCAGGTAAGGATGTCGGCATAGGAGGACAGCCTACTCAGGACTTCGACGTAAATGGAAATGCCAGATTGCGTGGTGCAATTTATAATAGCTCCAACTCAGCAGGTACTACAGGGCAGGTATTGACCAGTCAGGGTACGGGAAGCTGGATATGGAGTACACCAACAACAAACTTGAGTTATAGTGTCAAATCAGGTACAGACGTTTACTTAGAATCTTCATCTGGTGCAGATGTTATTCTTAGAGATGGCGATGGGACTGTAGTGAATCGGGTTGCGAGTAATGTAGTATCCTTCGATGCTGCTGGTGCTCAGTTTGCACAGTTGCAAGCTGGGAGTTTTGATTGGGTATCACAGACAATGTCATCATCTTTCACTAAAATAGATTATGGACAAACCTATTTTAATGGAGTGAGTGCAAATGCTACAACTGATCAAATAACAATCAACGCTACTGGTGATTACGAGATTACTTATTGTGGTTGTACTATTTTGTCAAGTGGAACTACTACAAAAATAAATCTACAACTGTTTTTAAACAATTCATCTACAGGTGTTTTTTTAGGAAACTCAAAACATGTACTTGCAAACGAATGCTTTTCTAAATCATATATGAAATATCTCACATCCGGAACTACTGTAGATTTAAGATTTGCAAAAGACAATGGAGACTCAACAAGCATATTTTGGGACTCACATTCACTCACAGTTAAGAGAATTAGGTAATCATAAAATCATCATATCATGACAAAAATAACAGTAACCAAACCAATATTTCGCGCGCAGCGAGCTACTATAGGCTACGCAGAAAGAGAGTGTATCACTAAGCAAGCTGAGATCGAGTATAACGATCGACTGCAATTGCTCGCTTGTAATTTTGACCGTAAAGGCCCTAATCCTTTCAAATATATGGATGGGCTTACAGTCTGGATAATTGATCCAGCGGATGTGCGCCATACGCACGATGAGTATGAAGATGTGGATGAAGAAGAATAATCATTTTATTAACCAACAAAATTCATAAAAATGAAACAGTTATTTTTTATCATTTTCGCATCTTTCGTACTATCATGTACGAAAGATGAAAATACAGTCTCAGTAGAGACTAGAAATATCACGTATGCTGCCATAGATGGTAGCTATCAGCATGATGGACGCAGTGGAATTTATATACCTTTTAATTATCCACAAAGTCAGGTGACTTTTCACGATTTCCAGTTTATATACTTAATTCAAAACCAACAGCTATTAGATAGCACAGTATATGATAAGAAATCAAACGACCGATCAAAACGGTACGGAATAATTTGGTATCCTTACCAGGTAGTGTATTATTACAAAGATGGTAGTATTAATAAAGAAATTGCCAACTGCCCTGAGACGTTGGGAAACCACTACGTAAAATATCCTGACCTGAATTATAACCAGGTAAATATCTCAAATCCTGAGAACTGGCTCCAAATCGAAAGAACTAAACGAAAGAAGAAATGGTATAGTGACTGGTGTGGCGTCCAGCTCGATCAATGGGTGTGGCACGTGACTACATCTAGTGGTGTAGATGTGGTAGAACCCATCGATCCGACGGTGTGTAGTGGATATGGTGTGTTGGGGTATCAGTTGATATTTTAGGATTGAAGCATATTAATCATGTGATGTGATTTCTCAGCAGCCATCAAGTCATCTATCCGGACATATTTACGGAATTCTGATTCTGTTTTATGTCCGGTTATTTTCATTATAAGATGCATCTCTATTCCAGCCATAACTGCATTTGTCGCAAAACTACGTCTAGCGGTATGCGAAGTGACTTTCTCCCAATTTTCAATTCCTACAATTTTGCAGGCTTCTTTGATGTAGGTATTAGTTTTCTGCAGGCTTATTTTATGATATTCCATCTCTAGCAATGTCATCAGTTTGTCAGATACAGGTATTGTCACCCTAGCTTGTGTTTTTTCTAATTGACGTATGGATATCATTTTTTTATCACCGCTGAGTAATATCATTTTTTTATCTATGTTAGAATAAGTCTCAAATCTTTGACCAGTATAGGCACCAATAAGAAATATAATCGTAGCATTTCTATGAACATCGCTCATATCATTTAATCCATCGTACAATAGATTTAACTCATCATTGTTCAAAAATATTTTATCTGAAACCTTAACAGTTGTCAAGAATTTATTGCTTTGATAAAATAGATTTGTATGAATACCATCTATATAAGCCGCATCCATTATTTGTTTCATTTTCTTGAGCATGAGGTGCGTATATGATGATGAATGATTTTCCATTCTTTTTAAAAAACCTTTATGCCACGATGCCGTCACTTGGTCAAAACTAAAGTCTGGATACATCTCATTAATTTTTGTAACAAAATTTTTCACCACTTTCATTGTTGATTTTTTGATACTCATTTCAGCTTGCCACTTGACCGCATAATTTTTAAACAATAGATCATCCTTACCATAGAGCCTATTTTGCAGTAGATTTCTAAGATCTGTAGTCGAAAGTCTTACACCTTTTATCTTATACTCATTTCTTACTCTCTCTATAAATACCACAATTTCGCCAAGCAGGTTATTTATAGTAGTAGCATTTGGATGTGTAGGTTTTACCCTTTGTTTTTTTTTGTCCCAATATTTAAGGTCTATTTTTTCACCCATTGACATTTTAAGTCTCGATGATGATGTAGTGTGATAAATAAGCGTAATATAATTATGGTCCCGAACTTTGTTAAGATTAAATCTTATAGATGCCACAAATAATTAATTTTATAAAAAATAATTAATAAAATACGTTAGGTTAAATGTTAGGTTAAAATAATTACACAAATATATATAATGTTGCGAATATAGTTGTAAATAATATTGATTTATTGGTATTTATTTAAATTTGGACACATGTAAAGAGTAAATACAATCCGAACGGGATCACTTTAAAGGCGCTTTTACAGCACTTTTTTTAGTTTATAAACTACACATTTATAACTACTTACTTGTTAAATAAAATTATATCCATTATCTTTGTTAGGTCAATTGTTAGGTTAGTATTTAGTGAATATAGTAATTATGTGCTTAAAAGTATTTTTGTATATTATCCAGACGATTGCTATCTGTGTTATCTTTATTATTATAGATTACAAAAGGCCAATCTCTCTTAAATTTATAACATTCACTTTAATTGAAAAGATAGCCATTATTTTGACAATGGTTGTAATTTTAGTCATAATAAAAATAGACTTATGAATGACCTTGAAAAAATGATTATGGAAATAATGGATGAAACTATACTTACAGATAGTCAAATGGATGCCATTAAAAAACTCATATCTAAATGCAGCCTTTATCAATTTGACCAATTAATTGAATTGGATTATGACTTAAGTATTCAAGAAAATAAGGATTAATAATGAACGCAAAAGACAAGGCAAATTATTTAGTAAATTATTACACTGAACTTTTAGATTTAGGTACAAGTAATTACATAAAAGGATTAGCTAAACAATGTGCAATGAAATGTGTAAATGAAATACTTAAAACAATTGTTGTTTTAAAAGATAATGACATTGATTTTAGATATTGGAATGAAGTATTAAAAGAATTTGATAAGTTATGAAATCAGCATCACCATCATGGATAAATAAAACCAAGCGATCTGGACAAGATTCTGTATCAGATAGTCCTATCGACTATCATGGATGGGAATGGCGTAAATTCAGTGAGCAATACAAAAAGGCTCATCCTATGTGTGCAGAGTGTAAGCGACAAGGAAAGTATAGATTCGGACGTACAACAGATCACATCATACCCGTGCGCTCAGGTGGTGCATTATGGGATGATCGCAATCTGCAGAATTTATGCAAGACGCATGATGATGAGAAAAGGAATAAAGAAAGCCGAGGTGAGATACCTGCATTTGTGGGTGAGTATGGTCATTATATACCAGTTGAATGTGGATAAGTATCAATAGTATAATGATCTATGAAGGAGATAAGTATTGTGTGCGATGTAGAGATAAATTTGTACACAGTGCTATATACCAAAATGATAAGTTTATTAATGCCGTAACTAAACAACCAATCAAAAATATAGAAGCAATATGGAAGTGAATAAAAGAAAACATAAAGTAAAGCTAGTGCCAAACCCGAAACCGAAAGATCCATTTCAGATAATAAGGGATTAACCATTGATTTCGTCGTTTTTATTCATTTTTTTATAGAGATAAGGGGGTATAAAAAAGATATGCAAAACCGATCGCACCACGAC
>CALLKE010000084.1 GCA_938008555.1 uncultured Pedobacter sp.
ACGCATACTTTTTTATCCCTGAAAAGAGTCATCATACATTTAGATACACTACCAAAGAGAGCTCTTGAAGTAAGAGCTATATAGTCTTATTTGATGTGTTACAAATAATTTTTTGCTTTTTTTCTACAAAGACATTTTTAAGAGATACATAAGTAGCAGGGCAATGGCTTCTAGATTTTCATAATATTTTGTCTAAAGTCATCATTCCAAGCAGCTTTCTGTCTTTTCACCTTAATGCTTCCCTTATCTTGACAGAGTTTGATCATATTGAGTGCGATTTTGCGAATAGTTGCTAGATTTTTATCACCCTCTCCAACTCTTACTCTAGAGCAATCTTCTTGGAAATGAACATCAAGAATATAGTGAAGTTGATTTTCTATTCCCCAGTGCCCACGAATAGTATCAAGAGCTTTTTTGGCAGATAAAGATCGACTAGAGATGTAATAAAGAGTTTCATGGCTTGTTTTATTGGTAGTAATCACCGTTCTTTCTCGTTCTATTTTGATGATGGTTTTCAACTTTGCCCACCCATCTTTGTGTATGATATCCCTTAAATCTTCCATTACAGAACAAGTTCTACGCTCTATCCTGCCATGATCTTTATCTAAAGTGCTAGTGGTTGTTCTTATCCGAGAAGATTTAAAACTATCTGTTAGATCTCTTAAAAGATTCTCTTGATTACCTTTGACCGACAATATATAGTCGGCTTTTTGTTCAACTATTTGCTTAGCGATTTCTTTTTGGCATCCCATGGCATCGATGGTGATTAAAGCTCCTTGCAATTCAAGCAAACTCAGTAAGTCTGGGATAGCCTTAATTTCATTAGTTTTATCATCAACCGGTAAATGAGCTAGACATAGGCGCATACTAGATGACCATGCATTAATCATGTGAATAGCCTTTTTTCCAGTAGCTTGATTATAGGAAGAACGTAAAGTTTTCCCATCAATAGCGATTAAATCCATAGAAAGAACACCGGTAAGTGAACTTACCCAGGAAATAAAACAACTGATAAACTCTTCTGCTTTTATTCGTCCAAAAAAATCCCCTATGGTATCATGTGAAGGGGTACGATTCTCCGGCAAACCAACAAACTTGCTTATCCACGCTTTCTTTGCTGAACCAAAGGCCGCAACCTCTTGCCAGTCATTAGCCCCGCTAATGACTGCTCAAATCGTTATAAAGAGTATTAGTTCAACGCTGTATTGTTTGTTCGGGTTTTCTTTTCGAGGATCGGTTAAATCTGTAAAGTGTTCTAAGAGACTCATATTTGCTGTTATTTAACAACAAATATCTGCCACAAAGTAGATTTTTAATCAAAATTCAATTGCACTATCACTTCAATAACACATAAATGACTCAAATCAAACTATTTTAGAAGCGATTGCCCTGACATAAGTAGGTATTAAATCTCTTTCTGTTTATCTTTGGCTAGCTTAAAACACACAATGGAAACACAGAGTACAGCAGTCAATTACCTACCTATTATATTTCAAATGCTTGTTGCCATGGGCTTCGTGGTTGGAACGATGGCAGTTACTCATTTAATTGGACCCAGGCGTAAAACAGCAGATAAGCTGATCCCTTTTGAATCTGGTATAGAATCTATTGGGAATGCGCGCCAACCTTTTTCAATCAAATACTTTTTGGTCGCTATTTTATTTGTTCTTTTTGATGTAGAAGTGATATTTATGTACCCTTGGGCTGTAAATTTTAGAGATTTTGGTGTAAATGGTCTTATTGAGATGTTTGTTTTTATGGCAACACTTTTGCTTGGATTTATATATATACTAAAAAAGGGCGCTTTGGAGTGGGACTGATATTTAGAATACTTCTAAATATTGTTTATCCGTTAAGAAAACATTAAAAGATGTAATTTTGGAAAGCTCATTCACAATCTGTTTTGGAATGAGTTTTTTCTTTTAAAAATAATGAGTGACATCAAATTAGTAAGTGCTCCACCAGGTGTAGAAGGATCTGGTTTTTTTGCTACTGCCTTAGATAAAGCAGTGGGCATTGCTCGTGCTAATTCTTTGTGGCCTCTGCCTTTTGCTACCTCTTGTTGTGGGATTGAGTTTATGGCTACGATGGGGTCTCATTACGATTTTGCACGTTTCGGCTCAGAACGACCTAGTTTTTCACCTCGACAAGCAGATTTGTTGATGGTAATGGGTACGATTGCAAAAAAAATGGGACCTATTCTTAGGCAAGTATATATCCAGATGGCTGAGCCACGTTGGGTAATGGCAGTCGGAGCTTGTGCCTCAAGTGGAGGTATTTTTGATTCATATTCTGTTTTGCAAGGAATTGACGAAATAATTCCAGTGGATGTATATGTACCAGGTTGTCCGCCACGACCAGAGGCTATTATTGATGGCTTGACTAAGATTCAGGAGCTCGTTCGAAATGAGTCGCTTCGTCGTAGAGAGTCACCAGAATACAAAGCACTGTTAGGTAAATACGGAATATTATAAAATGGATAAACTAAATAATCAAGCTGTATTACAAAAAATAACCGCGCGCTTTGGAGAACGAATTACCATTGCTACAGAGCCGGCTGGATTATTGACATTTGAAACTTCCAAAGAAAATATTGTTGAGGTATTACACTATCTGAAAGAAGACGAAGAATTACAATTTAACTTTCTGACAGATATAACAGGCATCCATTATCCAGAACAAGCACTACCTATTGGAGTAGTTTATCATTTACATAGTTTAACTAACAATATTCGAATTCGAATTAAAGTATTTCTTGAGGCAGATAAGCCAACTATTGCAAGTGCTACCCCGCTTTGGGAAGGTGCTAATTGGATGGAACGTGAGACTTATGATTTTTTTGGGATTATTTTCGAAGGACACCCAAATTTAGTACGTATACTTAATGTGGATGACATGACTGTTTTCCCAATGCGTAAAGAGTATCCACTAGAAGACCCCAATCGTGTTGATAAAAAAGATTATTTCTTCGGAAGATAATAGATGAGCCATAACCATTTAGTTTTTACAGATAACGATCCACAAAATGAGACCACGACATTAAATCTTGGTCCCACGCATCCTGCTACACATGGTGTTTTCCAAAATGTGTTGGAGATGGATGGTGAGCGTATCGTGAGTGGTGTTTCTACGATCGGATATATTCATCGTGCATTTGAAAAAATTGCTGAACATCGTCCGTTCTACCAAATTACTCCATTAACGGATCGAATGAATTATTGTTCATCACCGATCAACAACATGGGCTGGCACATGACGGTTGAGAAGCTGTTAGATATTAAAATGCCTAAACGTGTTGACTATATGCGTGTCATTGTGATGGAGCTCGCGCGTATTTCAGACCACTTGATTTGTAATGGTATTTTGGGTGTAGATACGGGCGCATTTTCCGGGTTTTTATACTTGATGGAAGAGCGAGAACATATCTACGAAGTGTATGAGGAAATATGCGGTGCTCGATTAACTACAAATATTGGTCGCATCGGTGGATTTGAACGTGACTTTAATGATATCGCTTTCGCGAAGATTCGTAAGTTCTTGAAAAACTTTCCACCTATTTTAAAACAATTCGAAACCCTATTCAATCGCAATCGCATATTTATTGATCGTACGTCGGGTATTGCAGCAGTTGATCCCGAAACAGCACTCAATTACAGTTGGAGTGGCCCAATACTAAGGGCTACAGGTGTTGATTACGATGTGCGGATCAATGAGCCTTATTCATCTTACGAGGATTTTGATTTTGAAATCCCGGTAGGTACTTCAGGCGATGTGTACGATCGTTTCATCGTTCGAAATGAAGAAATGTGGCAAAGCTTACGCATCATTGAACAAGCTTTACAGAAAATAGAAAAAGAACCCAAAGGTGTATTTCATGCTGATGTTCCTGAGTTTTATCTTCCTCCCAAAGAAGAGGTATACAATAACATGGAGGCATTAATTTATCACTTCAAAATTGTGATGGGTGAGATAGATGCGCCAAAAAAAGAAGTATATCATGCCGTGGAAGGTGGAAATGGAGAGCTTGGATTTTATTTAGTGAGTGATGGTGGTCGTTCACCTTATCGTTTACATTTCCGCAGACCAAGTTTTATCAACTATCAAATGTATGCTCCCATGAGTAGAGGGATGTTACTTTCAGATGCTATTTTGAATATGAGTAGTTTAAATGTTATCGCAGGAGAGTTAGATGCTTAAGCTTACAGAAAACGAAAAAGTGAAATTTTCCCCAGCTCTGATTGCCAAATTTGATGCAATCATAAGCCATCGTTATCCAGTTGGAAAACTAAAGGCGGGACTTCTGCCCATCTTACATCTGGTACAGGCCGAATATGGGTGGGTAAGCCCAGAGGCAATGGATCAAGTAGCTGACTATTTAGATATCAAACCCATTGAGGTGTATGAGGTGGCTACTTTTTACACCATGTTTTTCTTAAAACCGCAAGGCAAATATGTGTTAGAAGTTTGTCGCACGGGACCTTGTGGTTTAGTAGGTGCAGATAAAATAATGGGTCATATTGAGAAAACATTGGGTGTTAAAGAAGGGGAGGTGACTTCAGATGGTTTGTTTAGCTGGCGAGGTGTAGAGTGCCTAGCCGCATGTGGTATGGCTCCTGTTTTACAGATTGGACCTGAATACACCTATTATGAACACCTAACTGAAGAAAAGATAGATCAGTTGATTAAAGATTTAAAGAATAAATAAACATCCCCCAAGATGACTCGTAAGCTATTATTAGAACATATTCAAGTGCCCGATATTCATACATTTGATGTTTATCGCAAGCATGGGGGCTACCGCGCTATTGAAAAAGTGTTAAAAGGGATGTCGCCTGATGATGTGGTTGAGGAAGTGAAGAAATCAGGGTTACGTGGTCGTGGTGGAGCAGGTTTTCCTACCGGGATGAAGTGGAGTTTTTTGGCTAAACCAGAGGGAAAATCTAGATATCTAGTTTGCAATGCCGATGAGTCTGAACCAGGCACTTTCAAGGATCGCTACTTGATGACTTATCTCCCCCATCTTTTAATAGAGGGCATGATTGTTTCTAGTTTTGCTTTAGGTGCAAAGGTTTCCTACATCTATGTGCGTGGGGAGATGATGCCACAAATCAGAATCTTAGAGAAAGCTATTGCAGAAGCAAGAAATGCTGGATTCCTGGGTAAAAATATTTTAGGATCAGGCTACGATTTAGAACTATACGTGCAGCCGGGTGGAGGTGCTTACATCTGTGGCGAAGAAACAGCCTTGATTGAATCATTAGAAGGTAAACGCGGTTTGCCTCGTATAAAGCCACCTTTTCCCGCTATTTCTGGACTTTGGGCTTGTCCAACGGTGGTGAATAACGTAGAGTCAATTGCAGCAGTGGTTCCTATTATTAATGATGGAGGCGATGAATATGCTAAGCGAGGAAATGGCCGCAGTACGGGAACCAAATTAATTTCAGCTTCCGGAAATTTAATGAAACCAGGTGTTTACGAAATTGAACTGGGTTTACCTGTCGAGGAGTTTATTTACTCAGACGAATATTGTGGCGGTATAGCTAATGGAAAAAGATTGAAAGCAGTAGTTGCTGGAGGATCGTCAGTACCCATTTTACCCGCCAATTTGATATTAAAAACAACGAGTGGTGAAAATCGCTTGATGACTTACGAGTCTCTATCTGATGGAGGTTTTCAAACAGGCACCATGTTAGGTTCTGGTGGTTTTATTGCCTTTGATGAAGACGCTTGCATCGTTCGTAACACATGGAATTTTGCTCGTTTTTATCATCATGAGAGTTGTGGACAATGTTCACCTTGTCGTGAAGGAACTGGGTGGATGGAAAAGGTTTTGCATCGCTTGGAATATGGTCATGGCCAAATGAGCGATATTGATTTGCTCTTGGATGTATCTAAAAAAATAGAAGGAAATACTATTTGCCCATTGGGTGATGCTGCGGCATGGCCAGTTGCAAGCGCTATTCGTCATTTTAGAGATGAATTTGAATGGCATGTCACACATCCGAAGGAGGCAATGGAACGAAATTATGGATTGGCGAATTATGCGAATCCGTTATCACAAACGATGCAAAACGTCTACCAAAAATAAGGGCAAGCATCAAACTAAATATAAAATCTCTCACCATGTCAGAGAAAGTTAAAATAACGATAGATGGAATAACGGTTGAAGTGGAGCCAGGAACAACTATCCTGAATGCTGCACGTCAGATAGGAGGAGATATTGTGCCGCCTGCTATGTGTTATTATTCCAAGTTGGAGGGCAGTGGTGGTAAATGCCGTACTTGCCTAGTGAAGGTGAGCAAAGGCTCCGAAAAAGATCCCAGGCCAATGCCTAAGCTTGTGGCCTCTTGCCGTACTGGGGTCATGGATGGGATGGAGGTGCAGAATATTACGTCACCTGAGGTAATTGAAGCGCGAAAAGGGATTGTTGAGTTTTTACTTATAAATCATCCTTTAGACTGTCCTATTTGCGATCAGGCGGGTGAGTGTGATTTACAAAATCTAGGGTACGAGCATGGTGCAGCAGACACCCGTTACGAATTTGATCGAAGAACGTTTGAGAAGATAGATATTGGCGATAAAATTCAATTGCATATGACGCGCTGTATTTTGTGCTACCGCTGCGTGTTTACAGCTGATCAATTGACAAACAATCGTGTACATGGTATTCTTGGTCGGGGTGATGCATCTGAGATATCAACATATATTCAGCAATCGATTACGAATGATTTTTCAGGAAATGTAATTGATGTTTGTCCCGTAGGAGCATTAACCGATAAAACATTTCGTTTCAAAAACAGAGTTTGGTTTACCAAGCCTGTAGATGCACATCGTGATTGTCCAACATGTAAAGGGAAGGTCGCATTATGGTACAAAGGAGAGGAAGTTCTGCGTGTTACTGGTCGCAAAGATCAATATGGCGAAGTGGAAGATTTTATCTGCAATGCCTGCCGTTTTGATCATAAAAAAACAAGTGATTGGGTGATTGAGGGGCCTAGACACATTGACAGAACATCTGTGATTTCTTCTAATCATTATGAAACTTTGCAACCATTGCCCGTCATCCAGAAAAATAAAACATTGATGGAGGCGAACAAAGTAGAATTTGAAAGAACAAAAAAAATCTAATGGAATTAGCATTGATTATTGAAAAATTTATACTGATCACTGTGGTATTCGCTTTAAGTCTAGTGGTTGCGATGTACTCTACCTTAGCTGAGCGTAAAATAGCTGCGTTTTTGCAGGATCGGGTAGGACCTAATCGAGCTGGACCAGGTGGAATGTTTCAGCCTTTGGCAGATGGTGCAAAAATGTTTTTTAAAGAGGAAATTATTCCGGAGCAAGCCAGTAAATTTTTATTTATCGCAGGTCCTTCCTTGGCTATTTTAACTGCTTGTACTGGAAGTGCAGTAATTCCATGGGGAGATGCTATTGCAGTAGCAGGTCGAATAGTTGATTTACAAGTGACGGATATCAATGTGGGGATATTGTACATCTTTGGCGTGGTGTCTTTGGGCGTTTATGGAGTGATGATTGGAGGATGGGCATCCAATAATAAATTCTCTTTGATGGGAGCTATTCGAGCTGCGTCTCAAAATATTAGCTATGAAATTCCAATGGGATTATCCATTATTGCTTTATTGTTAGTGACGAATACGTTAAGCTTAAAAGAAATTACTGCGCAACAGCATGGCTGGCATTGGAACGTGTTGTATCAACCATTGGGCTTTCTCTTATTTATGATTTGTTCCTTTGCCGAAACCAATCGTACCCCTTTCGATCTACCTGAATGTGAAACGGAGCTAGTAGGAGGTTATCACACTGAGTATTCATCGATGAAGCTAGGTTTTTACCTCTTTGCTGAGTATATCAACATGTTCATCTCATCAGCAGTGATGGCTACACTTTATTTTGGAGGATATAATTATCCAGGGATGGATTGGGTTAATAATTTGCTCGGCCCCTTGTGGGGACCATTGATAGGAGTTGCTGTTTTATTTTTAAAAATATTTGTATTCATCTTCTTTTTCATGTGGGTACGTTGGACAGTTCCGCGTTTTCGATATGATCAATTAATGAACTTGGGATGGAAAGTACTCATTCCACTAGCGATAGCTAATATTGTAATTACAGGAATTTGGATCACAATAAGTGATAAACTTTAAGATCATCATCTATCATGATGGTGGTAGAAAGGAAAAATAGAATGAAATCATTAACCAATAAAAAGAAAGTACTCGAGCAGAAGCCCATGAATTTCTGGGAACGTTTATATCTCCCAGCTATTTTCCAAGGGATGGCAATTACGTTCATGCACATGTTCAAAAAGAAAGAGACCATCTTTTATCCTGAGGTGAAACGTGAGTTCTCTGAAAATTGGAGAGGTATGCACTCCTTAAAGCGTGACGAGCAAGGTCGAGAGCGTTGCACCGCTTGTGGTTTATGTGCTTTAGCTTGCCCTGCCGAAGCCATTACGATGATTGCAGCTGAGCGTAAAAAGGAAGAGGAACATTTGTACCGTGAAGAAAAATATGCATCCGTATATGAGATTAATATGCTACGTTGTATTTTCTGTGGTTTATGTGAAGAGGCTTGCCCGAAAGAAGCAATTTATCTCGATGGAAACATTGTTGAGTCAGATTATTTAAGGCAAGACTTTATTTACGGTAAAAACAAGCTAGTTGAAGCTCCATTTAAAGCATAATAAACCAATCCCATCAATGAATATTTCTTTATTCTACTTAGTAGCTTTTTTATCGATATTTTTTTCGCTGCTGGTGATCTTTTCTAAAAATCCAGTACACAGCATTTTATATCTGATAATTACTTTCTTCACATTCACTATTCATTATATTTTGTTGAATGCTCAGTTTTTGGCGATCGTTAATTTTATCGTTTATATGGGGGCCATCTTGGTTCTATTTCTATTTGTATTAATGTTGCTGAATTTGAACAAAGATTCAGAACCATTGAAATCCAATTTGCTCAAAATTATAGGCGTGATAGGCGGAATGTGTTTGCTAGTCACATTAGTTGGGTCCACGAAAGCTTTACATCTATCAAATCCCGTTGTTTTACAAACACAAAATTTAGGTTTAGTCAAAAATTTGGGTAAAGTATTATTCAGTGAATTTCTTTTACCATTTGAAGTATCATCTATTTTACTATTATCAGCTATGGTTGGAGCCGTTTTATTAGCTAAAAGAGAACCAAACAACGTATAAATGGAGAATATCACGCAAGCCATACATGGCGTTCCCTTGAATAATTACATTCTGCTCAGCATACTTATTTTTTGTATTGGTGTGGTGGGTGTACTCACTCGTAGAAACGCGATCATTATTTTCATGTCCGTCGAATTAATGCTGAATGCTGTAAACTTATTGTTGGCAGTTTTTTCAGTGTACCATAATAATGCATCGGGGCAAGTTTTTGTATTTTTTATTATGGCATTGGCTGCTGCAGAGGTAGCAGTTGGGTTAGCAATCATCGTCATGATTTATCGAAATACACATTCCATTGATATTAATGTGTTAAATAAATTAAAGTGGTAAAAAAGCTTGATCCCAGTCTTTTCCAAAAGAAAGGACCGGTGAGGGCAAGCAAAATATATTTATAAACCCATAACAAATGCACCTAAAGAGCTCTCTTCTTTGGAGAGAGTAGGTGAGGATTGAACAATGATAAACTTAGCTTACTTAGTTCCTTTATTTCCATTGGTCGGATTTATTATCAATGGATGGGGGCGTAACGTTTTGTCCAAAAGTGTAGTCGGATTTATTGGAAGCTTGACGATCTTATTATCATTCGGGGTGAGTATTGGTATATTCTGTGAATTAAGCTCTTCAGATACGAAATCATTTATCATTCCGCTGTTTGATTGGATACACGTAGGAAGTTTAACGGTGCCTTTTTCATTTTTGATTGATCCATTAAGTGCATTGATGCTATTGGTGGTTACAGGAATAGGTTTCTTAATTCATGTATATTCTATAGGTTATATGCATGATGATGCAGGTTTTGCTAAATTTTTCGCTTACCTCAACCTGTTTATCTTTTTCATGTTACTGCTGGTTTTGGGATCTAATTATGTGATCCTATTTATTGGATGGGAAGGAGTGGGCTTAAGCTCTTATTTATTGATTGGTTTCTGGTTTACCAATGCATCTTATGCAAGTGCAGCAAAAAAAGCTTTTGTGATGAATCGTATTGGCGATTTAGGTTTTCTGATCGCTATCTTTTTGATCTTTGCCGCCTTTGGAAGTATTGAATTTGCTAAAGTATTTCCCCAAGCAGCTACAATGGCTTCTGGAAGCTGCATACTCATATTAATAACCGCATTGTTATTTGTTGGTGCAACGGGTAAGTCGGCACAGATTCCTTTATTTACGTGGCTACCTGATGCAATGGCTGGTCCTACACCTGTTTCGGCTTTGATACATGCGGCTACCATGGTTACGGCGGGTATTTATATGATTGCTCGTTCCAATATTCTGTTCACCCTCGCACCTCAAACTTTAGAAATTGTTTCAATCATCGGTTTAGCAACGGCTATCTTGGCGGCAACCATCGCATTGACACAAACAGATATTAAAAAAGTATTGGCTTATTCCACTGTATCACAGCTGGGCTATATGTTTTTAGGATTAGGTGTTGGGGCCTATACAGGAGCCTTCTTCCACGTGATTACACATGCTTTCTTTAAAGCACTCTTGTTTTTAGGAGCAGGGTCTGTGATTCATGCCATGAGTAATGAACAAGATTTGCGTAACATGGGTGGGCTACGAAAAAAATTACCAATCACCTTCTTGACGATGCTGATTGGAACGATCGCTATTTCGGGATTACCACCTTTTGCGGGATTTTTCTCAAAAGATGAAATTTTGGCACATGCACACCAACATAGTCCGGTATTATGGGTGATTGGTGTCATCGGTGCCATGTTTACAGCTTTTTACATGTTTCGTATGCTGTTCCTTACTTTTTATGGGAACTTCAGAGGTACAACTGATCAGGAACATCATCTACACGAATCCCCAAAATCAATGACTGTCCCCTTGATCATCTTAGCTGTATTGTCAGCCGTTGGTGGTTTCATAGGTGTGCCTGAGGTTTTAGGAGGAAATCATTGGCTGGCTCACTTTCTGGCCCCCGTATTCGAGGCATCTAATACCAAAATGGGAGAATTGTCATTAACTCATAGCACGGAATACATTTTAATGGTTATTTCAGTAGCTGGCGTATTGTTTGCTTTATTCTTTGCTTATCTAAAATATGTGAGAAACGCACATACTCCTGTTGCTGATACTGAAAAACGCAGTCTGTTAGCTAAACTGTCTTACAATAAATATTACATCGATGAGCTTTACGAAGCTTTGATTACCCGACCACTCGATGTGTTATCAAACTTTTTTTACAAGGTGGTTGAGAAAATAGGAATTGATGGCTTCGTAAATGGTATTGGAAAAACAACGATAGAAGCAAGTAAAGGTTTTCGCTTGCTGCAAACAGGAAATATTGGATTTTACATCTTCATGATGATTTTGGGAACGATGGCATTGTTGATATATGGCTTTTTTGAATTGTTATGAGCGAAGCGAGTATAATCATAGACTCTCATGCATGGTTCTTTAGTCCGTGATGGCTCCATTAACCAATAAAAGATATAATACACGAAAAATTTAATCGGTTTGATCAAAACATAAATGGAATTAATACGCTTAATAGTTTTATCTCTTCTCGGAGCTTTTGTTTGTTCCTTTCTCAGACGAGGCAATGCTGCACGAATTGCAGCCCTTATAACCTCAATCATTTCTTTAGTTTTTACGATTGGTATAGTATGTAAGTTTATTCCTGATGCCTCCATTCAGTTTCTGGTAGATGATGCTTGGATTCCAAGTTTGGGTATTCATTTCAAGGTAGGAATTGATGGGATTAGCTTAACGACAGTTTTGTTGACCAATATATTAGTTCCCATTATTATCCTGGCGAGCTTTAAGAATCAGTATAAAAATTCCAATGTATTTTATGCCCTCATTTTGTTCATGCAAGCAGGATTATTGGTTGTATTTACTGCTTTAGATGGATTCTTATTTTATGTAGGGTGGGAAGCAGCTTTGATCCCTATTTATTTTATTTGCGCTTTATGGGGCGGCGAGAACCGAATCCAAGTAAATCTGAAATTTTTTATCTACACCATCGCGGGCAGTCTGTTGATGTTGGTAGCAATCATCTATCTACACCTAAACACAGCTAATAATAGCTACGATATCATTGATTTTTATCAACTAAAACTAGATGCAAGTACTCAAAATTGGGTGTTCTGGGCACTCTTCCTTGCATTTGCAATTAAAATGCCGGTGTTTCCTTTTCATACATGGCAACCAGATACCTATACTGAAGCCCCAACTCCTGGAACGATGCTACTTTCGGGTATTATGCTTAAGATGGGGGTATATGGTGTTATTCGTTGGTTAATTCCTGTGGTTCCATTGGGTTTTGCAGCTTGGGGACAAACTGCACTCATTTTCTCTGTGATCGGAATTATATATGCTTCTATTATCGCATTTACTCAAAAAGATGTTAAACGACTGGTTGCTTACTCGTCGATTGCGCACGTGGGTTTAATTTCGGCTGGTATTTTTGCATGGAATATACAGGGCGTACAAGGAGCCGTGATTCAAATGCTCAATCATGGCATTAATGTAGTAGGGCTCTTTTTTGTGCTGGATATCATGATGCGCAGATTAAACACACGTGAGTTGAGCCAAATGGGCGGAATTGCAAAATCAGCACCTAAACTAGCAATTGGATTCCTGATTATTCTTTTAGGAACAGTTGCACTTCCACTCACGAATGGGTTTATTGGTGAATTTCTGTTGCTGATCGGAGTTTATCAGTATAATATTTGGTATGCAGCTATTGCTGGTTTAACCATCATTTTAGGGGCTGTGTATATGCTGCGTATGTATCAGCAAAGCATGTTGGGTAACTCCAATGAACAAACAGCTGTTTTTGCTGATCTTGATGTTACGGAAAAAATAGTGTTATTGATTGTTGGTGCATTTGTAGTTGTGATTGGAGTTTATCCTCAACCAATTTTACATATATCGGAAGCAGCAGTAAGCAATTTGGTAGATCAGGTGAATCAAAAGATATTATTAAGTAAATAAGAATGAATGCATTAATTATTCTATCCGCTTTGGCGATAGTTATTCTATATCTGGGACTATTTAACGCTAAGAGAGCACTTCTACCCATCACTTTAGTGGGCTTATGTGTAGCACTGGGTGCTGTGCTAGCCAAGTGGAATACAAATGCGCAGCCTATTTATAGTGGGATGATGCTATTTGATAATTTCGCTGTTGCTTTTTCTTCCATTTGTATTTTTTCGACGATCCTCATTATTCTAATCTCAAGAGACTATTTTGAACGAATTAGTGAGCATGTAGCAGAATACTATGCTATTCTTCTTTTTGCCTTAGCGGGGATTTTGGTGATGGTTTCATACCATAATTTATCGATGCTTTTTATTGGGATCGAGATTATGTCGGTCAGCTTGTATATTCTCGTAGGTATTCGTAAAAAAGAATACGCGTCCAATGAAGCAGCTTTAAAATATTTTTTAATGGGTGCTTTTTCTACTGGATTTCTTCTTTTAGGTATTACGCTTATTTATGGTGCAACGGGATCGTTCAGCTTGGAAACAATTAAGAGCTATGCTGTGTCAAACTCAACGAGTATATCTCCCTTATTCTATAGTGGGTTGATTTTGATGTTAATCGGATTTTGTTTTAAAATAGGTGTGGCACCATTTCACTTTTGGACTCCTGATGTATACGAAGGATCACCAACATTGATTACGGCATTTATGAGCACTGTAGCTAAAACAGCTGGATTTGCCGCATTTATACGTTTATTCTCGGTTTGTTTTACGCCTTTGAGCGATTTCTGGGTGCCTGCAATTACCGTGATTATTGTGCTGACAATTTTTATTGGTAATATCACAGCAGCCTATCAGCATAGCTTTAAGCGGATGTTGGCTTATTCAAGTATTTCACATGCAGGTTACTTGTTGTTTGCAGCGTTACTTTTGGGGGCGTTATCTACAAATGCGGTGTTTGTATATGCCACTGCATACTCAATCGCATCTATTATTGCATTTGCAGCTTTGATCTTAGTGAGACGTGAAACAAATTCATCTGGTTTTGATAGCTTTAATGGGCTAGCGAAGAAGAATCCACTGATGGCCTTTACGCTTACGATAGCGATGCTTTCTTTGGCGGGTATTCCTCTTACGGCGGGCTTCATAGGTAAGTTTATGGTATTCTCTATTGCCATATCGGAGTATCGAATTGGGCTAGTTATTCTGGCTATTATCAATGCACTCATTGGCATTTTTTATTATCTGAAAGTAATAGTAGCCATGTACTTTAAAGAGGTAGAGCGAGAGGAAATTTTTGTGCCGACTTATTATAAGCTGGTTTTATGCTTCTCGGCAGCTATCACTATTTTACTAGGTGTATACCCTAACTTCATTTTAGACTTATTTTAAAAGCTGAAATAAGCCTTCAAAATCATCATGAGCTACGTTTAGAAGCATACTCATAAATAATTAGTTCATGATTGCTCCATGGTTGTTGAAAAACAAATTATATACATGAAAATATTGTAGATTTACCCATATTCAGCCATGCACGAAATCTGGGACCTACTACTACACTTTATTGATCCTGAGCTACTACTTCGAGAAGGAGGTTTGTATGTTCTTCTTTTTGTAATTTTTGCTGAAACAGGTTTGTTTTTTGGATTTTTCCTCCCAGGAGATTACCTGTTGTTTATGGCTGGAATGTTTACAGCTACGGGCCGGCTAAATACTTCGATCTATGCCTTGGTGATAGGATTGATATTTGCGGCAGTCCTGGGCAATTTTGTTGGATATTGGTTTGGTAAAAAAACAGGTAGACTTTTATATGATCGACCAGACACTTTCTTCTTTAAGAAAAAATACTTTAAGGCAGCAGAGGATTACTATCGGAAACAAGGTGCATTTGCAC
The DNA here is from genome assembly GCA_938008555.1 of uncultured Pedobacter sp. Classification (GTDB taxonomy): domain Bacteria; phylum Bacteroidota; class Bacteroidia; order Sphingobacteriales; family Sphingobacteriaceae; genus Daejeonella. The sequence continues at coordinate 15,057 of CALLKE010000084.1, forward strand.
TAATTATGGGCCGATTTATACCTATTGTGAGGACTTTTGCGCCGATTTTTGCTGGAGTGGTGCGGCTTGATTTTAAGAAATTTGCTTTTTACAATATAATAGGTGCATGCTTTTGGGTTACCTCTTTGACTTTAATTGGATTTTTTCTTGGTATAAAATTTGAGAAAGAGATTAGTGACTATTTATTGTATATCATAATAGGTTTTGTTGTTGTGGCTACTGCGCCGCTTTTAGTATCCTATATAAAAGGCATAGGACGTGTAGATAAAACCGAAGAATAAGTTTAACCAATAATTAATATAATGAGTAAAGACCACCCGTGGCACCATGTTTCTCCAGGGAATAATATCCCTTCCACAGTTAATGCAATTATCGAAATTCCTAAAGGGTCTAAGGCAAAGTATGAAATAGATAAAGACTCTAGTTTGATAAAATTAGATCGAGTTCTTTTTTCGTCAGTGATGTACCCAGCTAATTATGGCTTCATTCCTCAAACCTATTGTGATGATAAAGATCCTTTAGATATTTTAGTTTTATGCTCGGTAGATGTTTACCCGATGACTATTATTGAGGCCAAAGTAGTTGGCGTTATGCATATGGTTGATAATGGTGAGCAGGATGATAAGATTATTGCAGTAGCAAAAAATGACATGTCGGTAAACTATATTGATGATTTAGCTGAATTACCACCCCATACGATGAAAGAAATTGTGCGATTCTTTCAAGATTATAAAGCCTTAGAGCAAAAAAATGTGACTATTGAGCATTTACTGGGCAAAAGATATGCTTATAAAGTAATTGCTGATAGTCTTGAGCTGTATCAAAAAACATTTGTAAAAAAGTAACCTAAGGATGGTTTTTCAAGTATTTATCACATTTTTTCTTGTATTTCTCAATGGCTTTTTCGTAGCGGCAGAATTTGCCATTGTACGGGTGAGGGCTTCCCAAATCGAGATAAAAGCAAAATCTGGAAGCAGGGTAGCCAAAATTGCTAAGCACATAACCTTGCATTTAGATGGTTACTTAGCCGCTACTCAGCTGGGTATTACACTTGCCTCACTTGGTTTAGGCTGGGTGGGTGAGCGAGTTATGGAAGATATATTGAAAAACCTTTTTATATCATTTGGAGCAAGCGAAGATATTGTACGAACTTTTTCTGGTACGCTTGCTCCAATTATTGCATTTTCAGCGATTACGATTTTACATATAGTTTTTGGTGAGTTAGCACCTAAGTCGGTGGCTATTGTGCATCCAGTGAATACCACGATGAAGATTGCACTGCCCTTGCATTTTTTTTACCTTGTTTTTCGTCCATTTATCATGATGCTGAATGGCTTCTCAAATGTATTATTGGGTGTTTTTGGCTTCCGTGCAGAGGGGGGAAAAGAGTCTCATCATAGTTCAGAGGAATTGCAATATCTACTAGATCAAGGTAAAGAAAGTGGAGCTTTAGACACGACAGAGCATGAACTGATTAAGAATGTGTTCGATTTCAACGAGCGTGTTGTTAAAAATATTATGGTTCCTCGTACTAAAATATCAGGCATTGAACTCAATACATCACATGAGCAATTGCTAGATATTCTAATTAAGGAGGGATACTCTCGAATTCCAGTTTATCATGAAACGATTGATAAAATTGTTGGTATTGTACATGCAAAAGATATTTTGCCTTTGATAGTACAAAACAAACCCTGGGTATTAAAAGATATCATTCGCAAACCTTTTCTTATTCCAGAGACAAAAAAAATAAACGATTTACTAAGTGAGCTTCAGTTAAAACGTATTCAGATAGCAATTGTACTTGATGAATTTGGTGGTACTGCTGGCATGGTTACTCTGGAAGATATTGTAGAGGAGCTAGTTGGCGAAATTCAAGATGAATATGATGAGGAAAAACCAATCGTCGAGAGAATATCTGACTCTGAGTTTATCATCAATGCATCGGCAAGTATTTATGATGTGAATGAGTTTCTACCACATGATTTACCTGAAGATGGTGACTATGATACTTTAGCCGGTTTACTTGGAGAATTGTTTGGTAAGATTGCTGAAGTTGGTGAGCGGCATGAATTCTCTGGATATATTTTCACTATCCTGAAGAAAACAGAGCAGAATGTTGAATCTGTCAAGCTAGAGCTGTTGATTAACCACGACGATTCGATCGATTTGAATTGAGAACACTGCTTAGAGTATGATACCATACTATGATTTATCGTGTTATTTGTTCTTTATAGTTATTTAAGAGGTTATTTTGTTGAGCTTGATTTTCTTCGCCATAATAGAAAGACATTTATCAACTGGGTCGTTCATGTAAAAAAAAATACTTGAGAAAATCAATCTAGCGGAGTGATTTTCTCAAGTACCATCGAAAAAGCAGACAACGAAAAATTATAGTTTAAAATGCATCTCTTTTATACCCCTGATATTGCTGCAGAAATATATGTTTTGAATGAAGAGGAGAGTAAACATTGTATTAGGGTATTGCGTCTACAGAGTGGTGATCGGGTTGTGTTAGTAGATGGAAAAGGAGGTTTTTATCAGGCTGAAATTACAGATCCCCATCCTAAAAAGACCACTCTTCGAATAATTGCCACTGAGTTAGAATATTCCAAGCGAAATCATTATTTACATATTGCAGTGGCCCCCACCAAAAATATCGAGCGTATAGAATGGTTCTTGGAAAAAGCGACTGAGTTAGGAATTGACGAAATTAGTTTTATCATATGTGATCGATCGGAGCGTAAAGAGATAAAATTAGATAGGCTTATCAAGGTGGTTACTTCGGCTGTAAAACAATCATTAAAGGCGTACCATCCAAAGGTCAATGGAGCCATCCATTTTAAAAACTTCATTAAACAGTCACAAGCATCACAAAAATTTATAGCACACTGTGTTCATGATACCAAGAAGGAGCTGAAAGATTATTTACAACTTCATTCCAATTACATTATATTGGTTGGGCCAGAAGGCGATTTTACATCTAATGAAATCACTTTGGCTACAGATCATGATTTTGTACCAATCACTTTAGGTAATTCAAGATTACGAACAGAAACAGCAGCTTTGGAAGCTTGTTTTGAGATTAATTTTTTGAACCGATGAAACATGTTTTAATATATTTATTGGGAATAGGTGTATTGATTACATCCGCCTTTAAGCCGCCAACTTATAAAATGGCAAAGCTTAAGTATAATGGTGGAGGTGATTGGTATGCAAATCGTACAGCCTTACCCAATTTGATTAACTTTTGTAATAAGAATATTGGGACTAATTTCGACGAAGAGGCAATTGTTGAGGTAGGCAGTAATGATTTGTTTAACTATCCATTTGTCTACATGACGGGGCATGGGAATGTGAGTTTTACAGATGTAGAAAGTCAGAATTTACGTAAGTATTTGATAGGAGGGGGATTTTTACACATTGATGATAATTATGGGCTGGATAAATATATTCGCCCACAAATGAAAAAAGTATTTCCAGAGCTCGACTTTATCGAGCTACCAGCTAATCACCTTATTTATAATCAAAAATTTAAATTCCCGAACGGACTTCCTAAGATTCATGAGCATGATGGTAAACGTGCTCAGGGCTTTGCCCTAATTTACAAGGGCAGAATTGTTTGCTACTATACTTATGAATGCGATTTAGGAAATGGGTGGGAGGATTTTGGCACTTATACAGGCGATACGGAAGAAACACGCCAAAAAGCGTTAAAGATGGGAGCCAATTTAGTGCAATATGTATTTGGATTTACAGGGGGTAGGGAGTAATGATGATTCTATGGAATAGCGTTTCGTTTGCTCCTCTACGACCAATAAATCCAAATTATTTTTCAGATAGATTGCAGCTGAGCTGCTTGATAATCAGCTAATTTTTGAAGTGGTCCACTCGCAAGCATTTTCATCATCATATTGAGGTCAGCTGAGATAGTGAGTTTAGCTTCTGTTGTTCCATTGCCATTATCTGCTAAGGTCCATTTTAATTGAACATCAAAAGGAGCTTTTTCAGATGGAATAATAGTGATTTCTTTATTTTCAACCAACGCTGAGGTTTTCAGTGCAAGTTTGGCCATATTTTGAATAGTAAAACGAGCCTCATCCTTTGTTGATGACCAGTTGTAAATATTGTCAGGCATCAATTGTTGATGATTGTTTAGATCTGCAAGAAAAGAATAAACCTCATTTATCGGTTTTTTAACAACTGCTGTACTTTCAATAATGGTCATGATTTTAATCTTTATTAAGAACTAAGGTGCCCCACTCTGCTGGGTTCTCTCTCCACTGATATAATAATTTTAAGTCGTCTGATCCAACTAAACTATTTTCTGTTGCATATTCAATTAGTGCATTGTAATTACATAATGTAGCAACACGACATTTGGCATTTTTAAAATTTTCAGCAGCAATATCCAATCCATAACTAAAAATTCCTACCAAGCCAGCTACTTCACATTTCGAATTACGTAGTGTTTCAACAGCTTGAATACTGCTTTTTCCGGTCGAAATCAGATCTTCTACTACTACTACTCGTTGGCCTTCAAAAAATTCACCCTCAATCAAATTTTGTGTGCCGTGATCTTTTGGGTTTGATCTTACATAGACAAAAGGCAAACCTAGCTCTTGCGCTACAAGTACGCCTTGTGGGATACCAGCTGTTGCTACTCCAGCAATTAATGAGACGGATCCATACTCTTCTTGAACCAGTGCTGCAAGTCGTTGACGAATATAGGTACGAATAGATGGATGTGAGAGTGTAATGCGATTATCACAGTATATGGGAGATTTCCATCCAGAGGCCCAAGTAAACGGATGATCAGGTTGTAATTTAATTGCTTTTATTTGTAGCAAAAATTTAGCAATTTTTTGTTCGGTCTCTATTTTGTTAAACATAGATGCAAATGTATAGAATTTATATCAATGAAGCTGTTTTAATTATATCGGAGTCTGTTTCTGCTCCTATGAAAGGATACCAAAAGGTCGAATTAGAAGGCTTTGATTTCTTGCATTTTTACAAACATATTGTCCCCAAGAGGGGCGTATTCCACTATTTTATTTTAACAAAAGATGTTAATCAGGTATTTAAAAGGATTAAAACCTCTTTAAATACTATTGAAGCTGCGGGTGGCTTGGTGAAGAATGAAAAGGGTGATTACCTATTTATTTTTAGAAAAAGAAAGTGGGACTTACCTAAGGGAAAAATCGAAAAAGGAGAGAATGTAAAAGAGGCGGCTATTCGTGAGGTAGAAGAAGAGTGCGGCATCAATGTGAGGCAAGTAGGCCATATAATTTGCGAAACGTACCATGTTTATGAACTATATGGCGAACTGATATTTAAACAAACGACCTGGTACCACATGGATACAGTGAATCAGTTTAATTTGATACCACAGACTGAAGAGGGTATTACCGAGGCACGTTGGCTATCGGTGAAGGATCTGGGCTTGGTGACACAAAATACGTATCCATCGATTCAAGAAGTCATAGATTTGGTAGTTCACTGATAATTGCTTGCGCTTCTTTGGGGATAAATTGACTCACGTTGCCCTTGTTTCTTAAAATATCTCGTACAATAGTTGAGCTGATGGACGAATAACCCGGCTTACTGACAATGAAAATACTCTCAATTTCAGGTACGAGTGCATGATTCATTTGTGCGATCGCTTTTTCGTATTCAAAATCAGATACGGTACGAATGCCACGGATCATATGTGCAGCTTGTATCTTTTTGCAGAACTCTACTGTTAAACCTTCATAGGATACAACTTCTACTTTAGGCTCGGATGAAAAAACGGCTTCTAACATTTTCTTGCGAACCTCTACATCAAAGAAAGCTTGTTTGACACTGTTTAGCCCAATCCCTACAACTACTTTATCAAATAAGGAGATCGAACGTTTTAAAATATCAACATGTGCTTTGGTAATGGGATCAAATGATCCTGGGAAAAGGGCAATTCTCATGCGTTTAATTTGCTTCTTGGTATTATAGTGTTTCTGCGGTGCAAGTTAGGGCTTATTTGGTTTTGTTTGCTCGAATTGATTTCTCGTTTCTGTAATAGCATTTAAAAGCTAGTTTGCTTACGAGATTTACAGTGCTTTCTTGTGGTTATTATCTTTTTTATCAGACATGTAGTGCGATGTAATTACCTATTTTGTTTTTATTGTTAAATAATTTTAATTTAATCAATTGTTAATATTTGTAATGTTTTAAAACATAATTACAATAATATTGTTTTGTTTTTCTTGCTAATTATACTGTTAAGCTCTATACTTGCGCTAGAATTCAAATTTCTATTTAATAAGATTTTACTTGGATAGTAATTTAATTCATATTAAAATATTAATTATAAAATAATTTTTTAGAGTTATGAAAAATTTAAAATTGGTAGATGCTCAAGCGTTGAGCACTATGGAGATGGTAGAGTTAAATGGCGGTTGTTTTTGGTGTGGTGTTAGAAAAGTTGTTCATGATGCCACTAGACCCGTTATTGGGAGAACATTAGCCGTTGGAGGAGCAGTAACTGGAAATCTACCTGTAGCAGCACTTGGAGTAGGGTTAGTAGTAGTTAAATAAAGTAGATGGGGGCTAATTCTTGAAACTGTTTTTCAAGATATGCCCCCTCTATTTAAACAAAAAAGTAAGACCCAATGAGATAGTATACCTTCTTTAAAATCTGGTCTTTATGTTTCGAAAGAACATCAAGTGTAAATCAATTATTAAAACACAAAAAATGAAAAATTTAGAAATATTAGGTGTTCAAGAAATGAACACAGTTGAAATGAAAGAACAGAGTGGTGGTTGCTGGTGGTGTAACGTTCGAGACAATGTTGTAAAGCCTGTGGCGGAAATAATTATCAAGACGGTAACAAAACCAATATGTGGTACCCTGCCATGCCCGAAATAATATTGGTTTAGATGTTCATTATGTGGGTATTTGTTTAAATCTCCACTAACAACTTAAATATAACCTTACACACCAGATTTGATTATTTAATGTAAACTTCAACAAAAGGCTAAACTAAGCCGGGTATTCTCCAGCAAGGCTTAGCTTTTTGTGTGTCTTAGATCTAAAGAAACAGAGTAGGGTTTCCAAATGGAACAATTGTATTAAAAATAATTTTCAGAAAATACGTGAACAGATTTCTAGCAATAACAATAGCTCTCTTTTTAATAACATTTAAAAATGTTGAAGCACAAGTTGGGCCAATGCGATCTGGCCCACAACCATCCCATATCAACTGGTGTAGTATCGAAAATCATGCAGTAAAAGTTATTTTTCCTGACTCTAATCTGAAAGAAGCGCAACGAATAGCTGATGTTATTCAACATGTCAACCAAAAAGCAACGGTTTCTATTGGAGCTAAGCATCAAAAAATTGATCTTCTTTTGAACCCTAGTGCAGCTCAAGCAAATGGATATGCAGCCTTAATGCCATATCATAGTCAATTTTATGCAACTGGATCACAAAACTTTAGCTATTTCAGCGCATTGGATTGGCTCGACAATTTAGCTATTCATGAATATCGACACAGCCTGCAACTTTGCAATGCCAATAGAGGCAATACGAAGCTTTTTCATCTTATTGCTGGAGAGGCAGGATGGGCAGCAGGTGTAAGCTATTCTATCCCCGACTGGTTTTTGGAAGGAGACGCGGTATTAGCCGAAACTATTTTATCGCCTGCTGGTCGTGGCCGTACACCTAGCTTTTTTGAAGAACAAAGAGCCCTGTTATTAAATGGTAAAAATTACTCCTACATGCAGGCTAGAAATGGATCGTTTAGAAACTTGATCCCGAGTCATTATCCACTTGGTTATGCCTTGGTCAATTATAGCAGAAACCAGTATGGACCTGAACTATGGTCGAAAGTATTGGCTGATGCAGGTAGTTACAAATCGGGCAAGAAAAAGCATTTTGTATACCCATTTTCAAATTCACTGAAACACCATACAGGCATATCCACGCCTACGCTGTATAAGTTAGCCTATGCAGATCTGAAGGAGCAATGGGAGAAAGAATTGGCTACGTTAAAATTGACTCCAACCGAGGCAATGATTCATCATCGTCCAAAAGTGGTGGCAAATTATGTATTCCCTCATTTTTTAGCAGATGGTAGTATCATTTGTCTGAAAAACAGCTATGAGGAGACAACTAAATTGATAAAAATTAAGGATGGTGTTGAAAGCGCATTAACTTCGATAGGAATGGCTACTGAGCCGTTCTTAGCTTTTGAAAATAATAAAGCCACATGGACAGAAATACGTAAAGATGGACGCCGAGATGCTGTTGAATATAGTGTGGTAATGAGCTTTGACCTAGCTTCTGGTCTAAAGAAACAACTAACCCGAAAGAGCAAGTACTTCAGCCCAGCTTTTTCGTTCGATGGTAATAGCTTGGTTGTTGTTGATGCCAATGAATACATCCGCAATAGTCTGAAAATACTCCATGCAAAAACAGGTTCAGTTATTCAAACTATTCCGAATGAGCAAAACGATTTCTTGTCCTATCCTAAATGGGCTAATCAGGATTCAAGCATTATTTATTTGGCTAAACGAAACTCGAAGGTATGTATGCTTAAATACGATTTGACTTCTAAAACCACGACCGAGTTAACAGATTGGTCTTCGCATACTATTGGAGCTTATACGATTCATCAAGATCTGGTTTATTTCACTTCATCTTTCTCTGGGATAAATAACATTTATACGGTTAATATAAATGGAGATAAACAAATTCGCCAAATGACGTCCGTGCGTATAGGGGCCGATATGCCTGCCGTGTCAGTAGATCGTCAACAACTGGCTTTGATCGAGCAAACCGAGATGGGTAAACAATTGAGCTCGTTACCTGTGCATCAAGATGCACTTGTCTCGGCTCCTATTCAAATGCTTGCTCCTGTGGATATGGAGAGGTATCGTGTATTAACTACCAATGTGGAGACTAATATTTTAGATGATATCCCGCAAGGAAATTATCAGGTGCAGAAATATGGTGGCTTATTGCCTGGTGTCAAATTACATAGTTGGTTGCCATCGTTTTCGTTTCCGTCCGATGCAAATGCTCGAGACCTGGGAGTAATTAGTGCAGTAAACGATATACTTGGAAACTTTTCAGCCAATTGGGTGGCCAAGTATAATACCAACGAAGGTGCCTCTCATTATGGTGTTGGCTGTACCTATTCAAAATATTTTTTGCCCATCTCTGCAGAAATGAGTTTAGGAAACAGGGCGACAAATAGCCTTTCGGCTGATGGAAAAGCCATCGTTCTTAAAACATTTAGTCAAGTAGATGTGGGCTTGGGGCTTTCATTGCCACTTAGTTGGTATCGAGGAAATTATTTTACAGGGTTGAAGGTGCATACTTTTATTAGTCACACCACAACTGGTCATGATGATTTTCGAGGGATGGGTGGAAGTGAATCACTTCAGTTTAATTCCATGAAAGTAAATGCCACATTTTTCAATGTTCGGCAAAGGGCACTTCAAAATACAAACACCAAATGGTCGCAGGCAGTAGAATTAGGTTATAATCGATCTTTAAATAAGGCTGTATCGGCAAATCGATTGACGCTAAAAATGAATGCAACAACGACTGGCTTGTGGAAAAACCATGGTTTGCAGTTTGGATTTAAACTAGTAAAAGAGCAAAACAGTAATGATTATCTGTACGAAGACTTATTTGAACATGCACGTGGTTACGGCTCCGTTCCGCGTGATTTAGAATATGTGGTTTCGGTAGACTATAGTTTTCCGTTATGCTATCCTGATTTTGGCTTTGGCGGCGCACTCTTCTTTAATAGAATTCGGGCAAATCTTTTCTACGATATGGGCCGACTTCAACAGAACATAAATCATACGGTATCAAGTCAAAATTCGACAGGTGCAGAAATAATCATCGATATGAAATTTTTGAATACGATACCTTTGGCTATCGGTTTTAGAAACTCTTTTTTACTGAACCAAAATCCACGTAATCTGGGTGAGAAGACTAGTCTGAGCTTCTTTCTTACGACGCCTATTTAATTGGTAATTGATGAAATATGATGAGTTGATCTAAATTAGGATTCCTTTTAGGCAAAAAGGGATCCTAATTTGGCAGTGACTATCCAAAGAAACTAAACGAAGACGATCCGTATTTACGTCGCTCCTTGAAGTGTGGATCATTGTCCATGTGCTTCATACTGGGGTGTTCCAAAATTAAACATCCGGCTGGTTTGAGCAAATTTTGCTCAATTATTTTTGATGGAATTTGTGGCAATTGAGGCAAGTCGTACGGAGGGTCGGCAAAAATTAGGTCAAATGGTTCTATCATCTCTTGCATTAAAAACTTAAAAACATTTGCCTTAATAGGATGAATGGCCGGTAACTGATATTTTTCAGCCATTGCTTTCAAATAGTTGAAACAGCCAAAATCAGAGTCGACCGAAACAATCTCAGGAACACCTCGCGAAGCAAATTCTATCGAAATGCTTCCCGTTCCACTGAATAGATCAAGAACGCGTATCTGTTCAAAATCGAATCGATTATTTAAAATATTAAACAATGCCTCCTTTGCTAAATCCGTGGTGGGTCTTACTGGTAAATTATTAGGTGGGTTTAGACGTAAACCTTTTAGTTGACCACCAATTATTCGCATAAATCTAAACTGATGAGAGAGAAAAATAAATGAGGGACTAATTGCTCAGTCAGCTCTGATTGAACAAGTAGTTGTCGTGTATTCAAAAAGTGGATATCGTGGAAATATTTTTGGATGCGTTGATAGTATGCATCATTTTTCTCGATGGTACCTGCAAGAAGGATTTTTGTTTGTGCTGAATCAATGTTTAACTCTTTCACAGTGGTGAGTAGAAAGTAATTAAACTCATCCGCATGAACACAGTCGAACAGATTATAAAATATCAGTTCCCCAGAGTCAAATACAGCAATCTCAATGGATGCTGATTGGATATTTAGACCAAGAGAAGTACACTCACTTTCAACAATCATTTGGTTCATGCCTGCAATAAAAGGATCAGCTTGGCTAAAAAAGTGCGGTTGATGAAAGTGCGTCTGCAATATTTTTTGCAATTCAGGATCTAAACCGATTACGTTTTTTATGCTTACAGATTTGATGTCATTAATTTGGACAGGATGATCAATTTGCGTACGTGGCTGGATAAATTTGGCGTATTCCTTTGTGAGTGATTGATCGAAAAGCTCGTTTGGGATAAAGGTGAATTGAGAAGTTTGTAAACTTATTTTGACTTTCCTGAAAGGAAGCTGAAGCTCTGCCTGCGTATTGAATAGTGTATCTAACCTATCGAGTATGCTTACTTGGCTGTCATTATTAATGAGGCTAGAGCTAAAAAGTACTTGAAGTTGATTATTGATATCATCCACGATAGCATATGAGATCTGTGAGGGACTCACTTCCATCAGTAGATCATATTCTTCAGCACGTTGTGGTTGAAAATTTTCGTCTTTAAGATATTGCTCCATGTAATTTATTCTAGCTAAGCTAAGACCTACCCTCATGAGGATAGATCTTAGTGTATCGTGTTATATGAAATAGGTTTTCACAGTCTTCAAATATTAATGTGTGTCTGTTCCATGGATACCATGTGGGTGCCCATGAGCAAGTTCATCAGGTGTGGCTTCACGTACATGTAAAATGGCGCCTGTAAAATGAAGGTCTTTCCCAGCCATGGGATGGTTTAAATCGGCAATAACGAGGGTTTCTGTTACCTCAATAACACGTGCGTTAAGTCGATTACCTTCATTGTCTTGTAGTGGAATCATCGAGTTGATTTCTGGTTTCCCCATATCAGCAAATGAATTTAGGGGTAGCTTGGCAACGGCATTGGGATTGATCGCACCATAAGCATCAGTGGCCGCTAATTCAAAATCGTAACTCGCGCCAGTGGCTAAGCCTTTTAAGTGTTCCTCAAATTTGGGCAACATCATACCCACACCATAGAGGAACACAAGTGGATTTTTTTCATTTGCCTGTTCTACAAATACTTTTTCACCATTCTGGTTGATGTGCAAATCATAAGTTAGTGCAACTACTGTATTGGGTTTAATGGTCATTGATTGAGATTGATTGTGAGGTATGCATGGGGCGTCATGCCCTGTTTATAAGCTTATCTCGATTAAAAATTTGTTTAATTGCATCGTCCACCTTAGTGTAAGGCAAGTAGCAGACGCTGTTTTTGCAGACAAATAGTTGAGTTTTTGAATCACTCCATTTGTCTCGGAGCAAAGGTAAGCTTCCTGAAGGTCCGCCCAAAAGAATTTTATTTGGAATAAAGTGTTTTTCTAATTCGCTACGTTTAGCTTCTGCCTCTGGACCTGTAATAGCTATTTCGAAAAGTCCAAATAACTGATTTAAAAGCAATGAAGCCCAGTTGGAATAAGCTGATCCATGAGGTTTTATATGCGGATATACATTCCGTAGTTGTTGTGAAGCAATCGCTAAATAATCTGTATGATCAAAAAAATGACCTAGTTTAAATAGGTTATGAGCCATCACGGAGTTGGATGCTGGGATGACATTATCCATAATCTCCTGCTTGTTGGCAATTAATTGCTCTGCAGATCTGGAAACGTAAAAAAATAATCCGCTCTGCTGGTCATAAAAGTGAGTGACTGCATAATCACATACTTGTTTGGCTTGCTGCAGCCAGTTTTCATTGAACGTAGCTTCATACAAACCAATTAAACCATCAATCACGAAGGCATAATCATCTAAAAATCCTTCAATGACTGACTTCTTCTTAGGGGAATTTTGTGTCCCCGCATAAAGGCGAACCAGCTTCCCATCGACGCATAAGTTTTGTAAAATGAAATTTGCATTTGCTATTGCGATATCAAGAAATTCACTTTTCTGAAATACGCGATATGCATCGGTGTATCCTTTTAGCATCATACCATTCCAGGCAGTCAGTATTTTATGATCTAGGCTAGGGCGTATTCGCGTCGACCGATAGGCTAGTACCTTGGAACGTGCATTGCCAATTTTCTGTTTAAGTTCCTCTTGCGAGATGCCTAGTTTTTGTGATAGTTCGTGATCAGTATCTTTTCTGAAAAATACATTAGTCTGTTCTTCTGCCCAATTACCTTCTTTTGTGACGTGATAGTAGGTGCAAAAAAGTGCTGCATCGTCACCCAAGATTTGGTTTAGCTCCGCTTGGGTAAATGTGTAAAATTTGCCTTCTACTCCTTCACTATCAGCATCCAAGGCCGAATAAAATCCCATTTCGGGAGATGTTAGTTCTCGTTTGATGAAATCGAGTGTTTGATACACCACATCTTTATACAAGCCGTCAGGGGTATATTGATACGCTTGGGAGTATAAAGAAACAAGCTGTGCATTATCGTACAGCATTTTTTCGAAATGAGGAATGTGCCATTTGTCATCTACCGAATAACGGGCAAATCCACCTCCAATATGATCATAAATACCTCCGAAAGCCATTTTTTGCAAAGTTAGACGTGTGCAGATATTTGCTGCATCGTCTTTCATCAGGTGGGCATACTGGAGCATAAATTGCCAATTATTGGGCAATGGAAATTTAGGTGCTCTATTATAGCCACCTTCTGTTAGATCAAAGGAGCGCTTCCAGAGGTCAAAAATGACTTTTATATCTGCTTCAGTGTACTCTTTGACTTCAGTGATGAATTGAATTTGTTCGCTTCTACGGATGCCCTCTGTCAATTTGATGGCATATTGTGTTGCCTCGTGCGGTTTCTTGTTCCAGAAGTCGGCTAAGTTTAGTAATAGGTTTTTCCAGTCGTGTACCTTGAAATAAGTTCCACCATAAATAGGGCTTTGATCGGGTAGGCAAATGCAATTTAATGGCCAGCCACCCTGTCCGGTCATCAGCTGAACTGCACTCATGTATAGGTGATCAATATCTGGACGCTCTTCTCGGTCGATTTTAATACAAACAAAATGCTGATTCATAATCGCTGCCACCTCTTCATTCTCAAAGCTTTCGTGCTCCATTACATGGCACCAATGGCAAGCAGAATAACCAATGCTGACAATGATGAGTTTATTCTCTTTTGTTGCTTTTGATAAGGCTTCTGTGTTCCAGGGATACCATTCTACTGGATTGTGCGCATGCTGTAATAGGTATGGTGAAGTTTCAGTAATGAGTTTGTTGGCCATGATTGTTGTTTGTAACAAAGCTAAGAACTTAGTTGCGCTGAAAACTAGAACCTACTATTTAGATTATAGGGGACTATCTGCTAGATTACCATATTTTTAATTTTGTATTTCTTTTAAAATAATTTTATATATT
>CALLKE010000085.1 GCA_938008555.1 uncultured Pedobacter sp.
ACAAAAGAGGGGGGCTCATTTATAAATGAGCCCCCCTCTTTTGTACTTGCTAAATCCAATAAAGCTTATTATTTATTACAGAGACAGTCTACACAGAGCTTCATAAAGACGATGTGTAGGCAATCCAACCACATTATTATAAGATCCATTGATCTTATCAATTCCAATTAATCCTATCCACTCTTGAATACCATAAGCACCTGCTTTATCCATTGGATGGCCTACAGAAATATAATGGTGTATTTGCTCTGAGCTTAGATTTTTAAAATGAACCTCAGAGCTTTCACAGAAACTATGTAATTGACCATGATTAAGCAGAGAAACTCCTGTAATCACCTCATGTTTCTTACCTGATAATAAAGACAATATCTCGAAAGCATGTTGCTTATCAACCGGTTTACCGATAATCATACCTTCAATGCAAACAATGGTATCTGCAGTAATCACAATTTCATTAGTGATTACTGCGTTGAATGCTTTCGCTTTCTTTTCAGCAATAAAAATGGCGATATCGGCAGGACTTAGCTCTTCAGGATACGTTTCATCTACATCTTTTAAAACGACCTTAAAATTCAAGCCCATTAATTTTAATAATTCTTGCCTTCGTGGTGATTTTGAAGCCAAGATAATTGGAGGAAATTGTGGGATCATTTTGAAGAAAACTGAGTGTCTAAAATGTAAAACGACTCTCTTGTCCATGCTTTAAAAGCCCTCTTTTGGTTTTCCGTTAATAAGGCACTAATTTTTGAAAAACTAGTATCAAGAATTGATTTAAACTTGATTTTAGTATCATTAAAGTAAACTTTTGGCATTTCTGCACCAGATTTAGTACTCTTTAAGCTGTCTATTTTTTTAGCTTGAGCTAATAGAATGTCATAAACTTTGTCCTTTTGAATATCATTAAGTACAAATTTCTTTTTTAAAAACACAGTTCCTCGCTGCGCTCTTGTTGTAGCGCTAAAATTAATCTCATTAGCTGCTGTTTTTGATACTTGTGCTTTAACAAGCAACATATTTGTGAGCATCAGTAAAGCAAGTAATAGGACTATTTTTTTCATGATGTTCTTCTAATTTAAAAGGACAAAGAATTGAATTAATTTTTCCAAAGATATATGCATTTATATTTCCAATCAAGGATAAGCTAAGTGTCGATCTATTAAATCAGATTTTAAAAACCTAAATTTGCGATATGAATTTTTCGTCTAAATTACTTGAAAATGCGGTTAATGAATTTGCCAAATTTCCTGGTGTTGGGCATAAAACGGCTCTAAGAATGGTTTTGAATTTATTAAACCATTCAACCTCAGATGCAGAAAAACTTACTCAGTCAATTATCCAACTCAAACAAGAAGTTTGTTTTTGTCGAGTCTGTCAAAATATTTCAGATCAGGCACTTTGCGAAATATGTACCAATGTGAAACGTGATCAATCACTTATTTGTGTAGTGAAAGATATTCGCGATGTGATGGCCATTGAAAACACCAGTCTGTATCATGGCGTGTATCATGTACTCGGTGGGCTAATTTCGCCCATGGATGGAGTTGGTCCATCTGATTTAAGTATTGAAACATTAATCGAACGGTTAAAGACCGGCGAGATTGCAGAAATAATCTTAGCCCTTAGTGCTACTATGGAGGGAGACACAACCATCTTTTATCTTTATAAAAAGCTAAAGGATTTTCCTGTAATGATTAGCACGATTGCTCGTGGTATCGCATTTGGTGGCGAGCTAGAGTATGCTGATGAAATTACCCTTGGGCGTTCTATTGCAACACGTATCCCCTATGCAAATAATTTAACTAAATAAATATCTTCCTCATTCTAAATGAATCTAAAAAACAAAACAGTTATTATAACTGGGTCATCGTCTGGTATTGGCAAAGCCTGTGCAGAAAAATTCGCAATGCAAGGCGCTAATCTTGTACTTGCTGCAAGACAATATGACACACTCTATACTATTAAACAAGATTTAGAAAATCGATTTGGTATTCAGGCTCTAGCAGTTCAATGTGACGTTTCGAAGGAAAATGAATGCCGTCACTTAATAGAACAAGCAGTATTAACTTTTAAAAAAATTGATATTCTGGTAAATAATGCGGGGATCTCCATGCGTGCTTTATTCAATGATTTAGATTTGATCGTTTTTCGAAATTTAATGGATGTTAATTTTTGGGGTACCGTATTCTGTACCAAATACGCATTACCCGAATTATTAAAAAGCAAAGGATCTGTTGTGGGCATATCTTCTGGAGCAGGATATCATGGGTTACCTGGGCGAACAGGTTATTCAGCTTCTAAATTTGCCATGAATGGCTTTCTCGAAGCTCTGCGAATAGAAAATTTAAAAACAGGCCTACATGTATTGATTGTTGCACCTGGATTTACGGCTTCGAATATTCGTCACGTGGCTTTAGTAAAAGATGGCACAGCACAAGGCGAAACTAGCATGAATGAAGATCAAATGATGACATCAGATGAAGCAGCAGGCCTCATCGTAAATGCCGTTATCAACCGAAAACGCACCTTGGTGATGACAGGCCAGGTAAAGCTTACTTTGTTTCTACATAAAATATTCCCCTCATGGCTAGATAAATTAATTTATAATCATTTTACAAAAGAAAAGAATCCTTTGATTGAATAAAAAAAGAAAATAATTATGTGTATTTTTAATTAATAAGAAATTAATATTATTTTTTTTGTTAATTAAAAATACACGCAGGCATGATCAACTCAACTGGATACAATCAAGAAGTATATACAGCATTAGAAATTGCAGGAAAAATTGCAAAGGACAACTCTAATCGCTATTACAACGGGGCTCATCTTCTTAAAGCTTTACTGAATAAAGATCTTAGCCTTCTTAAAGAGTTGTATGGTATGGGCGCTGATGTGTATTACATGGAAGAATGGGCCGAGGTAAGAATTGATGATGCCCCAAAATCAACCAATATATTAGCATCAGAGCCAGATGCTATCATTGATGTTATTTTTAACGAAGCCGAGCATGTAAAAGCAACTACTGGAAAGGAAGCACTTGATCTTTATTCTATTTTGGTTGCACTGAGTACACCTGGCGTAGGATTCTCCTACGATCAAATAAAAACGTTCCCAATCTCGAGAATGGAGCTGCTGGAGCGACTTCCTAGTCAACCCTCGTCGAATAAAGAATCTGCGACTGTTAGTCAGCCTACCAAAAGCACACCCAATACGAAAGCTAATTTTTTATCGAAATACTGTATTCATCGAAATACACAGAATAATACAGAAACGGTCGTTGGTAGAAATATGGAACTTAATGCCATGATTGAGGTATTATGTCGTTTTTCTAAAGCCAATGTCATGATTATTGGCGATCATGGAGTGGGTAAAACGACTTTAATTGATGGTTTTATTCAGCATGTTATCAATAATCAGGTTCCAGAAATTTTGTCGAATGTTCAGCTTTTTGAGTTGGATCTAGGATCAGTTATAGCAGGCGCATCTTACAAAGGAGAAATTGAAGACCGATTGAAAAATATCATTCAAGAGCTAGCTGAATATCCAAAAGCAATCCTAGTAATTGAAGAAATTCATTCTCTATTAAGCAACAATGCAGGTGAGCTGGGTATTGCTAATATTCTAAAAACAGAACTATCCAAAGGTTTGACCATTATTTCGACCACTACGATCGAAGAGTTTACCAAAAAAATAGAAAAACAGCAGGGCCTAGCAGGCATGTTTGAAATCATCCGATTAAATGAAACGGATGATGAGACAAACTTTAGGATGATAAAACAGTCTATTCAAAAATATCAAGCTCACCATGAAATTAAAATAGATGATGCAACCATCTGGGAATCCATCCGGTTATCACATCGGTATATGAAAGAAAAAAGTTTACCGGAATCGGCTATTGATTTGATTGATCATACAATGTCGGTTCTTAAAACTGCTGGAGAAACATTTTTAAAAGAAAAACCTCTATTACAGGAACGATTGGCTAAGCTCAGGGCTAGTGATGCATTGCAAAGTGAAGAGGAAAAATTTACACAAGCCAAATGGTTTTTATCCGATCTAAGTCAAAAAACTAAGTTCTTATTAGGGACAGAACAAAGTCATTCATTTGATTTGAGTGCCTTTGACACCACAAACGCACTTTTGAAACATGCTGATGAATTATTAAATCAGCTAGAATTGATTGCGAATAAAAAAAGGGCACATATTGATGCAACAGACTTAGCTGTTGTAATCGCCCAAAAAACGGGAATTCCGGCCGGAAAGCTCCAAAAAGAAGAGCAGCAAAAGCTTTACAACATAGAAGAAATATTAAAACAGCGGGTTATTGGGCAGGATCATGCCATTAGTGTAATTTCGGAAGCAATATTGGAATCACGATCTGGACTTAGTAAAGCTGGACAACCTATTGGGTCATTTTTCTTTTTAGGACCAACGGGTACTGGTAAAACAGAATTAGCCAAAAGTTTAGCAGAATTCTTATTTCAGGATGAGAATGCAGTTATTCGATTTGATATGTCAGAGTTTAAAGAAGAGCATTCTGCTGCGTTACTTTATGGAGCTCCTCCGGGATATGTGGGTTATGAAGAAGGAGGCTTACTTGTAAATAAAATACGTCAGAAGCCTTATTCAATTGTATTATTTGATGAAATAGAAAAAGCTCACCCCTCTGTTTTTGATGTTTTTTTACAAATCATGGATGAAGGAAAGCTACACGATCGTTTGGGTAAAGAAGGAGATTTTTCAAATGCAATTATTTTATTCACCTCCAATATTGGCTCCAGTGCCATTGTAGAATCATTCAATAAAGGAGAAATTCCTCAATCGGGACAGCTGATGGATATCATGGCCAAACATTTCAGACCTGAGTTTTTAGGACGCTTGACAGAAATTATACCTTTTGCTCCAATCAGCAATCAGCACGCATTACAAATTTTTGAGGTTCATTTGAAAAAAGAGTTCTTAGATCTACTCAAAAATTTGAATATCAGCATTGAAATATCTGAAGAGACGAAAGCTTTTCTAGCTGAAAATGGATATAACAGTACATATGGGGCTCGTCCATTAAAAGGAATTATCAGAAGTCGTTTAAGGCGGCCTCTAGCTAAAAAAATTGTCGCGGGTGAAGTAAAAGAGGGCGATCATGTAGCTGTTTCACTAAAGAAGGGCGAACTAGCCTGGAAGGTCTCGAAAGGTGCTGCGTCATAATATGGTGATTCAGGCACTCATGTCAATATCCCGAGTGCTTTCATCCACCTGCGACTTTAATGTATTTTTGTAATCGATCAGGCGATCTTTGAGCCGATCATCAGCGATTGTCAGTATCTGTGCAGCAAGTATTCCTGCATTTTTTGCTGCATTTAACGCTACCGTTGCTACTGGCACTCCACTAGGCATTTGTAAAATGGAGAGAATCGAATCCCACCCATCAATGGAATTGGCAGATTTGATGGGTACTCCTATCACAGGTAAATGGGTAATAGCAGCAAGCATACCTGGCAAATGAGCTGCCCCTCCTGCCCCAGCAATTATTACTTTTAACCCACGTAATGCAGCATTTTTGGCATAATCAAACATGCGATCTGGGGTTCGATGTGCAGAGACAATATTTAACTCGAACTCAATGCCAAAATGTTCCAATATATGAGCAGCCTCTTGCATAATAATCAGATCGGATTTACTGCCCATTACAATACCGATCTTAACTTGATGAACAGATTTAGATGACAATGAATAGTCCATGGTTAGGCTTTTATTTTTAAAATACTTTGTATGTAACGTGCTTTTTCAATCGCTTTATCTCGGTCATCATCTAGGATCGTTACGTGTCCCATTTTACGGAAAGGTTTAGTATACTTTTTTCCGTATAAATGAATATATGCTCCACTTAGGCTTAATGCCTCATCCAAGCCTGATATTTTGACCAGCCCCTCAAATCCATCTTCTCCTAATAAGTTAATCATTACAGCATGCCCTCTACAATTGGTATCCCCTAGAGGGAGATTAAAGATAGCCCGTAAATGTTGCTCATATTGTGATGTGATATTACCTTCAATTGTTTGGTGCCCGCTATTGTGTGGCCGAGGCGATAGTTCGTTTACTAGTAACTCCCCTTGCTTAGTCAAAAATAATTCTATAGCTAGAACACCGACAAATTGTAAACTTTCTACTAGTTGTATAGCTAACTCCTCGGCACGATGAATGATTGGAGCATCCAATTGGGCAGGAGATATCAAAAACTCAGCTAAGTTAGCTTGCGAATTAAATTCCATTTCTACGCATGGAAAAGTTTTAGTTTCCCCACTAGCATTTCGAGCTACGATGATGGCGATTTCTTTATCAAAATCAATCCATTGCTCAATCAAACTGGGAGCCTCAAAAGCTTTTTCAAAGTCTGCTACAGAATCTAGTTTACAAACACCTTTTCCATCATACCCGTTCTTTCTCAGTTTTTGAATACAAGGGAATTCAATAGCTACTGATTGAAGCTGATTTTTGGATGAAATAAGTTGAAAAGGGGCACTCGGGATATTATTTTCTTTAAAAAATTGTTTTTGTAAACCTTTATCCTGCACAATTCTAATAATTCTAGATTGGGGATAAACGATCACCCCCTCTGATTCTAATTTTTCTAGTGCATCTATATTTACTTTTTCTATTTCGATGGTAATCAAATCTACATGCTTTCCAAAATTGTAAACTGTCTCATAGTCGGTCAAAGAGCCAATGGTAAAACGATCGCAAATACTTTTGCAAGGAGCATTTGCGTCCGGATCCAAAACCCACGTATTAATATTATAATTGATAGATTCCTGTATCAACATACGCCCCAGCTGTCCTCCGCCTAGAATACCTAATCGTAAATCTTTGTAAAATGTTTTCACTCTAAAATGGTTTTCACAAATCTAATTTTTAAACCTTGCTCATCCAAGCCTGATTCATGTTTGCTCTGGTTACATTAGTTCAACAAAAAAATATTTTAACAAAAGTTTGCGATACTTATTAAAATTTCTACTTTTGCAGTCCCCATCCGGTTCTCCATTGAGAATTACAAAATCGGGGTGTAGCGTAGCCCGGTATCGCGCCACATTTGGGATGTGGAGGTCGTAGGTTCGAATCCTGCCACCCCGACTTTAAAAAAGGGATAAACAAAATCAAAATTTTGTTTATCCCTTTTTTTTTATTCTTGAGGCGGTCTAAAGTTTTCAGGTTATTTTAATACGTTTATTAATTTTCTTTATA
>CALLKE010000086.1 GCA_938008555.1 uncultured Pedobacter sp.
TTCCCTACACGACGCTCTTCCGATCTGGGGTCCGACTGATGGCTAACCAATCGCTCAACTGGACACATTGCGGCGTGCCGCCATTTGCCCCGCCATTTCATTCTGGGCCTTTAGCCACATACCGCAATGTGCCAGTTAGCTCAAACGTTAGGCATCACACAAACAACTATCGAGGACCACTATGACAAAAGACCAAGTCATCACCGCGCTTACCCAAAATGGATTCGTTCTAGATGGCGAGAAGGCAATCCAGTATGGCGTACAGCTTCGATTTACGAACGGCTCACTTGTTAGCGTATATGACAAAGGAACCGTTACCCCGCAAGGCAAAGACGTCGAATTGGTGAAGCAGATTCTAGGTTTAGAACCCTCAAAGAACGGGGGGTCTGCTCAAGCAATTGCGCCTACAAAACAACCGTTCAACAATAGAGTGTTCGTTGTATATGGGCACGATGACCAGCGTCTAATGTGGTTAGATGCTCTTGAAGAGGCAGGTGTAGATAATTGGGCTGGCATTGAGGATGCCATCCGAATCTACAAACAATGGATTAAAGAAGCAAAGGAAAAAGACAGTGTACAAGCTAATGCGTAAATATTGCGGCACCAAGCTAAAGCGTTATAACAGCCTCACCTTTGCTAACTATGAAGAAGCACGTAAGTATGCACGCAGACTAGTTACCAAGCTAGCAGGTGGTTATAAAGACGGTTATAGTGATATGTTTAAGATTGTAAAAGTATGAACAAACATTTAAAGTGTGTTTTAAAAGCCCTATTTGTTATCCCTGTATTACTATTTGCTGTTTTTATTACTTGTTTACAACTAGTCTTTATTGTTATTCCACTTGGTTTACTGTCAGTGGCTGGCTGCATTGATGCCGACTTGCCTAATGCCTATGCAGACCCTATTATGCAATGGTTCCATGATCTGTGATTAACCTATTAGACGGTGATTTAATTTGCTGGCGGGCCAGTGCCTCTTGTGAGCCGACTAAAAACAAACCATATCTTGAGCCGCCTGAGATTGCTATTTACAGGCTGCACGATATGATTGAGCGTATTTGCCTAGCAACCAATTCACAAGACATTGAATGCTACATTGGTGGTAGTGGCAACTTTCGTTACAAGATTTATCCTGAATACAAGGCTAATCGAACAAAAGAAAAGCCTCACTATTTGGAGGCTTGTCGGGAAATGCTTGTAACACAATATAAAGCAACTGTTGTTAACAACTATGAAACTGACGATGCTCTAGGCATTGCACAAACTAAATATGATGGAAACAGTCGCATTTGTTCGTTGGATAAAGACCTTTTGCAAATTCCTGGTATGCACTTTAATTGGGTATCTGGTGTTAGTCGTTTGGTTAGTCCTCTTGACGGCCTTAGGACTTACTATAAGCAGCTTATTTTGGGAGATCGCACCGATAATATACCAGGTTATGATGGTAAATTAAGAAGCGAGTGTCCTAAGTTTATCGCAAAGCTACAAGAACCAATTGATGAAATGACAGAAGAAATTGATATGTACAATCATGTATGTGATGTTTACTCTGAACAGGTATCTTGGGCAGATGATTGGAAAACACCCATGCATCGTAATGCACAACTACTATACATCTTAAAGAATGAGGAGGAATTCTGGACCCCACCAAATGGACCCAAGGAAGAATCAATGCCTTCATCGTAAGTGTATTACGAGCAGGCTCACGAAAGTGGCCGCCCAAATATCAGACATTAAATGATGCCTATGTTGGTATTCGTTTAAATGAGAAAACAAACAGAGAAGGAAAACATTATCTTTGTGCCTTGTGTGAAGGTGAATTTCCTGCTAAAGAGGTAGAGGTAGATCACATTGAACCTGTTATCTCTTCCAAAGGCTTTACATCATGGGACGACTATATAGCTAGGCTATTCTGTGACAAAAGCAATTTACAAGTGGTGTGTAAATCTTGCCACAAGATTAAGTCCTACAACGAAGGGCAAGAAAGGAAACTAAATGGAAATCAAGAAGTCGATTAAGAACAAAGACGGCACTGTGATGTTTAAAGGTACCCTTACACCAGAAGAACATGACTTTGTTTTAAGTGTAGGGCTTAACACTCTTGTAGAGCAGGGTGCTATTGCAATGACAGCAGAAGAAGAGCCTGATGTTGATTGGATTCCTGGAGACACACCCGTCCAATGAGCCTATCAGCATGAAAATCCTTTTACTGGATATTGAAACATCGCCAAACGTAGCTCATGTATGGGGACTGTTTAAGCAAAACATTTCCATTAGTCAAATTATTGACAGCAGTTATGTGATGTGTTGGGCAGCTAAATGGCTAGGCTCAGATGAAATGCTGTTTGGTAGTGTACGACAAGGGCGTAACAAGATGCTTAAACGGGTCTATAAGCTCCTAGAAGAAGCAGATGCTGTGGTACACTACAACGGTAGCAGATTTGACGTTCCCACGTTGAATAAAGAGTTTCTGTTACAGGGATGGACACCTCCATCTAGCTTCCAACAAATTGACCTGCTTAAAACAGCACGTAACAAGTTTAAATTTCCTTCAAACAAACTAGACTATGTTGCTAAGGCACTTAAGGTTGGAGGTAAAACAGCACATGCGGGGCATCAACTATGGGTTGATTGTCTAGCAGGTAAACAAGAAGCATGGTCTAGTATGGAGGAATATAACAAGAACGATGTTACACTACTTGAAAAGGTTTATTGGAAACTGCTACCTTGGATTAAAGGTCACCCAAATCATGGTCTTTACGATGGCGCCTCTGTTTGTCCCCATTGTGCTAGCACTGCTCTTGTAAAGCGGGGCTATTATTTTACATCTACAGTTAAATATCAACGTGTTAAATGCTCTGATTGTGGTGCATGGAGTCGCTATAAGTCAGGAACAACAGTTAAGGAAGGATTAACCAGTGTCAGCTAATAATAAACAAGTAGGCGGAAAACACTATTCTAAGTATGGAAACCTCCAGCCGTGGGATGTAGTGCTTGCATGGGAACTAGGGTATCTTGAAGGCACAGCACTTAAATATATTGCTCGATGGAAAGATAAAAACGGTGTTGAGGATATTCTAAAAGCCATTCACTTTCTAGAGAAGCTTGTTGAAGTAGAAAAGAATAAACAACAGACTATTGATGGGGTAATGCATGTGTGGCAAGGTAAGCCACTAGATTGGGAGCTAGATGCAATGGATAATCGGAATGAATGATACAAAACCTATCGTAATGGGTGACTGGTATGACGACACCTACGTAGTACAACCGGGACAAGGTGCTATTTATTATCTTTCATCAGAGACTGATCATGAGGTTATTCTTCTAGACAAAGACGGTAAGCCTTTCCCTAAACAAGAGAAGCGCATTGGTTTTGTATGAGGGATGGTGAGCTAGACGATCTTTGTAGTCGTATTGCCAAGCAACTAGATGTGTATGAGTTTCTAGATGTGCTTGGCTTTACAATGGAAGACCTTGTTGTTTCCCTACGCAATGAGATTAATGAACATTCAGAAGATTTTGAAGACTGCCTAGAATAATGACACGTAAACAGAAAAGTTACAAAGAACTAGAAACAGAAAACACCCGGGGGAAAAAACGTTACATTGAGCGGCTGATTGAAGATGAAGAAGCTGCTCAACGTATTGAAGATTTCTTTACACATCATGAACAGGAAGAACAGTATGAAGACAAGCAAGCAAACCGTCCATTTAGTTGACTCAATGGGCTCTGACCTTAGTGTTGTTAATGCCGCTAGGGTCAGCTTTGCTAAGGAAAGTGAATGGGTTGTTACACCAGTGGGTAATGAAGAGTCCTGGGATGTTGTTGCTTCCTTATCAGCACAAGATCAAAAGCTCATCGACTATCTTGCTAAACATCAACATTGGAGCCCATTTGCACACAACAGTCTAACCTTCCGTATTAAAGCCCCCATCTTTGTTGCACGCCAATTGGTTAAGCATCAAGTTGGGGGCGTTTGGAATGAGGTTAGCAGACGTTATGTTGACGACGAACCATCATTCTATTTTCCTGAAGTCTGGCGAGGTAAACCAACAGGAAATATCAAACAAGGATCAGAAGGTGAGTGGCATGATACTGAAATTGGTGCTGCTTATGAACTTCTAGAAGACCTTGTAACTACATACCAAGGTATGATTGCTAGAGGCTGTGCCCCTGAAATGGCCCGTATGCTTTTACCTCAGTCAATGATGACAGAATGGTGGTGGACAGGTTCTCTTATGTTCTTTGCTCGTGTGTGTAAACAACGTCTTGATCCGCATGCTCAACAGGAAACCCGTGAGGTAGCTCAGATGATTGCTGATGCTATTCCACAGGAATTTGAACATTCATGGAAGGCTTTAATGCAATGAAATGTCCTAAGTGTGGGAACTGGCTTAAGAAAGGCTGGTGTTCTGTTTGTTACGTGAAGGAACGACAATGAGTTGGAAGTCAGCGTTTATTGGTATTAGTTTATCTATCGCTATTCTTACTTCTTATGTACTTGCCTACTATTGGGGTTTAGAGAATGGTGTGTTAGATGGGATGAAAGCTTATCACAACCAATGCTTTGAAGTGGGTGGTTACATCATTGACGAACAGGGACAAGTTGTGACCTGTAAGGGCCAGGGTCACATCCCTAAAGAAGAATTAAAGAACTTTAAAAGCACTATTTGATGCACCCAATTTATATTTCAGATTACCTAGACAGAGTACGTAGTATGGTGACAACCGACATGGACTATTTAGATGGGGCCATGCAGGATGTTATTTCACAGCAACCAAACAAATATGATGGTGTTGAACTACAATGGTTGCTAACCAGTGTTAAGAATGAAGCATCCATGTTTAAACATCATCTATTCCAACTACAAAAAGGCCTAGAAAAAATTGCAAATCAATCGATTCAAAACGACGTTCAGTGAAAACATCTTCCGACAAAAGTATGCACAAGGTCCAAATGATACATGGGACGCCCTGGCCGACAGGATTGTTGAAGATGTTTGTGGAACACGATGGGGAACTCAACCCGCACTACTTAGCGAATCTGATCGCAAAGAGCTTGCCGAACATATCAAAAGCATGCGATTCCTACCAGGAGGACGGTACCTTTATTATGCAGGCCGTCCGTACAAAGCATACAACAATTGCTATCTCTTACGTGCCGAAGAAGACACCCGAGAAGAATGGAGTGCTGTAACATGGCGCGCAATGAGTTGTTTAATGACTGGTGGAGGTATTGGAATTGACTACAGCAGACTGCGCCCGGCTGGGCGCGTCCTTCAACGAACTGGGGGAACAGCTAGCGGACCTCTTCCCCTTATGTATGCCATTAATGAAATCGGCCGAAACGTCATGCAAGGAGGCTCAAGACGTTCTGCAATCTATGCAAGCCTTAATTGGCAGCATGAAGACATTCCTCTCTTCCTACGAGCAAAAAACTGGGATGCAGCAACCCGACTGAGGAAGGAAGAGAATTTCAATGCGGCTGCGCCGCTTGATATGACTAACATCTCTGTTAATTACGATAATGTAGCAGCAGGTTTTTCTTCTGATTATATGGGAGAACATGGATGGGAACCAGACGTGGGGAGGTCATCTTTGGCCGACAACCCTGTGTTCCTAGAGAACGTTCGTCAGGCTATGGAAACAGGTGAGCCTGGGTTTAGCTTTAACTTTGGAGATAAACAAAATGAAACACTTAGGAATGCATGTACTGAGGTTACCAGCAAAGACGACAGTGACGTATGTAACCTCGGATCAATCAATCTTGGAAACATTAAAGACCTTACCCAGTTCCGAGAAGTTGTTAGTCTTGCTTCCCAATTCCTTGTATGCGGAACGCTTCGCGCAGATTTGCCGTATGACAAAGTTTATAAAGTCAGAGAAAAAAATCGACGCCTGGGATTGGGTCTTATGGGAATTCACGAATGGCTCCTTCAGCGAGGAAGCAGCTATGAAGTAACACCGGAACTACATAAATGGTTGGAGGTATACCGTGACTATTCTAAATCAGCAGCAGATGAACACTGTGACCGATTCTATATTAGCCGTCCAGTCGCATATCGAGCAATTGCCCCGACAGGCACAATTGGCATCCTTGCGTCAACTACAACGGGAATTGAGCCTCTATTTGCAGTTGCTTACAAGAGACGGTACCTTACGAATGGTACACAGTGGAAGTATGAGTATGTAGTAGATGCTACAGCAGATCGTATTATCAAAGAAACCGGAGTAACAGCAGACAACATTGACACTGCATATAAACTAAGCCACAACTATGAACGACGAATCAAATTCCAAGCAGACATTCAAGATTACGTTGACATGTCAATCTCCAGTACAATTAACCTCCCGTCATGGGGAAGTAAAGGCAATGCTGAAGGAGATGTTACCAAATTCGCTGAAACTTTGGCAAGGTACGCGCCGAGGTTACGTGGATTTACCTGTTATCCAGATGGAAGTCGAGGAGGTCAGCCCATCACCGAAGTTGCCTATGAAGAAGCCCTCAAGCACAAAGGAATGGTGTTCAACGAAGTTGACATCTGCGACATTACCGGAAAAGGTGGTTCCTGCGGAGTCTAGCTTTTGTGATAATCGCAGAGAATCACATTGGGGATCAGATTGGGTAGATGATGGTGTATAAACAGTAAGCAAAAAGAAACCCGCACATCCTTTACAGGACTGCGGGTTTTTCTACGTCTGGCCTTTTTACAGAATCAAACCTTCATAAGGGTTTCTTGGTCTTAGGTTGGTTTCTTTAGCTGGAGGAACTGGGGGCCTTTCCATGAAATAATGAAACCCTGGTTTAGTTGTTCTAAAGTAGTCTTCAATGGTAAATGGCATACTGTCAGAATAAATACCAGCATCTCCCTGAGCAATTGGATTTCCCTTATTGGGCCCCTGCATATTACGGAACACTCTTTCATTTAAACGTTTAGCTAGAGCTTCACGTTTCTTTTGTTCTTCTAGTTCCCGTTGCTGCATCATAAATACAAAGAGTTGTCCAAGGTCCATTATGGTTTCTCCTGATAACGTTCAAACTTCTTAATGGAGGTAACCGACTTACCTGGAGCAAGGCCCCCAGCACGTTGTTTAGAAGTTAGGTTGCGTCTTTCCATATAAGTTTTAATCCGTGTATCTAGAGTAGAAACATCTCCATCATTTTCAATGTAGGTATCTAAAGCTCTTTGAAAACCATTAGTATCATCTAGAGCAAGATTAGT
>CALLKE010000087.1 GCA_938008555.1 uncultured Pedobacter sp.
GTATATTTATATTAATATTAAATAAAAAAAAGACATGACTCAGATTTTACTTTCATGTGCATTATTTATTTGTTTTTTGATAGCTATACAGCTACCAATTACAAAATTTTCCACAGTTGTATCATCTACCCATTTATTTCTCAGTAAAGGATCAACTAAAATCTTATTTAGCTATATCATTCTTTTCAGTTTTGCTATCAACCAAAGCAAAGCAAACGTTCATCTAGAGGAGTCATTCAGGAATAAGACAGAATTGAGTAAGGTTACACTTATCAATCATGAATTTAAAGATGTAAAAGTTATAACCCCAGTTGATCTTGCTATTACTAAAACAGCTAACAAAAATGCAGTAGACGACAGCGGCGATACCATCATATATCAATTAGAAGTGGCTAATGTGGGTACAAATACCACATTAGCCACAATTACCGATATTTTACCCAAAGGGTTAACACTTATAAATCGATCAATATCTTTTAGTAAAAGGAATGGCAATCCCTCTAATTTTAAGACAAATAGTGATATCGGTAACCATGCACTATCTGACATGTCGATCAACCTGCCTCCTGGCGCTTCTGGAGTAATTACCTACGAGGCTCTCATTCATGTAAAGGATCCTCAGTCCTCACTGATCAATAAAGCTACCATCAATCCTCCCGATGGATTTAATGATCAGAATCCCAATAATAATGCCAGTGAAATAGAGGTTTTTATCAAACCAAGATTGACCAACAAAGCCATCGGACCTATTTGTTCAGGAGATCCAATAACTATCACATTAACATCTAGTCCAAGCAGCAATCACACTACCTATGAATGGACTGCTCGACAAGGGAAAGGTGATGTTTTTAACTTTTTCAAGAGTGGCCAAGGATCTGTCATCACAGAAACATTTGAGGCTAAAAAAGATCTAGGAACTGTGATCTATACCGTAACACCAACTATTACAACAAAAAATGGCACAGTAATACATGGTAATGCAAAGCAGTTTACTGTTACAGTCATGCCGCGCTCTAAAAAGATCGACGATTTAACTGCAACTACAGTTCATGCACAACCCGTTGTAATGATCTATAATAAGGATAATAGTCCCATGGGAAACAATACAACTGTTACATGGTATGCGGACCCTGAGGGTAAAATAAAACTTAATCCCCAACCTGAATTTGACACAGATAAAGATGCTACTACCTTGGATTATAAGTTAAATCTTATTAAACAGCCCGGAGTTTACACGTATTATGCTACCGAGAAAACCCCTCAATCATGTGAAAGTATACCTGCAAAGTATATGATAATTGCTGAGGGGCATATTGCTTTAGCATTTAAACCATCAATAGTAAATAGTGGAGCGAAGGCTGTATTAGAAGCTAATTTAACCAACCATCTTGTAGCACCAGAAGGAGGAATAACGATCACACTAACCAAAAGCGGCTCGGCCATTGCTGGTACAAATTATGTAGACAACTTCAATACAGTATTCATCCCAGCAAATCAGCACTCAGCAAGTGTTACGATAAGCACAATTCATACAAATGCTAATGAAACCTTGGACTTGAATGTAAGTGGCACTCCTATGGACGGATATAAGATAGAATCCCCTGCTGTGCTTACTATTAAAAGTCATTTAGACAATAAAATAATCACTTTAAACTTTGATGACAATGGCAAAGTACAGGGGGGTACTTTAGCTACTTTAACAGCCAGTTTACCCCCTGATGTAAAAGCACCTCAAGGTGGTATTACAGTTGTCATAACCAACAACTCAGGCTCAGATAAAAACTCAGCACTCCCATCGCGTGATTTTGCTGCAAAAGATCTTCCGCAGCATATTTATATTAAAGAAGGTGCATCCTCAGGGCTTATTCGTATCCAAACGATCGACAATTCTGGTCCAGGCCACAATCCAGTAATAAGATTGCTAACTGTAGTCGGAACACCTAGTGTGGGTACGATGGCATCAACCTCAACAATATTAAAAATTGATCAAACTAATTACCCCATACGTATTGACATGACTTTATCTAGTGGATGTCCTAGTGATAAAGACAAAGAAATAACACCAGGATGTACAGCTTATTTAAAAGTTATACCTCAACTTTCTGGTGTAAAGAAATTCAGTTTAACTATCAATCTAAGTGTGAATGATAGTAGAACAAAAGCTGCTCTAAATAAAGATTATGACTTAAAAGGAACTAATAGTAATGGAGAGCGAATGACTCAAACTGTTACTTTAGATTTTAAAAAGAATTCCAATGGAGTAAGCATTCCTTTATTTGTAGCTAAACACACAAACATTATAGGACAGGAAAAAAAACTGTTGGAGTTCGAGGCCACTACTTCAAAAGGAGATATTTTAGCAGCCCCATTTATCTACATTGTTGACAATACCCCTGCTAAAATTGCATTAGATTTTGTTCGCCCCTCAGTAAATGCGGGCAGTTCAAGCACACTAATTGTCAAACTTGACCAAAGTACAATACCTACCGGTACTCCTAATATTACCTCAGTAAAAGACATCAAGGTTAAATTAACTCCAAGCGGTACTGCTTTACCCCAAACACATTATAGCGGATTGCCTACGAGTATTATAATTCCTGCTGGTAAAAATTCAGTGAGTGTGCCCATAGCTACTGTAGATGCTAAAGAGGTAAATACACAAAGAGAATTAAATGTAAAAGGAGATTGGACAAAAGACGATGGAAATATTATCACTAGTAGTGCCGCATTAACTATACTGTATCCAATTGCACCCAAGCCCCAAATAGATCCTCGTACAGTTTTAAATAAAACTATTTGCTCTGGCGAACCTGTAGATATCGCATTATCAACAATGAACCCTCATGGTTCCTTGTGCCAATGGACAGCAAAACGCGTAGAGGGCACCGTCAGCGGCTTTGCAGATAACGAAGGGAACGCCATCGTTGACGTACTTGAAAATAAAGGAAGAGCACCTGGAAAAGTGATTTACACCGTAACACCAGTCACCACAATGCCTAATGGAGCAACAGTGATAGGCGATCCCACACAAATTACTGTCGAGGTCTTACCAATTTCGGGTATAATTATAGATAACTCTTTTACAGTTAGAGATGCGTATAGTGCTTACTCATACCCCGAAAACCCTCAAGCAGACGTTACTTACACATGGTATGAAAAAGATAAGACAACCATTATCAATAGCAGTACAGGAGAAGGTGCAAAATGCCTTCTTCCTATCCCGAAGCCAGGTATTTATACATACTACATGACTCAAACTGAGCCCGGACATTGCCCAGGTGGCTTTGGTAAAATGACCCTCACTGTTACACAAAGCATCACACTATCGTTTAACACACCAACTGTAGATGGCGGAAGCCCAGCAAAATTAACCGCAAGGTTGGCCCATCGTATCACAGCACCCATTGGTGGTATTGAGATTTCATTGAAACCTACTACAGATCAGTCAACAACTGCTAAAAGAGGAGCTAATTATATTGGGTTAATAGATAAAATCACAATTCCATACGGTCATAATAGTATCACTGTTAATGCGTTTACTGCTACAAATAATCATATTATCGACGGATCTAGCCGATTGACTTTGACAGGAACAGGCCCAAGTGGTTATGAGATCAATAAGCCTAATCCAACAATCAAGATTTTAGATAAAACAGGTGATGACCCTCAATCGAAAATAATCACGCTCGATTTTGATAAACGTCTTGTAAAAAGCGGTGAAGATGCTACACTAATCGTTTCCCTACCCAAAAATATCACGTCTGCAAAACCAATATTGGTCACAACACAAAAAGTTAAGGGTAAGTCAACAGCCAAACAAAACATAAATTATGAAAAATATGAATACAGCATCACCATTCCGAAAAATACAAATCGTGTAGAGATTCCTGTTAAAACACTTAGCGAAGGTGAAAAAGGTGATATTAAAACACTGTGGGTGTGTATATCACAGATAGATGGAAAGCAACCCAAGTTCGGAACGAGTGAAACTCACCTCAATATCCAAAACCCCAAGAAAATATATATCCCAAATGTATTTAGTCCCAATGATGACGGAAGAGATGATTTCTGGATTATTACAGGTATTGATCGTTATCCCAAATGCAGAGTGACAGTATATAATAGATGGGGAAAAGAGGTTTTCTACTCAGATCCTGGATATACACAACCTTGGGATGGTAAACAAAATCATCAACCTTTACCAGTCGCTACTTATTACTATGTAATTGACCTCAAAGACGGAAGTAAACCGATCTCTGGTTATGTAGCAATTGTTAGATAAATAGAAGGTATCCTATCTGACATTATTCACGGAAGTATAGCCACGCCTTCCCTTCCACAGCTTCTCATTTTCACTGAAAACGGGTATCTTTGCGCCTCAATAAAACCAAATTATGATCACAGTATCCAATTTATCCTTACGCTACGGCAAACGCACGTTATTTGAAGATGTCAATCTAAAATTCACTCAAGGCAATTGCTACGGCATTATTGGTGCAAATGGTGCTGGAAAATCAACATTTATGAAGATTCTATCTTCAGAGATTGATCCAACGAGTGGTTCGGTTTCCATTACTCCTGGCGAACGAATGGCGGTACTCACCCAAAATCACTACGCTTTTGACGAATTTCCAGTAATAGAAGCCGTATTGAATGGTCATCGCGAACTATACAACGTGATGAAGGAAAAAGATGCACTTTATGCCAAAGAAGATTTTAGTGAAGCTGATGGGGAACGTGCAGGCGAACTGGAAAATATCTTTGCCGAAATGGACGGATGGAATGCCGAAAGTAGTGCTGCCACCCTATTGAGTAACCTGGGTATCAGAGAAGATCTTCATTTTAAACTACTCAAAGAACTTGATGGTAATCAAAAAGTACGAGTTCTACTAGCTCAGGCTTTATTTGGGAATCCTGATATTTTATTACTAGATGAGCCTACCAATGATCTTGATATCCAAACAATCACTTGGCTAGAAGATTTTTTGGCAAGCTACGAAGGCATCATTCTAGTCGTGTCTCACGATCGACACTTTTTAGATACCGTTTGTACACACGTAGTTGATATCGATTTTGGCAAAATGAGTATTTACACAGGTAATTATACCTTCTGGTACGAATCAAGCCAATTAGCCTCTAAACAACGATCAGATCAAAACAAGAAATTAGAAGATCGAGTGAAAGAGCTTCAAGAGTTTATTCGTCGCTTTTCCGCGAATGCATCCAAATCAAAACAGGCAACTAGTCGTAAAAAAGCACTCGATAAAATCAACTTAGAAGAGATTAAACCCTCAAACAGAAAATATCCAGCCATCTTGTTTAATCACCAAGGGCGTGAAGCAGGTGATCAAATTTTACAAATTGAGAACCTTAGCAAAGAACTTAATGGCGAACCTCTATTTTCGAGAATCAATTTGATGGTCAATAAAGGTGATAAAATTGCTGTACTATCTGAAAATAGTCTCGCAACAACTGCATTCTATCATATTTTAACAGGACGCGACAAAGATTTTAAAGGCGAATTCAAATGGGGAGTAACCATCAACATTGCAGACATTCCAAATGATAATTCTGAATATTTTGCAGGAAAAGACAACAACTTGATTGACTGGCTTCGAAAGTTCTCCGAAACAGAAAAAGATGAACAATTCATTCGTAGTTTTCTTGGAAGAATGCTATTTTCGGGTGAAGAAGTTCTAAAGAAATCCTCCGTTCTATCTGGAGGTGAAAAAATGCGTTGTATGTTCTCTCGTATGATGCTTCAACAAGCTAATTTTTTACTATTTGATGAACCAACTAATCACCTCGACTTAGAATCGATTACTGCTTTAAACAATGGAATGAAAGATTTTCGAGGCGGCATTCTTTTCACCTCACGAGATCATGAATTAACAGAAACTGTTGCTAATCGAATAATTGAATTGACGCCCAATGGAATTATCGACAAATTGATGACCTATGATGAATATATTAACAGCGAGGCCATTCGCAAACAACGAGAAGAATTATATGCCTTGGTATAATCATTTATAAACTTAAGACCATAAAAGTCACCATCATGAAACATACAACAGACACAGCACATACAAAAACTGAAAATATTAACAATAATAATGCAAACAATACGACCCATTACAAGCTTATTGTAATGGGATTAGTTATTGGGTTAGTTGGTATTTTTCTTCGTTTTGCTGGAACATGGCCAGGCATTGATACAATCTCAAATATTTTATTTGCCATTGGCAGTGTAATTTGTATCAAAGCAGTACTTGATATCTTAAAATAATCTAAAAAGATATTATAGCTTAATTGCGCCATTGCGAGCAAAATGCCTGTCATATCTCAGGAACATACATATGGCAGGTATTTTGTATATTCGTATAACTATATTCTCGTAACGAAAAAAGAAGGATATAAAAACAAATTAACACCTTGAGCAAATAGCAAATAAAATGGACCTGAATATAACGGATACTCAATTGTATGAAGCCCTACGAGCTCGAATAGGTAAAGAAGAAGCCGAGTTATTAGTAACACATGTCAAACTACAAGTAAAACACGAGGTTGAATCGCAAACGAGAGGCCTAGCAACTAATGAACGTTTAGCTCAATTAGAAACAGCTCTTGTTAGAGAGTTTAATAATAAATTACTCGTATACAGCATGGGGACTGTTGTTGCAACGATTATCTCACTCGTTATTCTAGCTCAATATTTCATTAAATGAAATAACAGCTAGAGCAAATGGATTTTTCTATAATCCATTTGCTCTAGCTGTTATTTCTGCGATATCTAGTACGCGCACCTCCTGCTCCTTATTATAGTTTTTCACACCATCACTCAACATCGTCATACAAAAAGGGCATGCTGCTGCAACTATATTAGGTTGCATGCTCAAAACTTCATCAATACGCTCGATATTGATATCTTTTGTGCCTTTTTCAGGCTCTTTGAACATTTGAGCACCACCTGCCCCACAACATAAACCATTAGTCTTACAACGTTTCATTTCTACTAAATCCGCATCCAGTACTTCTAACGCTTTACGAGGGGCTTCGTATACCCCATTTCCTCGTCCAAGATAACAAGGATCATGAAAAGTTATTTTCTTCCCTTTAAATGACTCTCCACCTTCAGCTTTTAATCGTCCTTCATCTATCAATTGCTGTATAAGCTGAGAATGATGTATTACTTCATAATTTCCACCCAACCCTAAGTATTCATTCTTAATGGTATTAAAACAATGAGGACATCCAGTAATAATTTTTTTGACATGGTAACCATCCAAAATTTGAATATTCGTCATAGCCTGCATTTGAAATAAAAATTCATTACCTGCACGCTTAGCAGGATCACCTGTGCAACTCTCTTCTGTACCCAGAACAGCATATTTTATTCCTACATGATGTAATATTTTACAAATATCACGAGTGATTTTTTGTGCGCGCTCGTCAAAACTTCCAGCACATCCCACCCAAAATAAAATTTCTGGTTCTTCCCCGCTAGCCACTACTTCAGCCATGGTTGGTATATGCAATATCTCGGATGTTGAATTACTCATTATGTTCTAGAATTTATTCGCGTTAATTTATATTATGATGTTTTAGCCCAGTTAAATCGATCAGAAGGAGCATATTTCCATGGAGCTCCATTATTCTCAATATTTCCAAACATGCTATTTAGGCTTCCTGGCACACTAGCTTCTTCCATCACAGCAAAGCGACGAAGCTCCACAATAATTGCTAAAGGATCAATATTAATGGGGCAAGCTTCTGTACAAGCATTGCAAGTAGTACATGCCCAAATTTCTTCACGACTGATATAACTATCAAGTAGAGATTTTCCATCTGCATAATCTTTTCCATGTAGATCTATATTAGTACCAAATTCTGTTAAACGATCCCGTGTATCCATCATAATTTTACGTGGAGACAAAAGTTTACCAGTCATATTTGCTGGACAAGATGAAGTACATCGACCACACTCTGTACAGGTATAAGCATCCATCAAATTCTTCCACGTCAGATCAGAAACATCTTTAGCACCAAATCGGCTCCCTTCACCAACTGGATCTGGTACATGAGATGGGTCGAGCATTGCTTTTACTTCATTAGTAACAGAGGGCATATTCGTAAAACCTCCCTTAGCTTGTAAGTTTGAGTAAAACGTATTAGGAAAGGCCATAATAATATGAAAATGCTTAGAGTATGGTAAATAGTTTAAAAAACAAAAAATACCTACAATATGAAACCACCAACAAAAACGCTCAATAAGTATCAATGCCAATTCAGAATTGGGTAACAACGAGCTAATCATACCACTTATTGGGAATGATCCTACTGAAACATAATGTGAGACTCCCAACTGCTGCAATCGATGATCTGCTGCATTCATTACTAGAAAAGCACACATCAGAAGCGTCTCTATAATTAAAATAGTATCCGCATCCGTTTTTGGCCATTTAGTCATTTCTACTCCTCTAAAACGTCTCAACTTGATCAAGTTTCTTCGAGCATAAAATGCAATTACACCAATAAGAACAAGTACAGCGAGTATTTCAAATCCGCCAATCAAAAAAGCATAAAATCCACCAAGTGGTCTGGCAAATATTCGATGTGTTCCCAACAAGCCATCAATAATAATCTCCAAAACCTCTATGTTGATAATAATAAAACCAAGGTATACAAAGAGATGGAGAACGGCAGCCGTAGGCCTTTTCACCATTTTTTTTTGCCCAAAAGCAACTTTCAGTAATATCTTTAACCGGTCTAAAGGCTGATCAGACCGATCGATGGAGCGCCCTAAATTGATATTTCGAATTACCTTTCGAATATTCTTTGTAAAAAAAACAATTGCACTAACAGCGATTAACAAGAAAATAAGTTGACCTATCATCTGGTATATTTTTGGATGGGGGCTAAATTAATAATTTTAGGATGATCAACTTACTATGCACGCATAAAGTTTTTTAATTATTTATGGCCAGCTTAACTCAGTGATACTTCCAATAGTTCTAAAATTAAAGTCACGCACAACGAGCCTAAATAAATTCATAGCAGTAGGTACTAGCTCTGACTAAAAATAAATTTAAAAAAAAGTTTTGCAAACATCGAAAAAGAAACTACATTTGCAGTCCCAAAAGGGCTGGTGCCATAGCTCAGTTGGTAGAGCAAAGGACTGAAAATCCTTGTGTCGCTGGTTCGATTCCAGCTGGCACCACAAAAGGAAAAGAGATTGTTTGAGAAGACAATCTCTTTTCCTTTTGTATATAAATCATTCCCTTCACTTAAAGTAAAATTACTCGCTATTTATTCAAGTTTCCAGAGCATTAATCTAGTATAATCTCATACAAAAACCAATAGGTAGTGTATCTAAATGTATGATGACTCTTTTCAGGGATAAAAAAGTATGCGT
>CALLKE010000088.1 GCA_938008555.1 uncultured Pedobacter sp.
TTTGTTAATGATGTGTTCAAGTCATCACTAGCAGCATTTATGTTATCACAATAAAAAGTCTTGTTCAATAATATATAGGTAATATACCAATATTATGCGCTTACTAATTACTAATATCAGCTTCTACCAATGGTTTTCTGCTAATTTTTTTGATATTCCAAAAAATTAATTTAGATAACATACTTAGAAGATTTTATAGATAAGGTTATTTGCTTAGACTGCTTAAAATAGGTAATACGCCAAAAGTCACTTATATTGAACACTACGATCGATATTTCATGGACAAGTTAGTAACTATTTTATTACAAGAAAAATGTTAATTTTATTTATACATGATCAGATTTTCGGATTCCATACCTAATTTAATTTTAGTTGTAAGAGCATGGAACTTGTAATAACCTGTTTAGATTCGTTAGGTACTTCGGTACGTATAAAATATATTGAACTATTTTCAGAAGATGCAATGCAACACGAGGATATAGAGAATCTAGCTACTATTTAAAATAACTCAGGCCATTACAGAGTCACTAAAAAATATCAGAGGCCGGAATATTATAATACCGGCAATGAAGATAATAAAATGATTGCTGTTTTTCTGGATATTGAAGCATGTATATTGAAAATAAGCTCAAAAAGATATAGCTAATCTTAATGAGTGGGGAGAGAAGATCCTGTATTGAAGCTAAGATTTTTAAGAGTTATAGTGGAATTTTGTGTATGGAGGTGAGATAGAAGATTAGGTGGCGTATTCGCAAATTAATATTATTATTGTAATTTGCAAATCCTATTAACAATAAAATAAGGAATACACCATGAGAAAGAGTAATATAATTGATTATAAAAAACCATCCCAAAATTTAGTAACAGATGTATTAAGTGAGTTTTTAAGGGAGTCAGCTCAAAAAATGTTGCAACTAGCTATAGAGGAAGAGGTGTAAAATTTTATATCATCCTACCAAGATAAGTTACTTACTAATGGGAATAAACAAGTCGTCCGCAATAGCTACTTACCTGAGCGCAACATACAAACGGGCATAGGAGAGGTGGCAGTAAAAGTATCCCGGGCAAGAGAAGAGGTAAAGAGGATATTAAATTTTCTTCTAATCTGATTCCGCAATACATGAGGCGTACGGTTACTATAGATGTTCTATTACCTCTAGTTTATTTAAAGGGAATATCTACTACGGATTTTGCTGATAGTTTTGAACCTATATTGGGTAGCAAGCCAAAGAACTTATCACCTAATGTAATATCCAGGCTAAAATCTGAGTGGTATGATCAATATTTGTTATGGCAAAGACGAGATTTATCAAAGAAGAAATATGTCTACTTCTGGGTTGATGGTATTTATTTACAGGCAAGAATCGAATCGGAGAAGAACTGTATTTTGGTAATAATTGGTGTTGATGAATATGGAAAAAAGGAATTGGTCGCTATAGATGATGGTTTTAGAGAAAGCAAGGAAAGCTGGCAAGGATTATTACTCGACATAAAAAGCAGAGGTCTGATACATTCTCCTGCCTTAGCTGTTGGAGATGGAGCACTTGGTTTTTGGGGAGCTCTAGCCGAAGAATATCCCACTACGGTACATCAACGTTGTTGGGTACATAAGACTTCTAATATTTTGAATAAGTTACCAAAATCTCAGCAAGCTAAAGCCAAGCAAATGATACATAATATTTATATGGCTAGTTCTAGAGAAGAAGCTGAATCTAATTGGAAAAAATTTATCTTGGCTTATTCTGCTAAATATCCTAAGGCTACAGAATGCTTATTGAAAAATGAAAAAGAGTTATTAGCTTTTTACGATTTTCCAGGGGAGCACTGGATACATTTGCGGACAACTAATCCTATTGAATCTAACTTTGCTACGGCTAAGCATAGGACTAGAAAATCTAGGAATTGTTTTTCGAGAAATACTATTATTGCTGCTACCTATAAATTATTCCTTGAAGCAGAAAAAAGGTGGAAACCTTTACGAGGTAAAAACCGCATTGCCCAAGTTATTAATATGGAAAAATTTATAGACGGAATTCATGTAAGTGAAATTAGTAACGATAACTTAAATGAGAAAAAATATGTTGCCTAATTTTTTTCATACACAACATTTGGCAATAACTCATTAATTGAAAAGTTGGTGCTCCATAAATTATTGACTGTATTTTCATATGGATAATTTTCATGCCAGGCATACACATTTGCTACAAATTGGTTGTACCACGCCTGTTTTTCCTGCTTTAGCCTTAAAAGCTCATTTTGTTTATGCTCTGCTATTGCTTTCTCCCGTTTAATACGATGTGCTTCAAGCAAACTTTTCATATTTTACCTTTGC
>CALLKE010000089.1 GCA_938008555.1 uncultured Pedobacter sp.
GATCTTTTCTTCGGCGTCGGAAGCATATTTTGCAAGATCACTTGCATCTTGTCTACGAACGACACCGATAACATCTTTTGATCCGTCTTCTGAATCTCCGGGATTGCTGGATACTTGACCACTGCTTCCGGTGCTGCTGGCGGATTGCTTTGGCAAGCTGTTAATCCAAGAAGACAAAGCGTTATACTGCAAATTAGCATTTTTAAGTTTTTCATCACGATCTTTCCTTATTTTGTCGATATCATTCTTCAAAGTAATTTCTTTCTCATCAGAACGGTCTTGAAGTTTAATATATCTTTTTGCATAATCAAGCTGCATTGTAGAGTACGCTTGCGTCACTGCTTGATTGATTTTACCATTGTACCAAACTTTTACTGAAATACTGAATGAAGTAATAAGTGTCACAATTACGAGAGCAACAGCTATTTTCACCCCTGACTTCATTTCAGACCATACAGGAATTTCCATTATTTATTCTCCTTCGGTTCTTGCGCACCCATGCATTTTTCGTAGTTGTCTTTACGACGTTTATCAAGTCCCGGCAATACAATGCATGACTTTGTACCATCCGGCAACTTTGTACACTGCTTATTGTATTTAAGCATTTCCTTACAAGCTGCTTCGTAATTTTGCTCTGCAATATATTTAGGAATGCGGCTATTACAAAACACTCCAGCACCAAGATTGTAAGTAAAATCTACATATGCGTCAAATTCATATTGAAACAATTCGTATGGAGCACATTTTTTAACAGCGACTGCATACACATCATTCGCTTTTGTTGTCAATAGCTTAGTTGCAGCCTCTCTTGTAATAGTTTGACCCATTTTCACAGGAGTTCCGTCACTATTATAAGTACTACCAAAGCCGAGAGTCGGGCGGTCATTTTTCGTTGGCAAATAAGCTTTGTCCCGAAAACCTTCCCAATTAGCTATAGTAGTAACTCCTGCTGCACTAAGAACTAAGACAGCGACCCTAGTTCTTAGACTCATATTACACTCCGTTAAGCTTAGTATCAAGCCATTTTACAAAGGCTTTAACTTTTGCCCAAACCCAAAGACCAGCTTCTTTTGCTTTACCTAAAACCCAAGATGCTGCTGCTTTTACTTTTTCCATTATTTATTCTCCTTATACAATTCCGAATATTTTCAATCCGGCTGTGATTACACCAATAGCTACTGCGCCCATTAGCGTCCATACCCAGTTGGTTACTTTTTTATTCATTGGTGCATCTTTCTCTAGTGCGTCTATACGTAGTTCGAGAGCATCATGCTTATCTTCAGCCTTTTCAGCTTGCCTCTGTAGAGACTCATAAGCTTTAGCCATAAATCCTTGTTTTTCTTCAATCTTTACTAGCTTATTTAAGGCATCAGTTACTTCTCTTCCAAAAGAGTTCATCTCTTGCCTTAAAGCTTTTATATCTTCATGAAGAAGAATTACATGGCTTTTGTCACCTGTATCTATTGATCCCATTATCCGATTACCCAAACAATACCGGGTGTACCTGCTCCACCATTATTTTTAGTACTAGGAGAAGTACACATAGAACCACCACCACCAGCGCCGTATCCTGTTGCAGCACCACCTACACCGGCTGTACTTGCACCATTACCACCAGCACCATAGCAACTAGCTCCACCACCACCGCCGCCACTTGATCCAAAGGTTCCACCAGATGTAGCCACAGAGTTACCGCCAGCAGCACCAGTAGAGCCACCATAACCACCATTAGCCCCATTAATAACATCACCTACAGAAGTAAAACTAGTACCATTTCCTGCGCTGTTTCCACCACCAGTACCGCTACTTGTCGTATCGAATTGTCCTGATGTACCATTGCCAGCAAAGACGCCTATGCCACCACCACCACCAGCAGCAGTGAAAGTAGGTAATCCAGAGTACGCTACAGTTGTTGAGCCACCAGCCGTACCATTTCCAGCACTGGTGTCTACAACTGCAACACCGCCTGCTCCGGCTGCACCAACTGTAATTGTTGCAGATGTTCCAGATGTCATATAAATCATGATCGGAAGGAACTTTCCTGCTCCACCACCCGAAGCACTAGTACGAGTGGACGATGACCCTGTATGGATTGCTGAAGAGCCACCACCGCCACCAGCACCCTGTAACATAAACAAATATGTTCCTGTTTTTGGAGCAGTGAATGATCCGCTTGAAGTAAATACTGTCGTGGTTGCTGAACCAGAGGACGCTATAAATTGACTTAAATTACTCATTTTAGTCTTCCTTTCTTATACAATTACCCAACCACGGGTAGCATCTAAATAAACTAACTCTACACGAGCGTATGCGACATCTAGCGTCATGTCTTGTGCAAGCCCCATAATATTTTGTCCACCGCGACCGATACTTGCTGTTAAGTATGATCCATAAGTTTGTGCAAAAACACGATCTCCTGCTGTTGGACCAGACGGAAGAGTAAGAACGATATTAGCATCAAGTAAATATCCACGACCGGCAACAGCAGTAGTGCTTGTATTTATGTAAGCTAAATTTTCTCTAATATTTGGTTGGTTAATAACTGGGGATGTCATTGTTTTATTTGTCAATGTTTCTGTCCCTGTTACGGTTGCTAGACCTGTGATTGCTCCTGCTG
Source organism: uncultured Pedobacter sp. (assembly GCA_938008555.1). Taxonomy (GTDB): domain Bacteria; phylum Bacteroidota; class Bacteroidia; order Sphingobacteriales; family Sphingobacteriaceae; genus Daejeonella. Next base: position 2,618 of record CALLKE010000089.1, read on the forward strand.
ATCCATTCACAGACAAAACCGGAGCAATGGCTGTGATTGCTACGCTCCATGCAGCAAAAGTACCGCTACCTCCTATTGATGTCACATTGACTGTCATTGATCCAGAGCCGGAAGTAAATGCAGTAATTTGTCCAACCATATAATTTGCTGGATTGGATGTATAAGCGATTACTACAGTTTGACCAATAGTGAATTGCTTACCTGTTTCAATTGTTAAAGATTTACTTCCTGTACCAATTGTTAAGGATGTTGAACTAGAAGCTGATGTGCCCGGTGCATTGACCGCTGAGGCTGCAGAAGAAGCCGCTTCGCTTGCCGACATAGCGGCAGCATTTGCAGAAGATTGTGCGATACCTGCTTGTATGGAGGCGCTGCCGATGGCAGCAACTGCGGTTGATGATGCCGAGGCAGCATTATTAGCATTTGTTTGTACCTGCCCTGCTGTTACATTAACCGCAACTGTCCAATCAGGGAGTGCTGCTACCCAAGCGTCTGCTTTGTCAGCAAAGTTAGCTGGATCGGCACGAGACGGGGCAGCAGGTAATGCTGGAATTGCCATTTTATTTGTCCTTTATTACGTTAGTCCCTCTACTTCCAATGAACATAATGAGTACGTTGGATAAGGAATTTCTGTTGAAAAATCTTTGTAAAAACCATAAATAACCAATGGTTCTTGCATTCTAGGGTCATCTGACCCAATCCACACACAAGGAGTCGCTCTTATAGTATATAAGAAACTTTGTACGCGGTTTAGTTGTGTGTTATCTAGTTGAACTTTTGCTGACATGCGTTTACTATACGCTCGTTTAGTCAGTGTAGTATTACCGTACTGATCGGTTGATTTTACAGAGTAGTCAATAATTCCAGACGTAACACCGTATTGTGTATCGCCTAAATCACTAAGCATTCCGAAAACAACTTCACCAGCGGAAACTGTTTCACCAGTAGCACCAGTAAATGTCAACTCAAATTCTGCATTAGCATATGGAGGTATACCGTAAAAAATAACTTGAGTTCTTTTTACAGTAGGATCAGCAAAATAATAATCATACCAGTCACCTACAACAACGCCACTAAGTCCAATTGTTTGATCATACACAACAACAGGAGAGGGAAGTGCCGCTGTGTCAGTAATTTTTAATCTGACAGTTACAGCATTTGAATTAATAACTGCAAGCGTATCAACTACACTGCCGATAACTAGCGTATGAACAAAAGACGTAGTTTTTGAACTGGCCTGTTGAACAACACCATCAAACATTGCATAACGATTATCTGATCCAATTTTTAACCACCAAGTAGAACTAGCAAGTAGATCAGGTTGGTGATTTGTATTAGAGTTTTGTAAACTCTCGTATTTGTACATTCCATAAACTACTTGGTTTCCGATAGCATATGTTGTACCTGAACTGTACGTCGCAGTACTCTCTGTTAAGGTAGTACTAATCGACATTCCTATGTTGTATGTAGTTGGTTTAATAACTTTCATTAATTACCTTTAAACAGAAATAGAAGGGGGTTTCTCCCCTTCTTATTACACAGCAGAAGTCTGAAGAGAACTTCCATCAGGAGTTACACGTTCTAGAATTTTGGCTGTTTTCGAGTTAGCCGATACATCTGCTCTGACTTCAGCACGAAGACCTACAATTTCTTCTTTCAACGCCTTGACTTCATCAATCAATTCATCATTTGCTGCATTTCCATTACTTATTGAATTAAACGAATTCAACCCAAAATTGCTTGAAGAAACAATTCCAGAAGTAATAGGAGCAGTTGGAAGAATATTGCCTGTCACAGCAGCCCAGTTTGCAATCGCTTGCGCGAGAGTCATAACAGCGGTTGTGTTACCAAGTAAGGCATCGAGTTGTTGTCTAGCAGTTATTAAAAGATTATCTAGATATTCTAATTGTCTTTCAATGTCCGTCTTTTGAGGTTCAAGCGTATCAGCAATAGCTTGCAATTGATTTGCAAGTAATAATTTTGCCCTATCCTCATCAGCCTTTGTTGCATATGTCGCAGAGTTAACCCCACCAATAGCAGCAGCTACAGCATCTCGATATTTCTTTGCATCTGGCATAATGCCATTAGCAATATCAATTGCAGCTTGGGTAATAAACTGTTGTCCTTCAACAGCTTGCATTTGCTTGACTGAATCTACTTGGTCGAGAAGTTGTTTTACTCCATCAACTGTAATATTATAGATTTCAGTAACTACAGCAAGTTGTTTTTGTAGAAGGTCTTTTTGTTTATTAATAGCAGCAACAAGAATGTCGTAAGCTTTTTGAGCCGCGTTATCAGCAGGATTTGTATTTGTACCGCTTCCAGTGCCTGTCGGATTATATGGGCTATACTGATATCCGGGAATCTGCGGTAGAATCCCATAAAGAGTAGAGCTAAATTGCCCCATTGCCTGAGTAAACGCAGCGTATGCTTCTTGGAACTGAGGAGAGCTGATTACCTGTGACATCACTTCAATGATGTTTACAATGTCGGCTACAACCTGTTCTAATGACATTCCAGCAATTATACCACCCTGCGCAACTGCCATACCGCCAGTTACGCCGCCTTCACCGATCATTTGTGCAGCTACTAAGCCACCTGTTACAGTGTTGTTTGCAGCAACAATAGACGCTGTTGAAGTATTTGTGCCAGCGACAATAGCTGCTTCGATTACTTCATTATTGGCAATTTCTGAACCAACAATTAAGTTATTTGCAGAAGTGATTGACGACAGTTTTTGAATATCGCCAGCTTCAGATGCATAAGCAATTGTCTGAGCACCGACTGAATTCATTGTATTTAAAAGATTTGTAGACATTGGTTCTACAATTCCTTTTACAACAAGATCAGATACTTTACCAAGCATGTTATCTAGAATTGCATTAAAGAATGCAGCACCAGATTCTCTTACTCCGATATCATATGCTTCAGATGCTGAGTGTGCAGATTGTAGAATCTTTTCAAACAATCCCTTGATACCATCAGCAGCTAGACCAGTTAGAAGAGTAATTTCTTGAGTAATTTCTTCCGCTGTACTATCAACTGTTTCAGTTACTGTTATGAATGCAGGGACAAGCCGCATCAACGTGGCAGACAGCCTAGCACCAGCTTCTGTCGATAAGTCAGCAGATTCAACTAATCGACGGAATTCTGCACGAGAAGTAGGAATAGCAATACCTAGTTGTGCAAAACCTGACGTAAGAGCAGCCTGAGCTTGCTTTACTTTAATCGCTCTACGTTCTTCTTCAGTAAAGAAGTTATCCATATAGGATGTCAAGTTTTGATTCAACGCATCAATACCACCAGCAAATTGGATAAGTCTTTCACGAGCTTCTGTTGAAGCAAGTCCAACTTGTCCAAATGCTGTTTCAGTATTTTTTCCAAGTACTGTCGCAATTGTATTTGTAAGTGTAAATACGCCAACAAGTCTTTGGAATGTTTGAGCTAAACTTTCTCCCTCTTTTTGTTGAGCTAGAACGTCACCAATAGCAACATCTTGACCGAATACTGCTTTCATTTGAGGAGCAGATTGTTTCAGTGCTTCCATTACAGAGAAGGTATCAGTTAAGAACTGAATCAATTCATCGGCAGTTCCAGTAAAATCTTTGATTTTTTGTGCAATTGTTGCATTAATTTCATCAAAAATCGTACCATATCTTTGTTGTAAGAAGAACTTACTTGCTTTTTCGATTGCATCTTTAGCAGATGCTTCGTCTTCATAACCCCACCAATCTGGATTTTTTAAGTTATTGAGACGATCACGAACAGCTTGTAATTGTTCATCCGTTAACAAATTATCAGCGATGTATTTATCAAAGTCTTGTACTTTCTTAGTGAATTTAGCAAATACACTTCGATCAAGATCGCCTGAAATATCGAAAGGACTAATAGCAGAAGATTCAAAATGTGAACTTGGATTTCCTACATTGGTCAAATTGTTGTCGATCTTAATACCTGCTTCATTATTAAATAACCCAAGTGCAGATGCTACAGCAATAATTCCACCAATAACAGGGAGAACTGCTCCAAGCGTTCCTAAAACACCACCCATTGCTTTAATAGCAGCAGAGCCAGCTTCCAGTACAGAGCCTGTTCCTGCTAATACAGAATCAGCTACACCTAATGCTGTAGATAAACTTGCTTCAGTTCCAAAGATACTCCCAATAGCAGAACCAATAATCCCACTTTCAGGGCCAATATTAGCTAAACCGAGAAGCCCGCTTCCTCCACTAAATGCGCCACCTGTTACACTATTCAGAAGTCCTGCGCCTCCTTGCATTACTGTGTTAACCATTGCTTGAACCATTACAACAATCGGCTTTTTAAGTTCGGCAATAATTAATTCACGAATTTTCTTTGCGCCGCCTTTGCCTCCATTAAAGAGTGCATCAACTAAAGCTTCCGAAATACCCTTAGATAAGTTCGCCCATTCTTTTTCATAGTACAATACAACAGCATCAACGCCAGCCTTTTCTTGATCAACTTTAGCCTGAGCAATTCCTGCATTTTCTTGCTTCATTGCTTCGCTATAATTTTTCATAGCGGCTTGCACACGAGGATCATTTATATCCAGACCTTTTAATAGACTCCCGTCTTCAGTAGGTCCAGAAAGCTCAGTCATATTCAGTAAAGCATCGAGTTCTTTCTTAGCTTTACGAACATTTTCAGCAAACTTAGCAAGGATGCTTGTCCAGCGTTCCTGCTCTTTTGACATAGCCTTGATGCGTTCAGCACCTTCAGGCGAAGCCCAAAGTAATTGTCTCTGAAGATCAAGCTCTTCTTTGACCTTTTCTTGATGTACCTTTTCGTTTACAAGATATTGATCGTACTCTTTATTGAGTTCTTTTAGGTTATCTTGAATCTTAGACAGTGCTTGAGCTTGCTCTTTATCAATATCTAGTTTTAATTCGATACCTTTTACTTCTGTTTTTGTAAGTTTTTCAACAAGATTTTTATGAAAAGCTGTATACTGAATTACAAACTCTTTTTCAAGTTTCTTCAAACGATCAGCAACTTCCTCTGGTCTTTCAAAAGCAAGAATGTGCGCCCTATTTGCTTCGTACACATCAGCTAATTCTTGAAAAATTTTCTCATTTGAAGCTACAAAAGTACTTCTTTGTTTATCAAGAATAGCTTGCTCTTTAGCATTGTCATCCTGCATCATCTGAATTTTCAATACACTGTACTCTGATTCAAGAATTAGTCCAGCATCATACTTAGCTTTCAAAATATCTTGACGAATTTTTGATTGCTTTTCTAACGCTTGAATTTCTGTATCAAATACTGCGAACGATTCATCAGCAACAGCAGTTTTTATATCAGAAAGTTGAGGGAGACTTTTTAATTTTATGTCTCCAAGCACTTTTAGATATTTGTTTTTATATTCTTCTACGACTTTTAACGCTTCTTGTAAAGATTCGCGTTGTGAGTTTGTTAACTGGCTGGCATCTCCAATACTGAGTTTACTCTCCCTTCTAAAAGAGTCACCCCCGGTAGAAAGTATAGATATGTTCTTGAAATCAACAAACAGTTTTTGGAATTCTTTTACATATTCTCGTCTAGATTTCTCTAACTCCGTTAGAGAATTTTCATAACGCTCTTTCCAATATTCAAAGATTTTACCTTGTTTAGCCAACTCTGCTGCAAGTTCAGCATTATCTTTCTTGGCCTGCTCTGTTTCAGTACTACGCAATGTACCTGAAAAACTAGGAGAAGATTGTGATCCCGGCAGTTGAACTTCAGAACCAGAAATTCTCTTATCAATCTCTCTAAAAAGAGCAGCGACAGGGTTAGACTTTTTGATAAAATTCTCAAGTGCCTTGCCAACCTCATTCCAATAATCCACTATTGGTTTAGAATCTAATTTGTACAATGACTCAAGAGGGGCCGTAACACCTTTTCCAATGAAAGCAACAGCGTCTGCGACTCCTTTAACTGTTTCAAAAACAGTAACCCATACCTTCATTGATGAAGGACTTCCGGCAGTAAAGAAATCTACAATTGCATTTTTTGCTACACCAAGAGTTGTTGTAATATCTTTCCACTTTAATTCCAGAGGAGATAGATCAGATTTAGCTCTTAAAGCCATTCTTGAATTGGCATCAGCCATTGCCTGTACACCAAGGGCGACTGCTTCTTGATGTTTACCTAATTTCTCAAGAGTATAAATTTGTTGTAATACACTTACAGATATTTGACCAGTTGCTTTAGCAAATTCAACAGATGCCTTAATAGGGTCATCAGCCATTCCTTTAAACTGAGAAACAGTATCTTTAACAGCTTGTCCTACATATTTCTCCATATCAATTGCACTGCGAGAAATAATTTCAAATTGCTTTTTAGTAAAACCAGATACGGACGCAATCTCTGTGAATACTTCTAATAGTGCAGATGTACTCTTTCCAGTGTCGTGCATTGTTTGCGCATAATCTTTCATTTGGTCTTTTGTAAGACCAATAGAAGCACCTGTTGTAATCAGTTTTTCATTTAAAGCTGTTGATGCCTTCATAACATCATACAACTCTTTAGCTAAAAGAACAAGCCCCAAAATAAGAGCCAGAACACCGGCACCAATAGCGGCCATAGCAACTTGAGCGACACCAAGCATGAGTGATAACGCTCTAGCGGCAGCGGACCCCTCATTCATTACTCCGGCAATCATTGCATTGCGTTTTAAAGTCTCGAATGCCTTACCAGCGCCGATTACTTGGGCACCTAGCTTACCGATATATGCAGCACTATCTTTCACAGCACCATAGACAAGCAGACCCATAGCTTTTGCTACGTCTTTAATTGATACGAGCATAGAAGACATGGCATTTTTCATAACATTTGCCATATCTTCGCCTTCGATCTTCATTTGACCGAACATATCTCGCAATTGACCACCTTGTTGTAACAGAACTGTCATAGGAGATTGTCCTGTTGACAAGCCAACAAAGATGTCAGTAATTTGTGGTCCGACAGCACGAGTAATATAGTCTACTCTTTTGTCAGAGTTAACTGTCTTTTTGTTAATTTGCTCAATAGCTAATTCATATCGCTTTAGTGCAGCTAGTTGTTCATCAGCAGTAAGTCCTGATTGCGCAAGAGCAGTTTTAAATTTGAATAGGCTATTCGTGGCACTCTTACCAAGAGTTCCATTTAATTCTTGTACTTGAAATTCAACTCGATTTAATTCTTTAGTAACAAAACTTGTAGCGCGTACAGAGTCTTGTTCTGCTTTGACTCTTTCATCAATTGAATTACGGAGACGATTTTCGGCCTGTGCTACACCAATTAGAGAAGTTTGTAGACGTTGTAATTCTTGTGTTTGACGGTTAACTACGTTGCCATTTTCATCACGGGTTCCGAACATTGACAACCCTTGGGCTTTAGTAGTTTCGATAAAACGAAGTTTATCTCTAGCGACTTTTTCTAGTTGATTCACTGACAAACCAAGTTCTTGGTTCATTAGTCGAGCAACTTCACGAGTTACTTGTAATTCTTGTTTAAATAGTTTCAATGCACCAACTGATTTATCGAAAGCATCGCCGCCGATAAGTGATTGCTGCGTGTCACGGTACTTTTCGAGAAGTTTGATTTCTTCTTCAGTAGCTTTGGCAAGTTTAGCACGAACTAAAATAGCAGAAGTCCCACGACTGTTTTCTGCAGCCATGAATTCTGTTTTTAAGCGTTCGGTTTCAAGCAGGCGCTTTACATAATTAGCTTCCGCTTTACCAGATTTGTCTGCTGTTTCTTCAACAGCTTTTTGTATATCTTTTTCAGCTTTAACTCTTTTTGTTGCTGCTGCGGCAACGTCAGAAGCCCCAGTACCTGTCGATACTGAGGTTTTGGAAATTCTTTTTGTGGCTGCTGCTACTTCATCTAGCTTCTTAATTGCTTCATCGAGTGCAGCCGTATCGACGTTAAATCTTAGTTTTGTTAAGTCCATTTTCAGCACCGAATAAAAAGCCCCAATTAAGGGGCTTTAAGTTACTCTTCTTTTCCTTTTTCTTTAGGTAATTTTCGCTTATGCTCTTCCTGCATTACTTTCATTGCAATAGAATCGAATAACACAATCATATCAACTTCTTCTGGTTGTGGTTCAATTCCTTGAAGATCAAAGAATGCCTTTATTTCTAGGTATGTAATTGCACAAGCCTGCATCGAAACTGGTCTTGTCCGGTTTAGAGATAAAAACCAGTTCCAACATAGTTTACAACTTTCAGGAAGTTCAATTAATTCATCAAGCTCTTTTGGCTTGATTCCGGTTTGTCTCCATACATTATTCAATTGATCCCTGATTGTGGTGCCGTCCTTTGTACTTGAGGACAGTTTGAACTCTTGTTCGGCAAAATCTCTCGCTTGCTCTATCTCTTCATTAGAGAAAGTTGCTTACGATATTCGATTCCTCCAATACTTGTTCACGAATCCAAGCAAAACCCGGATCACTGTAAATACGTTCAGCTTCTTCTTTAGAGAATGGAATTGTTTTCCCATCTTGTTCGAAGCCACGCCAAGAAATAGTACGAGCTACTGCTGTTTCAACCGACAGAGCATCCACTTCATCAATCGTTAAAGGATCGGGTTCTTTTCCACGCTTCTTTGCCATTGATTGACGAACTTGGTGTTCATTGAATTTCTTTTTCTGTAAATCAAGTGCAATTTTACTGTTGGCTCCACGAACTTTGATGAATACACCATCAATAGGTGTTCCATCCGGTAGTTTTAATTGAAATTCGTGTCCAACTTCTGATGAAGATTGTAGATTTGCTTTAGATAGATCAAATGCCATTAGCATTCCTCCTTGTAGGTTATTGTTAATCGGAAATTAAGCATTAATTATACCACATAATATTTTAGAAATCAAGTGCTTAGGGCACTAAAAACAAAAAAAAAATCCCTCCAAGGAAAATCCAAGGAGGGTTTAGTAGTTTCCGACTAACTAAAACTAGACAGCCGTGTCATTTACTTTAATTGTTGTTGCAGGTAGACCGGCAGTTGTATCTGTGTTAAGAAGAGCTACGAAAGAGCTATCTTGAACAATGCCCATTTCTCCGTCATTCTTCGAACCAGACCCAAGTTTAACACGAGGGAATGTGAATGTAATCACATCAGCAGTTTTTGAAGAATCTGTTGAAAGAGCTACAACCACAGAAGCGACTGTTTCATTGTTAAATAAATCACGGAATACGCCATCTTGGAAGTACACAGACATATTTCCTGTTGCCTTAATACGGCCAGTAAACACGCTTGCGGCGAAGTTTGAACCAACTACATTAGCAGCTTCAAGACCACGTTCAACAGTGAAGTCCATTGATGTAACAACAGCAACAGCAGCACCATTCACAATGAGAGCACCAGAAACAGCAGCACAAATACCAGTTGTTCCAGCAGCAGTTGGGGACGTGAAGTATTGGCTTGTTCCTGTCTGTTCAAGGTTTTTACCCATGAAGTTAAAGTCAACAGTCACAAGACCAGTTGCAGGAAGCTTAACAGCCATTGATCCGACTTTATTACCTGTGTAGACTTCAGATTGAGTAATATCAGAATACCATTCTTCGAAAGTGAAGCTGTCATCCGTGTGTCCAGTTAGAGGAGCGAGAGTTGTCTTACCACGAATTGTCGCGGTACATCCAGCAATACCAGCCTGAACAAAAAGAGCAGTTGACGATGTGCACAGAACAGTTAGAACTGTGCTTGTCATTGACACTACAACGATATTGTTCCCGACGTTTGCTACATTCAATGATCCGCCCGAAAGAGCGATAACATCACCTACACGAACTCCGTCTACAATCCAGTCACCAGCGGAGCGAGTAACCGTGTACAATGTGCCTGCGGCGGCGATAGAAAGAGTTAGAGCCGTAATTGCTGATACAGTAGCGAAATCCTTTGCTACCACAGCAGCCATAAAGTCTGCGTATGACCCCGGAGAAAGCTCACCAGATAGTGCCCCCTCAGCAGAACGAACACCATGACGGAAATCAGCTACTTGATAGTCTGTACGAATTTCGTTTGATTCATATGTTTCTTTTTTAAGATTGAAGCCTGTAGTGACACGACGAAGGTACTTAGCACCAGAAGCGCCTGCAAGCGTACCCCATGTTGTTTCTTTTTTATAGGCTGTCTTTTTACTTACACCTTTGGCTAAAGCCATAATTATTTCCTTTTTGTTAATTAACGAAAAATAAATGCAGGGCTACGATTTCCTGCACATAAGAAGAGCACTCGTAGTCGTGCTCTAATTCCCTTATCTCTACAATTTTGAGATAAATAGTTCTATCATCTACACGAGCCGGTGTTCCTGATGTGGTAATCCTGAAAGTAACAGTAGCTTTTTTTCACCAACTGTTCCACCAGAGATATAGGCTGTTGTTACAGTTCCATTAAAGAAAGAAGCAACAACAGTCACTCCATTTACAATTACATCTAATGAAACAATATTTACTCCTAATGGAGTAACCCAAGCATCCCAATCAATTGGGTAATCAAGGACAGCGTTTGGGTCTTTATCAATAACATATCTACCACTAGAGTCAACAATATATGAAGACATTATTCTTCCCTTTCTTCAGCAACCAAGACCAAAATACGGTCTTCATTTAAAACATATAAAACAATTCCCATTAACCAGCCTCTACTGTAATCCTAATCTGTACCAGACAAACTGGACGAGAAGATGTCTCAGTAGTACCCATAATGTGTGGTGTAGTTAAGACATAAATTCTAGATGTCCCTTGAAGAATAAATGTCCCCTTTTTAAATAAGTTCCTAACTTCTTCTGCTTTTGTTAAGATCGCACCAGTTCCTGTATTAGCTTCACCAACAACAAAAACATTTAGAATTATGTTTTCTCTAAAATAGTTATCCCCTAAAACAACATCTGTTGGGTTATCAACTAATGAATTTACTGCCAGATATAGTGAAGATGGAGGGTCGAATTTTACATTTTCAAAAGCGATTTTGATTGCAGGAAATGCAGCAATAAGACGCTGCTCATAAGCCTTTTTAGCATCTTGAATTAGCTGCATATTTACTCCATTATCTAGATTTTATTTTTAAATAGATTGTTCTATCGTCTACTCTGCCGCCAACAGTACTGAATCGGAAAGTACAAGAAGCCAATTGTCCCTCTGTTCCCCCTGCTAACCATGCAGTACAAATTGCACCTGTAAATAAATGTTGCATTAAAGTACAACCGTTTACAATAACTTGCAAATTTTGTAATGTATCGCCAGAATCTGCAAGCCAGTCTGTCAAATCAATAGAATAATCTAATATAGCATCAGGGTCTTTATCAATTACTGAACGACCAGCACTATCAATACTGTATGTTGTCATTTAATTTTCTCTATTTTCTATAGTTACTGTCTTAGTCCGTAATTCCTTTTCAACTAATCTTTTACGAACTTCGGCTTCAATATACCTGCTACGAATTTCTGGCACTTGTAAAAGTTTTCTTGTCTCACGCAACACAAATGCTTTACGAACTTCATTCAGGATTCTGAGAGTTCGGTCAATAGAAATAATTGCAGACGGAATAAAATCCCAAAAACTTGTATTATTATCCCAAGTCGTGTTGCCAGAATCCCAAATACTTATCATACTAATGCAGGAATTAAGGCAGTTGCAGATGTGATTGAAGATTGCAGAGTAGCGACAGCAGCGGCAATGTCGGCAGGAGTAGCTGCGTTAATAACAGCCGTTCCTACAGTATTGTCAGTAGGTACACCAACTGCTACGGAACCAATTGGGGGCACTTTTAATGTACCTGTTTGTGCTCCTGAATTGTATATAGTCCCATTACGCACGTCAGCGGGTACTGGGTAATCTGTTGCAGTTGCACCAAAGGTTTTTAGAACACCTAAATTCGATTCACGCATTTTTACGGAACCGCTTGAACCAGCGCGTACAAAATGCCTACCACTGGAAGCCGGCCAGCCTCCAGAGCCATCTTCACTACTATCAATAGTAATAAATCCATTAGTGTTGAATTGGATCGTACCAAACTGCGCACCTGTAATTCCCGCGTTTGGAAAATCATTACTGACCGCTTTAGTTACAAAAGCAGTACCCGTTGATGCATTTACAAAACCAGCCGAATTTGCACCACCAGCGGTTGATGATGACCCACGAGCGATACCATTTAAATAAAATGTTCCTAGTGACTGATTTACAGCACCATAAATATTTGTTACATTTCCCGTTCCACCACAAGCACCGTTTGATCCGCTTAAATTAAGAATTAATACAACTGATGCTACAGTCCCGGCATTTATAACAGTGCCGGTGAAGTTAATCCCAGAGACTGTTGGAGCAATTAAATCTCTAGCATTAATCGTCAATGTTTGTGCTACAGACCCACTTAACGCAATGACCCCGTGCCCATTAGGTGATCCAACCCTAAAACCATAAATATCACGACAATTAATTTCTACTGCACATCCTGTACCAGTGTTTACACCAACCATTGCTCCAGCACCAGGCGGCCAGTAAATATCCCCATTACCAGAGTTTACATTTACTCTAACTAACCCACTGCCAGAGCTTTGAGTAAAACTACAAGCCAAGCTCGTACCTGTAAGGATATCCCCGGCAGTATTTATTGTTGCACTAGAGATAATACCAACAGCAAGAGCGACACAAGCCTGCACTATTGAAAAACCGGCGATAGTGTTGTCTATATTAGCCACAGTCACAGAGTGACCCGATCCAGTTCCGCCAGAGACAGTTAATCCGTTCGGTCCGACTGTGCCTACACTAATTGTTCTAGCTCCACTGGTATTTAAATAAACGCAAATGGAAGATGTAGTACCTGTTAATGTCCCAGTATGAAAAAAGTTTCCAAAAGATGCACTGACCGCCACTCCATTAGAATTGTTACCACCTACTCCAGATTGGATATTCCCTGTCCAATTTACTGTACATCCTGCACTATTATTTAATAAAAGAACAGCACCACCATTCCCGGTATTGCCTCGTGTCCCGTTTCCTACAATATTTAAAGTACCAGTAGTTGCAGCGAGATTTAGAAGGTTTGTAGTAGTATTACAAAATAAATTAGCTGTAATTGTTCTTGAAGTTGTAATAGTTGTGATACTTACACTACCACCAGCCGCAATTACAGGAGATGCCAAAGAACCGTTTTGTATACTTAAAACAACAACATCTTGATCTAATGTAATAGTAAATCCATTACAATAACAATCGTCGGCTGAGGTAGGTAAAGTTCCTCCATCCCATTGCGCGGCGTTGCTCCAGTTACCTGTTGCTGTTCTGTATCTTACAGCCATTTACTATTCTCCTATTTCTTTATCAGGCATACCCAGTAAAATAAATTTTTGAAGATATTTAGAAATACCTAACAATGCTTCAGCCAATGCAGGGTTTTTCTGTGCGTCTGCATATCCTGTTCCAAATAAAACATCTAAATCGTATTTATTTGTAGGAACTTCAATTTCTACAAAAGAACCATCTTCAAGTTCACTTTGAACTATTTCTGTTGGGCGAATGACTTTTCCATCTATTAAATTATAAGGAGAGCACTTCAGTACAATCTGTGCCTCTACCCTGTCCTCTTGAAATGAAGGAGAGACAATCAACATAAGAGCCGCAAAAGGAAATTCCCCTTGTTCTGTAATTAAAGTTTTTGGTAATTTAAAGGCCATTAGAAATCCGTTTGTGTTATTTCGGTTAATACGCTTCCAGTATAAACAAAGTCTTTTCTGGTAGTTAGTGCGCCGCGAATGTAATCAACTCTTGAAATACGATAGTTATTCAACGCATCGTATGAAAGTAGTTTATAATTTCCACTGTCGTAATCAATACGAGTAATACGACCGCGCAGCCATTGGTGCCGCGGGAGCCGGGCTGGCCTTCGGGGCTCCGCTGACGGC
>CALLKE010000090.1 GCA_938008555.1 uncultured Pedobacter sp.
GTGTTGATGGGTGACTCTTTGAACTCGTTGTAAAGACGATCAAAATATTTTTTTTGACAAAAAAATAATAATTAATAAAAGCTAGTAGTGTTGCCGTGGGGATAACCTGACTCCATTTTGTGGCAAACAAGGGTTCAAGAAATTCACTGAAAAGAAAGAACTTATTTAATGTAACAAAGGTGATAAATAGTATAATATATTGAAACACTACCAAGACTATTACGCTATTCACATATGGTACATAACCTTCATTATACTTATTATCCTTGTAGGCCAGATTAAATAATAAAAAAATAAGATATCGTAGTTTTTGCATTCGTGTTAGTTCTCGTATCAATAAATAAATCTAGCCCCTCTCAAGAGCACTGTCATGAAAGCCAGCTTTTTAAATTTCCAATCACTATCAATATGAAGACCCAGTAAAGGATGAGGCAGACGTAGCTGATTCTCCTGTTTCTTCTTGTGTTTATCGGTGCGTCTTTGAACTCGATGTAAACTCTATCGAAGTATTTTTTCTTGACAAAAAAGTAATAATTCATGAAAGCCAATGGAATGAAAAAAAATACTATGATCAATTTTGGATGAATAAATTTAAAATACTCACTGACTCCAATAAACTTATCTATAGAGAAAAAAGAGATAAGTAATATGAAATATTCAAAAATCATTATGACTAATACGCCATTAAAATATGGCGTTTGACTTTCATCATAGTTGCCGTCTTTATAGGACAGGTTAAATAGTAAAAAAATAAGATATCTTACTTTCTGCATTATCGATTCTTTTTTAGGTGTTCATATAATGGTTGACCAAGCTCCCAACCAATCATTCCAATGTTCCCCACTGTTGCAGCCGTAACTAATACCGGGCTGCCACAGATTGCAAGTCCCACAAAAACTGCTCCAACTCCGAGTTTCGCCCAATTACCAAAAGTTGGATTGTTTACAACATCAAGTCCACTAAAGAAAAGTCCGGCTACCCCTGTAGTCCTTCCAGCCACACGTAAAAATCGAGATGGTGGCAACTTCAAAATACGCTCCGCAATATCAGTCTTTAAAAGAGCTGCATCCATGCAACCATTCATTATACTGAGTGCATCCCAGTATAAATCAGAAGCCTTCACTGCGACAATCTCCTTACGTGTGGCAAGACCGGGTTGCAAATTATTATTTTGGGTTCGTTCAAAGAGACGACTACTGTCGATACGTTGTTGCAGTTTGGATCGCATATCGGTTTTTTGAATACCATTTGTAACGGGTGTTTTTAACACAAATATGAAATAGCCTTGTTCGTTACCGAATCTAGGACGTGATTGAAGTTTACTAGATCGGCTAGTAAAACCGGTCTCATTTCTACTTTTGAAATTGCTGTCAAAACTTCTTCGGGTAGTTTTAAAAGTCATAAATTTTTAGTTGATAGTGAACTAGCTAGAAGTCTAACTTAGACTTGTTGATAAACGAGTGCGCAAAAGTGCACACTCGTTTTTTAAAGATTTGATTAAGCAGTTGTTGGCCACTGCCCATCGTAAGTGCCACCGCCATAGGTGATTTTTTCGGCACTAACTTTAAAGTGGATGTACATGTTGTTGTCTGAACCTAGTGAAGCAAAATCTATTTCGTGATTTATTACGTAGCCATTCTCCCATTTTAGTTTGATCAGGGTACCTTCCTCGTGCGATTTGTTGAATGTGATTTCGCCGGTGGTAGGTTTAAACTTGCCATTTAGTAAGCTCTCCATGATGTCCGATTTGTCGGTAGCTTCTACTGTTACTTCTATTATTGCATTGGCTGGGTCTGAAGATACCCGGCCTGATGCATCTGCGGAACGAGTTACATTGTAGTTTAGTTTTAATACTTTTTGGGCATCTCCTCCGTTGAATTTCAATACTGCTCTAGCGTTTTCTGCCATTTTTGTTAATAGTTTATAAGATTTATAATTAATTTATTGCCGCAAAAGTAATCTTATAAAAATGTTGTTCTAATTTTTTTTCAATAGAAATCAAAAAATATATTAAAACTAATTGTTCGCCAGGGCATTGTGTTTTGATTTTTTAAGGAAAATAGTACCTCGACGGATTTCTTGAGGGTAGATGTTTTTTTGTCGGAGAGATTGGATGTGCAAGCACACTTTTTAGTTGTGAGCTTGATCAGGGAGGGTTTACGTACCCTCGTCAAGCAATGTAACGAGGGTAGGGGAGAGCTGAATGGATTTGTCAATATCTATAGTTCTATCATGTATGCTGGAAATCTAATTAGGGCTGACTTGGCAGCTGTCAACTTGGCCTCTGCTGCGTTAATCTTGCGGCGCTTTTCGTCGGAAATGGTTTCCTTGTCTGAAAATGCATCAACAAGAGCTAATGCTCTTAATCTGGGAGAAGATGCTGCCACAGCCTGAACATCAATACGGTCTGATAGTTTTTGAGCCTCAGCTAGTGCTCTCGATCTGGGAGAAGATGCTGCCACAGCTTGAATATCAATACGATCTGACAATTTCTCAGCTTCAGCTAATGTTCTCGACCTGGGGGAGGATGCTGCCATCGCTTGAATGTCAATATGATACGATAATTTTTCAGCCTCAGCCAATGCTCTTGATCTTGGAGAAGATGCTTCCACAGCTTGAATATCAATATGATCTGATAGTTTTTGAGCTTCAGCTAGTGCTCTAGATTTGGGGGAAGATGCTTCCATAGCTTGAGTGTCAATATGATCTGACAGTTTTTGAGCCTCCGCTAGTGCTCTAGACTTTGGAGACGATTTAGATTCATTATCATCGACTAACTCTGATGATGTGTTGGCTTCAGCGACTGCTCTAGATCTAGGGGACGATTCTAAAATCGCTGGACGATCGATCGCATCAGATAGTTTGCTGGCTTTAGCGATTGTTCTAGATCTAGGGGATGACTCTAGAATCGCTGGACGATCGATCACATCAGATAGTTTGTTAGATTCATCAACTGCTTTAGATCTAGGGGATGACTCTAGAATCGCTGGGCGATCGATCACATCAGATAGTTTGTTGGCCTCTGCTATGGCTGCAGCTCTAGCTGAAGGTGCATTGGGCATATCTCGGGTATGTGTATAATCACTCTTAGCTTGATTATAGTTGTTTTGCGCTTCTTCCAGTTTAGCTAAATCAATGGCATTACAGTTGTGGGCTAGTTGTGGATCCTCCTTTTTACAACTCGTAGTTACTGTAGTCATCAAAACACTAGCTGATGCTAGTGAGAGTATTAGTTTTTTCATTGTTGGGTTTTGTTGATATATATTAATAAACGTAATAATAGGTTAATGGTTGGATGCGTGCGGCGAAGATAACTAATTATATGATTAAGTATTTTTAATCTATAGTTTTTGTAGATTTTCGATTTTCCTTTCGAAAATTAGATATCCAAACTCTGGAGGTTAAATCTTTGAACGATTTATAGTCAGCGATTGTCCATGCCGATTTTTAGACCAATCACTTTTTTGCTGCCATGTAAGATATCCGTCTTTGCCTGTTCGTTGGTCAGTAGAAGCACTTGTGGCCGGAGTGCTTGTGCTTTGTACCAGGGGTTGTTTATTTTTTAGGGCTACTTTATTGGTTGTTGACGCACTCAAAGTTATTGGTGGAGCATCGTTCATCCATTGGTATTTTATATTCCTTCTTTTGGTGAGTATTTTATTATGCTGAATGTTCTCCAAGAAAATAACAACTATATCACTGGCTGTTTTAGTAACGAAAAGGTTTTTATAAGCAATAAAGTATACGGGATATTTTTTCTTGTAACCTTTGGCAGACTTGATCGCTTTTCCGGATAGTACTTTGTAGAGATATAGTGGCTTGTTTCCGCGTCCAGAGGATTGATCTACCAAAATAATTTTGGATGTACGAAGCGTTATCACACTTTTATTCACGGCTTCTTTATACGTCATGGGACGAACTATTTTTCCATTTTCTTGGATTGGTTCTTCTGGAAATAGATTGATCGCATCTCGTTTTTGATGTGTGCTTTTTGGTTGTTTATGATCAGTGCAACTGCCAAGTATTATGGTGATGCAAATCAAAGTGGACCATAAATGGCACGGATGAGTGGCCTTCATAGATGGAAATATGGACAATAAATAAGAGAAGTATTTGCAGGAAAAAGAACCTGAGCTGAATGGCTACAGGTCCTTTTTTGATTGATGATGATTAGTCTTGCACGTATTCTGCATCCCACTCGTTACCATCGTCACCTTTATGTCCGTCCAATTTGATCACAAAGCTTTTTGCAGGAAAATAGGGGGTCAGGCGAATGTCTAACCAAACGCGGTCTTTCTGATGACGGTCTTGCTCGAAGCGTACGATTTTGAATTTTTCAATCAATTTGTCTGCTCCTTTGATACCGTCTAAAAACTTAACGATCTGTTTTCTCAGATCCTCTTCGTTTCTGGCATTCCAGTTTTCAAATGCACGTCTGTTCAGAAAATCGAGTAATACTTTGGTAACATGATCGAATACCCGTACTACGGAATAGGTTTGCAAGCCAATATTATCTCCATTAAATAATGTTTTGGCAGAAAAAGCCATGATTTTGCCATACTCATTCACCATGGGTACTAGTCCCATTTTTTCAAGTTGCGAGATCTCACTTTTCTTCAGCTCAAACTTCACGGCATCTACTTCGTTGATGCTACCGTGTTTTTTACCGGCAGCTACTTGCGACATCAGGGTTTTGTAGATTTTACCTGCTAAAGAGGTAGATGGTGGGAGGTACACATTTTCTTCTTCACCTACTTCTTCTGCTCTACCGCGTCCTACAATCCAATTGCAAGTCATGATGACATTGCTTCTGTACACATCGCCACCAGTAAGATTTGCTGAGTGAAATAGATCAACCACATCATCCATTTTATCTAAGTTGGCAAAATCTGTAACCAACATGACTTTATTTTCGTTACAAATCTTAGCCCACTTTTCGATCACTTTGTTAGATCCTAGGTAACCTGGGATTGCCAGAATAGAATAGTTGTCGCGAAGATCTAAACGATCATAATGTTGTTTAAGTTCGGCACCTACATGGTCAATAAAAATAGGGTTATCCAAGTCCGTTACTTGCTCTAAAGATGCATTCAGGATATGTACGTTATCTACTTTATCCTGCTCGGTGTTTTTATAGAATTGAGCAACAGTTCGGTAACCAGTTTCTAGTTCCCTTGTTTGATCGAGGGTGTTTTTTAAATTTTTTTTGATAGAAATTGCTGCCTTTGTCGCGTTTATTTTGCATGATTCTACCATTTTATCGATCGAGTCGTTGGTCTCTAATAAATTAACCCAAAGGTTTAATTTCTGTAACAGTTCTTTTCTCTCTTCGCTTTTGTTGCTATCAGTCAGATAGATCTGTTTACGTGCTTTTCTATCAGAGTTCATGTTCGCGATTCCGTCAATAACGGACTCAATGAAACTGAACCCACCTACCTTATTCAAAAAATTAGGTGAGCTGATTGATTGTTCGGATTGCTGTAATTGTGTTTTTGCAGCCGTTTGTGTAGTTGACATAGTATTGTTTTAGACTTGTTTTTTTGATTAGTTGTTTTCTAGTTCTTTGATAACACTTTTAAGTGTATCCACAAAAGCTGCTTTAGACATGTCATCCTTAAGCATATTGGCCAATACTTTGTTATTTCTCAATTGACGCACAATATTATTGTATTGCTCCTGCTCGTTGCTTAAACCTTGAAGAAAAGGGGAGTTCTGGATCAGATTCTTAGGTGTGAAATCTCCTAAGTTTTTAAATGCAAAATTCTCTTCTACAGAAGCACCATCTTCTGTTTCGTGCGTAATAGAAATGGATGGGGAGAAATGTTTGAACACATCTTCCACTGTTTTTAGCCCTGTAATGATTTCGGGGTTAATCGTGTCGTCAGTCGTCAGCTTACTGACGAGCAGTGACTTGTTTTCTTGGATTTCTTGGATAGCTTCGTTGGCATCTACTTTTACTTCGTTACCACCAACACCGTAGCTGAACATACTCATACTTGTTTTGAATTTTAATTGTGATTTTTTATTAATTATTGGTTCATTCTTAGATGACTCGCTTGGAGAAGCGGACTTCTTTTTAATGTTTTTTATTAGGTTTTTGAAAAACAGCATTGCTTTTTGATATGCTTTAGTCAAGCACACTCCATCCTTCTTTTATTTTCGCAGTAGGGGTGATGTCTTTTTCTGTTACAACAATACTTTCTTTTCGTTGGCCGATATAATCGAGTTCGGTCAGTATTGAAAAGATGCGATCCAAACTGTTTAGTAGAGTTTCAATATCACTCAAGTGACTTGCGCAATTGTTGTGGTCGTAAGTTATTTCAGCGACAGCGGAAAGCTGACTTTTCAAGGTATCTGGGAGAATTTGGCTCCATTCATAGGTATAGTTGAGCATTTCTTCCAATTCACTGGAAGGGATAAACTGCATAGCGTTATATAAATGAAGTGCCTGTCGAGCCAGAACTTCAATCATATGCACAGGTGCTTGTTCTGGGATGATATTCCGAAAATAAAAATAGGTGTCTGCGGAATGGTTAATTAAAGCAGTACACAATGATTTTACGTTTTGTGTAAAGGCCGTGTTCTGATGAGTATTGGGAGCTTTTTTAATGATTTTGAAGGCATACTGTTGCAACTTGCCTAGCTTTTCCGTGAAACTATCGTAGTATTCTTTTAATTCCGGATGACTTTGAATACTTGTGCACGGGGGGATAAATAATTCATCAGCCTTTGTCGTATTATTCTCAACATTTACTTTTCCTATAATTAAGTAATTGCCGCCAGTGTATTCTTTATCAATTGCTGAAACTGGTATTGAGTCAACGTGGTATTGGGGTAGTGTGCTGGGTTGTCTCGGAGGAATTTCTTCCGGGTCGAGGTCTCCAAAGGCAATTTTATCAAAAGGATTAATCACTATGATGATATATTGTTCTTTCTGTGAATATTTATTAGCACTTGGTAGTGATTTTACGCTGGCCGTATAATTAGAAAGTTTTATACGATAACCGGAAGTTGTAACGGCAATACAATTTTTGATGATTATTTGTACGTCATCCGTTGCAGTATTGTAAATCTGAAAAATGTCTTCTCTTTCTTTGCTCTCAGTTGGGAGGAGTCCGTAGTTGAATTTGTTTAGTGTAAGAGATGTTGCATCACGTGTAGTATCTATGATGAAATTTTCTTGTGCATTAAAATGTTTCTGTGAGATTTTCATTCCATCAATCCAGTTGACGGCAAAGTGTTTAATGGGCTTTATCATATTGTATTTATGCGGGTATTTTACTTATTAGCTTACTTTCTTCTTGGTGTTGAATAACACGTTTACAAATGACCGTGTCGTTTTCAGAAATGCGGTTGCTTTTCATGTCTTGGTCAAAATCAATGTATTTCCTAGAATGGAATATGGATTTCTTCGTATAGAATATCCATGAGTAGGGCTCTTGTTCTTGATTAAGCAGCGCTATAATTCCTCCAGGATTCTTACTATTATAATCATGGGCTACTTTATAGAACCAGTCGCCAAAAGTTATTTTTTGGGGGAGCGTTTTTGCTTTAATCTGGAATATGCTCCCATCACTGATGTTTTTCATGAGTTCGATATTGACAACCATTAATTTATGATAGTCTATACCTGCAAAATCTATTGGCTTCTGATTCGCTTTATGTTGCCAGGTTTTATAGATATCATAAGGAATACTGATGAACTGGTGATAGCAGTACTGAAACAGTTGTGGGATCATAAATATGATCATGCTTGTAGAAGCCATTAAGCTGTAGCCATCAAAAGGACTCATTAAATTGAACAGGTGAATGAAAATATAAACACCTAAGCTTAGGCAGGCTAGGGTAATTAGGCATTCAAACAACATATTAAAAGCTACCGACTTGTTGGTGTTTTTAAAATAATGACCCAGCAGGTTGACGTGAAGTATACCCAAAGGGAGGTATATGATCTGAGCCAGTATATACCAATAGGGGCTAAATGTATTGCCCGAAAATCCTAGAAAACCTGGCAAGCCCAAGCAAAGTGCACCAATCAGGATGTAAAAGATGAAGATTTTAGCAGGGAGTTTAGGGATCTTTTTCTTCATAACGCCCAAAATTGCTATTAAAGCCATTAATACCAATGGGAGAAGTAGATATTTTATGAAGAATTGTTTTATGATGAGGATGTCCATATGTGTGTGTTGTTGATAACGATCTATTTCACTTGCTTTTTTTATTGGGAGGCATCTATTTCCCCCAGCGATGTACGGTTTTAGAATAAGAGGCTTGAAACGGGTGAAAGATTTGGGCGGGGATGGCAAGACCAGCGAATCCTAATGACGTAGGGGCATGCGTGTAGATTATAGTATCATCAACAAGCAATTCGTAAGCCGGAAACTTATCATGTGTCCCTTCTACATTGATATGGACTGTGTTGCTCCTTTCAGCCAAATGAACATCAACCGTAAAGTTAAAATTGATGTGGAAAGCTTTTTTTATAAAAGGATAGCCGGCAGAAGCAGTTATGTCAAAACGTGTGGTATCCATTTTTATAGAGGGTCTTCTATGGCAAAGACTATTACTTTTTTTATCCCAAACGGTAACCTGAATGGGGTTTTCTGCCGATCTTTCTATTTGCACACGACCGCAAATACCTTCATATTTTTTGTAAGAAGGGGCAGTAAGCCCCAATGGACTAACTCCGTAACTGGTAGTTATATCTCTAATGTAAGCCTGTACCTGATGTGACTCACCCGAATGTTGATTACCTGCTGTCCCATCGGCATGAGCTTGATGAGGGAGATACCACATTTTATCCACAGAAAAATAGTTGCCAATTTTATTCGGATCAATACGTAAATCAACCTGCAATCTAGTTGAGTGGTTCGGGTGTCTACTATTACCCTTGCTGTGGAAAATACCGTCGTCGATGGCACAATAAGTGTCATATAAGGAGTTGTAGACTGGTTCGCGTAACCACCGATGTTTAACAATATCAGAGCTGGTTAACATTCTTCTAAACTCCTGGTAGTTCTTCATTCTATCAGGATGAAACCTGCTGTCGTTGGCAAAATAATTCAATAGTGGCTGTCCTAAATTTTTGGGAATATAGGCTTGGAATGTAATATTAAAGGGTAACATGGTGTAAGTTGTATATACTGTGAATTATTATTGATTAATTTTTTTGATTCTGGAAACTGTCTCGTGCTGCAAACTGTCTAAATACCGATCGTGGGCTCGTAAGCTGTCTAGAGTTTTTGAGTATCTAGAGTTATAAATGTATTCGTGCTCCTGGGATT
Organism: uncultured Pedobacter sp.; assembly: GCA_938008555.1. Lineage (GTDB taxonomy): Bacteria > Bacteroidota > Bacteroidia > Sphingobacteriales > Sphingobacteriaceae > Daejeonella. Next base: position 9,285 of record CALLKE010000090.1, read on the forward strand.
CAAACCTTTTAGGATTTAAGACAAAATGCTTTAGATAGTTACCTGGCTTTGCGACTATGAAATAGTTTCGTAGGATCGACTCATATCCTAAAAAAGCAATTGGCCGGTCATGCTTCAAGTTATTGGACACTGCCGCTTCTGTAGTTCGTCTATAATTTTCTGGAGTTTGTCTATAGTCTTCAGTTGGGTTAAATGAATAGTTAGATACCGGTATCTGTGTATTTAGGTCACCTTCATAATAAATTTTTGCATCCTCTAAATAGTTGTTATTCCAAGATGAAGCATCTAAAATAGGGATGTGTCTGTCCGAGTATTTATGCTGTGTTTTTGCCCAGCCATTACGATCTGCCTTAATGAGCCACGAACGGCCAATCCCTAAAAAGCCCCCGGTATATTCTTTGCTGCCTTTTGGTTCGTCATATTGTATGACCACCAAGCCTTCGTAGCCCTTAGGTAGAATAATGGTTTGCCGGTATGGCATTGTTAGATAGTAAAAAACCGACATGGTGAGCAGCACAGGATGGGCATACATCACAAAATGCAGCACTATTGTTTTTAAAGTGCCTTGTGTGTCTTGTCTATATCGGTATGCTAAATAGAGTGCTAGAAACAAAGGACCCATTAATAGGATCATCATAATGTCGCCCATCCATAGCAAACGAGCCACGTTCCAAGTTGCTACCAGCACCGCATATATTGTAGCAATGTTTCTAAGAGGCTTAGCTATCTTTTTAATGTAAAGTGAAGCAAGGTGCAAAGACATGATAAACACGCATAGCAAGGCCCATTTTATCCAAAACCAATCTATTGAGTGATAAACATATTGCAAGTCTGCCGATGAGAAATGTGTTGGGAAGTCCATGAGGCGATAAATCTTTCTTCGCAAGTTTGCTAGCAGGGCATATATGCACATTATTCCTAATAGGATGTATATGATGGTGATAGCTCTGCGGGTTGCTATTGGCTTTTTTCGTATGAATGTGAGGTATATAGTCAGCAGAACTGGACCCATTAATATTGTTGAAAAAAATACTATTTCATTAGTGGCATTTAATTGACTAATGATTATCGCACCCATTGTGAATAGAATGTAGGCGATCAAAATATTTGTTTTCATTGGGATATAGTATTTGAATTCACGTTCTCTTTATTCTGATTGTGATATGTATTATAAAAAAGTTGAATACCCTAAAAGGTTATTATTCCCCTCATCCGCTAAAGAAAAAGAGCTTGCTTTTTTTTCTGTGACAAAGTTCTCCTCGGCTGTTACCGTAGCAGGAAGACAATAGTCATATATGATTTGAAGCAATTTTCGGAGGTTAGTACCTGGAATATAATCTCTCAATCGTTCATAGGGGATAGGTCCGTAATGCACAGCCCAGTTTCTTTCGCCATCGAAATGGCTGCCGCTCAACATCGAGCTAACACCCAAGTGTATTTGCGAAAGCACTAAAGACTCAGAGATATCCGCTATATCCGTAATCTGATTGGGAACGAAGGTGACATTTACCGGCACTTGTAGAAAAGCACTCAGGCATTTTTCAAACCATTTTTTATCCCCACGAGCTGCATGAAAGAAAGGCAATAGGTGAACAAATATCTTCGCGTTACACGCATCTAATAAATTGATCAAAGGCCATAATTCGCTTATGGTTTGCGTAAGGATGCCATCTTCGCTGATGATATCATATTGATTCTCTACCGAAAGTGCATTTAGCTCGGTGTAACTAGCTTCCATCTCAAAAGGCTGGAATAGCTTACGGGCATTGCTTTCAACTTCTCTTTGTCGCTGTACTTTCTTTCGGATGTCGCTAATATCATTTCCTACATCTCCTAAAGATGGTGGATAAAATAGGCCTTCTGGTAAGTAGTCATACAGACCTTCTCTGTGCGTTTCGATAATGACTGTTTTCTCATCGAACTCATCATATTCCTCCTGAACAGTTTTAATGTCTTTACTGGACGATCGATCATGGCCACCTACTCGTTTAATCATAACATGATCAACCTCTTTATTGTACTTCAAGAGGTTGAGTGCAATTATCTCTGCTTTATAATCCGTTTGTAGGTGATTGTACGCTGCTTTGTTGTTGATACTTTCTAATATTTCAATCATCTGCTTTTCTATTGCACGTCTTCATCCACTACCTGTACTTGGTATTCGATACCGTCTATTGCTTTGGTTATAATTTGATTCTTCAGCGAAATGGCCATATTGTTCCAATAGCTCTTGCCATAAAAATGATACGATGAAGGAACAATTTCGATCTTGATGGCTCGAAGAAAACCTTCTTTGGGCTTGCTACTGATGATCGTTCCTCTTTTTACGCGAACCTCTTTCAAATCATCTTTCAGCAATAAGTGGCAGAAACTCTTGATGTCTTCTATTGAAATTAGCTTATCTCTGGTAGTGAGCGCATATTTATACGCCTGTATGGCATCAGAGCCACTTTGTTCCTTTTCACCCCCCGTTGAATCAGTTAAGAGGGTGATGTTTCTATTCAAGCCTGCCTTTGTTTTTTTCTGTTCCAACAATTGGGTGTCGGCTCTAATATGATTCGCTAGCGCACAGTGGGTGATCCAATAGGATGCTCTTAGGTGTTCGGTATCATCAATGGGATCTATAATAACGTAGTTGACCTTCTTTACGAGCTCCCGCTCTGCATTTGTAATTTTTTGATCCAAACCTTTCATTTCAAGGGTCATGCTTTTCATGGTTTCGCCAACCCTATCTGGTTCAAATATTCCGAATGCCGATACTTCATCTCGAGTAAGTTCCAGCATGGCAGAAATCGTTTCTAAAGCATCTCTTTCGCTAAAGCGCTCCATACCTCCGGTACGAACTGTGTAAATACCTTTTTGGGAATTGTGATGTGCAAAAGGAATTTCATCATACTTCCTTCCGAACCCATCAACAACCTCGTCTACATATAAAAAGTGTTCGCCTTTACCTGCCAATAGTGGAATATTGTTTCCTGTAGTATCGAGCTTATGTTCATTGCTCTTCCATGCTTTATTATATACGGGGAAGGCATTCAATATGAATGAAAAATTTTCTAGAATATCCATTGAAAATTGTGGCGGAAATTCCAGTTCTAACCATAGATAATGTCTGTCTGAAATCAATTGCTGAACATCCTGCCTGTCTTTAAGAGTAATTAATATTTCGGGCAATTCTCCTGGCTGGCTAATCATTTGATTAGAGAGACCTTGTAGCTCAATAAACTTGTGTGCATATCTGGTTTTGATATCTTCTTCAATGCAGGTACGTATGGCATACTCACGAAATATTTCCTCATAGCCCGAGGCTTGTTTTTGTTTTACATAGCTTAATCCTTGTTTTATCTGGATGCACGTTTCCTTATTCGAAGCTTTAACAAATGGTAAAAGTTTATACACAAAGTCTACATGTTCAAAGGCTGGATTTGAACAATATATACTGAGTTTAGATGGAAGTAGTTCACCCACATAGTTTGAAACATTCACTCCTAAAATGATTTTTCTATGCCCCAAGAGGCCATTTGGAAGTCGTGCAATCGGCATTTTATTTGCGCCATCTACCTGGTAACAGGTGGTACCAGTAAATAACATATCAATTTCTGCTTTGGCTAGCTGGACGTGGTCCACTGGTGTAAAAGGAATATCTATTTCCTTATCATTGGCCGCTTTTACCGAAGAGGGAAACTGACGTTTAATAAAAAACTCACTATGACTAGGCAAAATCTCATTCAATTCCGTTGCCCTTGCAAAGGCAATAGCATGAGCAGGCCTGGGAGAAGTATAGAGCGATGGTGTTAATAGTTTTGCCATCTTTTCTAAGATTCGCACATTGATGGCCTGCACTTCATTGTTTACTTTGAAAATTTCGGTACTGAAAGCTTCCATAAGTAGGCGCACAAATGGATCTATGGCATTAGGATTTTTTAGGCCCCATAGTTTTACTGCATTTTGCAACATCCGAGCCTTGATGGCTTCTTTAGAATAGGTATTTATTTGATTATTCATTATGTGTATAAGTAGAAGGGGTGTTTTTAGTGCTTTGTTGCATTTGGTTTTGTCTTTTTGTTCGGTTCGCCTAGATTATGGTCATATGTCTTCAAAAGTATTCAAATCAATTTCGCCAGCGATGGTATTTTCTCGAGCAATGAGGAGTATTTTGCTTTTCAAGGGATTAACCATACGCAGCGCACATGTGTTATATAGGCTACGATACCAAGTTTGTCGATGGTTTGCCCCTGTTCATTAGCAAGATATCGATAGAGCTCCTTGTGCTCATTGTAAAACTATGGTTGGACGTCCCAATACGATGATGACAATCAGCGTAGAAAATAGTACCTGATCGCAACCGCTGATAAAATTGTGCATCCAGGCCTTCCCAATAGCGGTGACGATCTGTTTCGGATACACCATCGTCAGAGTTTGGCTCTTCTGAAACTCCACCGAACCGATAACCATTCACAAATAGCACCATGTTTTCTGGTCGGCCTGCTTTTTGTTCAGCGGGTTGATCTATAATCGTACGCTGTATAGCCCCTGCTTGTGCCTGAGGATTCAGATCACTGGATGCCCGCTCAGGTTTCGCATCAATTCTGAAAGCCGTAGCGGGTGCAGCATGATTCGCTTTAGTTGCCGCTTGTGGCCCTGTTGAAATCAGATTAACTGGATTGCCCACAATGTTCGTCATCGCTTTGGATCGAATCGTGGTATGCTCTCCCGAAATCTTCAAATCAGATTTAGCAATCACCCTGGTGAGACCTTTAGAAGAGATTATTACTTGCTTGTCACTCTGAATCTTCATCGAATCCTTCCCATAAAGCAGGGTATTCAACGCTTTGATCGCAATCTTAGATGCGGGTTCACCATTGCGACCGGCAATCTCGATTTTGTTCGCATGGAGCGAAATCTTATTCCCTTCGATCTTCGAACTCGAATTTCCCATTGTTTAGTTCTATCGTTTTGATTGCTGCCATGAAATATTCCTCCAGTAACAACCTATCCGGATAATTATGCACTACCTGAGATAAATACTTTCGTAATATTCTTTTTTATTTGTGAAACTATAAAGGATAAAACTAAAAAGGCAGAAAATGGGCTAGATAAAATGGCATTAAAACGAGCAAAATGGCGGTTTTTAACAAAAATGCACTTTTTAGAAAAGTACTATTATCTACCATTTACTTACCACTCACATATCACTTTTAGAGCCTTTAATAGGTCAACGATACCATTTAAAACTGCTTGAGGGTGTTTTTGCCGTAATGGTATCAGAACTAACAAATACTTTGCCCCTTTTCGCAAATGCATATATTTCTGCACTTTTAGTTTTTTGAAAAATGTAACACTTTATGTAACACATTTGAAGTGTTACATTTTTTGCACTTTTTATTTTTCGTGTGACTCTAGAATATGTTTTCGACGGTATGCTTTTCGTTTTCTAAAAAACAGGTCTTTTACACAGGTCATTGCAAGTTCTCAATCTTAAGTTAAAAAAGTGAATTAAGTTAGGTTTTTTTCTTTAACCCAAAACCTTGTTCTTCAAGTCGGGATTTAGCATAACCTAACGCATCTCGTAGTACATCAATCGTTTCATCTTTACTCTTTATATTGTCTTTTAATGCTTCTATTGTCTCTCTGAGACTTTCTATTAGAGTATCTTTCTCTACACAAGATGAGCAACCTTTCCTTCCTGTTTTTGTAGCAGAAAAATCTGCTATCTTGGATTTTATTATTACAGCTTCTTGAGAAGAAGCTGTAGGCTCTATCATCTCACCTTTCCCCATTAAAAGCCAGCTTGTGGAAATAAAAAATAACTCATTAAGGGCCATAGCCATCTCAATAGAAATATCTATTCCCCCACTTTCTATTTTGGATATATTTCCTTGTGTAGTGGCTAGCTTCTTTGCAAAATCAACTTGACTATACCCTAGGACTTTCCTCGCTTCAAAAAATCTATCAGAAGCCTTACTAGTTGGTTTGTTCATATTTTTTAAAATAAAAATAATCCATTATTGAATATATTTATTTTGAATATATTATAAATAGGAATATATTTGCAGCGTACACAAAACAAAAGTATGAAACTAAAAGATATCCTTGAGAAGAAAAAAGTGGGTGACTTGAAGATTGTAGCCCAAATTATAGGAATTGATGCAGGAAATGCCCGAGTGGCATTACGTCGACCCAATTCAAAACATCACAATAAGGTGCTAATCGTATTAAGCAGCTTAATTCAACATCGTGACTCGTTGATGATATAGCAAATAGGAATAATTTACAGATAATATATTCTTGGTTCATTCTAACACATAAACATCCAGAGAAGTCAGCAATGCAGATCAACATAGGCGATATCATTATTCGAAAAGAGAAAATTGGTCAGTCAATATGGCTTTCTGAACAGCTTGTGTTAAAAGCCTGTAATGGAATAACAGAAGAGTATTTGCGTACTCGTCTTCGATTGGCATATAAAGATAGTATCCCCCCTTCCCACCGCACACGCTCGATTCTTCCTGACAGTGGAAAAGCTTGGCGCTGGGCACGAATGAACGATACTTTCTATTACGCCTACGCCAACATCCCCGACAGAAAACCCTGTTTCTACAAAAGCATGTTACCTAGCGAGGCAGAGCTGATTAAACTAGCTATCGAAGCAGAAAAACCAAACCCAGAGGCACTATCTGTAGAATTCACCGCAATGGCTGAGCAAAAGACTAGCAAAAGTGACATTCATTATTACATATTCAATTCCAAGCCCTGTTTCAATCAACAAAAAGCTGAGCAATTGACTCTAGCTCTAGGTTTTTGTCGCTTGATTGCGGAGCTATTGGAACGCAATCAATTCAAAAAATGGTTCAAAAAGAAGGAGGACTTATACAACACATTTACTAAAATCATTGCCCCATTAGAGCTAGAAGGGCTGAAAATCAGCAATCCTACTGCCTTACGTAACAAGGTGGCAGGTTTTCCAAGCGATGGCATTCAGCAGCTAGACTACCTCATAAATGGCAGATACGGAAATGGTAATGCACGCATAGTAGGCATCTTCAAAATTATCCACCCTGAAACGGGCGAAATCATGCACTTTGATGCGCACGAAGCGGTGATGTACCAAGCTTGGATGAACCCCTTTGCGGCCAATAAACGCAATAAGATCGATCTGTACACCAACGACTACAAGCCTGCTTTGGAACAGTATGGCCTACATGCCGTCAGCTATCAGGCATTTTGCAAGTATCTGGATCGCTTTGATAACAAAGTACTCATGAGCAAGGAACGCGACGGTGACAAGCATTTTAACGATCGTTACAAACCTTATGTACCCGCGCATTTGC
>CALLKE010000091.1 GCA_938008555.1 uncultured Pedobacter sp.
CGCCTATGACCCAACTCGAGCGGGAGTGGCTTGAAAATAAGAAAATGTCGTAAATTCTACCCCTGTTATCGTCCAAAAATCCGACTATAATAGAGTGTATATGGGGGTTTGATGGAAAAGGGTTTACTCCAGCGAGAATACGTGGAGCGTCAACAGTCTATTGCTCAAATCAGCAAAAGGCTGGGGACTACTGAGGGCAGAGTGAACTATTGGCTAAAAACATACGGTATACCCCGTCGCACTCGAAGCGAAGCAGTTTATATTCGCAATCACCCTGACGGTGACCCGTTTTGTGTTAAGGTAATTAAGACGCCTAAAGAAAAATGGCTACAGGGGTTAGGTCTTGGCCTATACTGGGGAGAAGGAAATAAAAAGTGCATACATTCTGTACGGTTAGGTAACACAGACCCACAGCTCCTAAGGCACTTCAAACAATTCTTGGTAGAGCTCTACGGAGTGGACCCCTCCAGCTTAAAATATGGTCTGCAGATTTTTACCGATATAGACGCGGCCGATGCTATGAATTATTGGCAAAACGAGATGAATGCCTCGGCAGAGCAGTTTTACAAGCCAACTGTTACCATTTCTGGTAAAATTGGTACGTACAGACAAAAGAGTAAAAACGGTGTTCTAACGCTTTATTACCACAACAAAAAACTTCGTGATATACTAGTGGGGCAATTGCCGCGATAGCTCAGTCGGTAGAGCGCATCCATGGTAGGCCGCATTGGCCCTGCCCACGCAGCGGGAAACGGCTGCGTGAATCCCGAATAACGGTTAAAATCCTAAGCAAATGGACAAGACCGTGGCAATCCGCTTAGCGGAAGGCCCGAACGACTGACAAGGGAAGCTACGTTTATCCTAAAGGTAAATAAGCTTAAGATACAGTCTAGCCCGCTTGCATACATAAAGAAGCGGTGTAAGCGAAGGATGAGGTCCCGGGTTCGAATCCCGGTCGCGGCTCCAAGATGTTCTTGAAATGAAACATTATTGCTGAAATACTAAAGGTCTTGTAAGTTCGTCAGCGTCGCTGCGCACATTCTGAACCTTCATTTTACAAAAGATGCGCTGGGATACTGTATTGAATCAAGCACATCTTTTAATTTTGCCTATTGACAAATATGTTCCGCGGGATTAGCATAAGCGTATAAGGCTAAAACCAAAAGAATTAGACTTATAAGAAGATTTTAGGCGCTCCAAAAGGGTGCACAGAATCGCACAAGATTATGACCCTTAAAAAAGGTTGTAATAGAAAAATCTTGCAAGACCAATAAATGCCGAGCTGATCACTCGGCATTTTTGGTTGTTGCAAATGTACTGTCTATCTGTTAAACTAACTGGGATATGGCAAAAAAAGGCGATAAGCGCAAAATCATCG
>CALLKE010000092.1 GCA_938008555.1 uncultured Pedobacter sp.
ACGAGATATGCCTAAGTGACTGGAGTTCAGACGTGTGCTCTTCCGATCTCCCCAACCCCAACCCCAATCCCAACCCGGAAGTTAAATAGACTTGGAGAATAATTCATGCACGATCATCAGGTGTTTTTGATATTCTTGTCGGTCTCCATTATACTCCTGAGAGTTCCTTCAGGGAAAGGCCACTCGACTAAGGGTGAGCCTTCTTTATATGGGCTCGGATGTGCTTTTTGCTGTAGTGACCAGCACAGATGGGGCATGACATTTGGGATGGCTATGGCAGAGACTTTAAAAATTTACATGCCTTGAGGTGTCGTGAGAGCGTATCTGCCCTCATCTATCGATGGCAATGCTCGCATTCTGCTTGTTGATGCTTTCCCATGGTGCCACAAAAATGAGAATTATTTAACACTTATATCAAAACATCAACTTTGGTGTGTATGGGTATGAACCCCCGATTTTTCAAATTTTTTTAAAAAATTTTCTTCGCCAAAACAAAACAAAAACATCTAATAATGGCTTTCAAGCAAAGACTGAGATCTGACGAAGACTAGGCACAGATTTTTAATTGAATAGTATTTATTATATTTAAAATTTTTACATTTTACTTTTGAAAAAACACGAAATCAGGTTTTACATGTCATTCACTATTAGGCTGTAACTCTCCCAGGTACAAGATATCACAATGACATGTAAATAAATGCTTGAATCTCCCTGGGCCAATTCACATAAATTTCCTATTTATCGAGTTGAAGTTATGGTCTTATAATAATAAAATGGAGAGAAGAAGATATTATGAGTGGATTGGCCCCCTCACAGAGGCCCAAAATCAAAAGGAAATGGCCTTAGAGGCCAAAGAATGGGCCAGGATTGAGGCTACTTATCAATCAAATCTGCGAGCGCAGAGGCGCGATGCTCGCGCAGAGGTAAACGCTCATTATTGAAGCGCCGAAAGCAAAGGCTGCTTGCCAGAAGGGAAAAAAGAGAGGAGAAGAAAAGAAAAGATGATCTCTTTGAGAAAAACTTGGCCTAGTTTGAGGAAAAACAGAAGAATTGCGCCCTCCATATGACCTACCTTCTCTATCTGCCCCGCTATGATGAGATCAGAAAAACGCTGAAGATACTCTATTTCGCTAAGCCTCCTTATACAGAAGCCAATCGTCATTCTCTCGCCCTGTTTATGGAGAAGAATTTCCTGGAAACCCCGGAAGACCGTGCCCAGCTTCGCATTGACCTTGACCCTCTCCGCAATGACCCCAATGATTACAACGGCCACTTCAAGCGACTATTGTCCTTTGTTGAACCTCAAGTTAACCCCACTTGGGGAATATGATCTCTATAAAATTAAATTCTTTTTAAATCTTGTTGAAAATGCCAAAACAATATTAATGCTAAAGCTGCCGCCAAACCTTTGGAAAAAATAAGGAGAGCTACAAAAAGCATATAAAGAGGTGTAGAATGCCTAAAAAACCCCTCACACAAGCAGAAGAAAGGGTCTTATAAATTGAAGAACAAATTAATGTGATCAAGGCAGAATACATTGAATAAAATGTTATTCATGAGCAGGCCCAACAGGCCCAGCAGCCAAAATAAGAAAAAGAAGTACCATGGTTTCACTTGCCAACTGAGGAAAGATTGCTCCGAGGATTGAAGTAAAGGCAAACACCTTAAACTATTTAAAAGATTGAAACTTTCCACAACAAAAACATAAAGTAGCTGACATCAGATATTTGCAAAAAATGGTCATGGGGGATTGAACGTGTTGGTCCATATGAATTTTAAAAAATGATTTAACACTATCCCAACTAGTATAACTCTATGGAATTGTATGACAAGGAGATATACCTTAAAAATTAAAAAATATTCAAGGAGTAGTCTCACTAATTGTCCTTTCAACGGAGATGGTATGACTAGAAATGTGATTAATAGATCAGATAGAGTTTATTCCCTAAGAGAGTTGCAAAATAAGGGGAATATCCATTGAGGTATCTTTTAGATGAGGAGTGGCGATATACGAGGCATACTAAGTTAAATAATGACATATTATTCCCTGAAGAACATCCATAACATAGATGGGGATAGTTTAAAACTAATATAGCAAACTATTTGGCTACACATCGCATGATAGAATATGATTTATCATTATACCACCAAATTAAGGAACTAGACTTTCAACAAGCAACATCCCCAACTCGATATATCCTCAACAAGACTGTATAACAATGGCAATACGACCGAGTTAAATACCTAACATCACGAAATCATCCTAATCCGTACTGGCACTGCCTTCGCTAAAAATAAACCGTTATACCAATGTAAAAATGGCTGTAACTGGCTTTATATTATCAAAGGACAATTCGTTGTGCCCCAGGAGCCACTTTCTTCACTTAAACTCCTTTTTAGTGCAGTGAAAGAAACGGGAGGAGATTTGAGGTGACCGCTAAGCCACTTTAGTCCCGCAATCACCCATAAAAAGTCCTTTGGTAATGTTCAGTATGCTCAATAGTTTTCGAGATTCTGGGAGGAGAGTATTGCGCAGAATGCGCTGCTCATTATTGCTTCACCTGCTCAGCTTCTATTCCAAGACATGGACCACGAGGACTACCAGGACAGCACAGAAGAATCCTTCCATTTGACACTGAGCTTCGCAATCGGATTAAATCTTAAGAAGTTCCTCAAAAAAAGAAAAGAATAAAAAAAACTTTTTAGGAGAGGACTGATGATTTGAGAAGAAAGTCTGAAAGAAAGATCCTAAATTTGAGGAAAAAAAATGCTCAATGCGGCCAGAAAGATGACAAAAAAGACTTTTTGCGGTAAGAGTGGCTGCTCGAGCACGCAATTAAATAATTGCAATCATAAGAGTTACATTCAATGGAGATAGATGCAATTCCCGAGGAATCAGAGTAAAGTGAATAATCTGAATGATTTGGTGAATACTTTATTTACGATAATAATCAGAATGATACTCTTGTTATTTGAAGCTCCAGAGTTATGTCTTCTACAAGCGGATACTCGACTGGTGTTCGATCGCGTCCAATTGTAGCATTAAATACGATGGATGGAATCGTACCAATTTCCCATGATTTTGATGCTCCGAGTAGGTTATATGTGATGTTATAACCTATCACATTCCCAGAATTGTACACAGGAGTCGCGGTTCCAGGTACCAATGTTGCAATAACAAAAGTATTCAGTACATTTTGTCATTGCATCATTTTCCATCCCATTGAAGAGTAGATTTACGATTCCTAATGATATTCATAAATAATCAATCTTTGCCCTTATATTTAAACAATCACACATGCATAACATAAAAATCTTTTAAAATAACTAAATAATTTCTTAAAAAATTATCAAGAAGTATCAAAGTCTATTAAGAGTTAGAAGCATGACAATGAGCTCTTAATTGTCGTGTGCAAGATTTACGGCTTTACGGACAGATTTTTACCAAAGTGATTTCTAAATATCTTACTTTACTGTGGCTTTATTACGATGATTTATTATTCTACGACTAAAACCCAATAATGATTAGCCAATACTTTATTATTAATTCTTGCTTCTGAAATCAAGACCCTACTTGATCAACTAGCATACCATAGTATAAAACAATTGTTTTACTGTAAACATATTATTAGCGTCCTATCTTAAATTAATATATAATCTTCTATTAAGCAATTGAGCTTGTTTTTATTATTATAAGGGATTTAAAGACTATCCTTAGATTTTTACATGTAAGAATGACATAAGGTTTAAAAATGTTAGCTATATTAGAATTTTTAAATATCTTAAAGCAGCTAAGACTACTAATAGCGGTTATTTTTTAAAATAGGCCAATGTGTAATACTGTAGGTAACGTCCAACCTCATAGGGTATCGCAATAGTAGGATAAATGAATTAAACATACTTTTATTTTTGTTTTTATAGTTATTGTGTTGTTCCTATACCATATTATTTGTTAAACCCAACCATATGGACTGGCAAAGACCAATATGCTTATCTACGTACAAGTTCAATAGATTTTTGGAAATCAATTTAACCAAAGACTTTTCTTGCCCTAGCTAAAGGGTAATATCTCGAAATAAGTGCAGAAAATTATCTTGCTAAAAAACGAAAACCCGCATCAGACTTTTTAAACTATTTTTAAACCATATTTCTTAGCATAATAATCTCTCTAACTCCATCAATATGGTAAGTCTCAGCTAATTTCAAAAACTTTATAGACCTTTTCACTCTTACTTTATTGAAAAATCTATCCGCAATAGCAGTCTAATATAATTAGATATTTTATTTTAGCCATTGTTTTTATTTAATACCAAAGCCTACATCTTTTTTGCTAACTTTCTAAAGTTATAGTTTTAGTCTTCGTTATTATTATTTATTTTACCTAAGCACTGTGAATATATTTTATGATCTTTTTATAGATGGCTGCTATTAAATTACAGGCTTTTATATTATAGGCTATTATCTAGTTCCAAAATGTTATAAACCAAAAGACTAATTAAACAGTATGTCATGTTATTATACATCTTAAGAAAGAATTTTACGTTGTCCTCCTTACTTAAAATATTTCATAAATTACTCTTATTACCTTTATCTTGTTTATCTTTATTTTCTAAGCGCTTACATATGTATTGCATAAATCTTTCTCCAAATAGGACTTACTTTTACTACATTTGCTGGATTTATTTGATATTTATGCACAAAAGCACGTTTAAACCATTTTTGCATTTATTATCTAACTTGCTAATCGTGTATTTATGTTATAGCTTGAGGAATAGGAACATTTTTATTTTAATATACAAATTGTCTATTACGTTGTAATTTTCTCACTTTTTCTTTTATAGGACCGATTAGTTCTTTTTTTATAAAATCTTTTCTCCTTTTTATTATCTGGTGTTGTTTCTTTATTGTGCCTTGATTTAATAGTTTTAGAAAGCTGAATTGTGGATTGAAATTTTATGTAACAACATCATCATCCTAATAAAAAGCCTCTTAAAGTTAGGGGTTAATAGGTCTCATTATAGTCTGAAATTTTCTTTTAAGATTCATGTTATTTAATAAATATAATAATAAGAATAATCAAAAGAATTAAAGATATCTATCAAACGAAGAACCAGATATTGCTCGATTATATCCAATTGTCATAATCTACGAATATTTCTTACCATAAAGACCTTTATTCATTGCAGCATCCATCCAAGAAAATACGTCTTTTGTAGCAATATAAGGTTGTTGTATTTTTTCATATAATCCTTAAGGTTTAAAAGGTCTAACAATATTTACTTTCACAGCAAAATTTTTCACAACAAAATTCCTTTTCGACTAATCACCTGATGTTTATATTTATATAAAGGATCTATTGTAGTCATATTTGAATTAGGGTGATTTCATAACAAGCAATTTGACATATATATTATTTCTAAT
>CALLKE010000093.1 GCA_938008555.1 uncultured Pedobacter sp.
ATACTTTTTTATCCCTGAAAAGAGTCATCATACATTTAGATACACTACCTAAAATTTACAATAGGTCTAAGCCCGATTACATTTCAATTAACATATCTAGCAGCCTATTTAACTACACAACATCAAGCCACTTGGATAATTTTCGGTATAGCAATAAAAGCCTCATGGCACCAGCTTATTTTATAAACTTATATTTGCGTATAATAAACTAAATTCACGAATGCCTGCATCAGAGAACCAATTCAAAAACAGTAATTCTTTCAGAGACAAATCATCAAACAAAGAAAGAACTGTGCGTAAAAAAGAAGAGGTACTACCTAAGTTCACTTTTAATGACAGACGTTTAATCAAAATTATTGGCCTATTTTTTTTAATCATTTCCCTTTATTTCATGGTTGCTTTCACTTCCTACCTATTCACTTGGCAGGATGATCAGAGTTATGTTTTAAAATCAAACGGGGGGTGGAGTAATTTATTAAAAACTCAGAAAGAACTTCTTGAAATAGGTCTCAAACAACCCATTGTTCAAAATTGGCTTGGTAAATTAGGAGCTCTGCTAGCACATCAATTTATTTATGAATGGTTTGGCGTATCCTCGTTTATTTTTATTGGGGTATTCTTCATCATTGGATATCGCCTACTATTTAAAGTTAAAATATGGTCCATTAAAAAATCACTGGGCTACTGTTTTTTTCTACTACTATTCATTTCCATCTTACTTGGATATGGCCATGGATTTGTATCCGATTATCCACATTATTTAGAAGGTGCATTCGGATTCTGGACCAATAAATTGCTGCGAGCTCAAATTGGAAATACAGGTACTGCAGGATTGCTCGTGTTTTCTGGTTTATCTGCACTCATTATTGCATACAACATTGACTTTCATATCAACCTAGTAAATCGAAAAAACAACCAGCGCACTGAAACTCCCGATACTGATATAGCCAATGCTAACTGGAATGAACCAGAAGGTGAGCTACCATCTACCGTATCCTCATTAGGGCTCGACTCAAGCACTTCCACGAATGCAGCCAATATACTTAGAGACAACATTCCATCCACCTATACAAATGAAGCTATCCATGAACTCGAAATTTTAACACCAGCTCAAGACTTACTTTTAGATACAACACCGCTTATTTCCGATACAAAGATTCAGGATATCGAACCTCATAACATGAAATTGAGCATCGAAAAATCAGTAGAAGAAAAAACAGCTACCGAATTAGTAGAACAATTTGGCATGTTTGATCCAAAGCTTGATCTATCCAGCTATCAATATCCCACATTAGATCTCTTAGAAAACCATGGAACGAATAAAATAACAGTCAATGCTCAAGAGCTCGAGGCTAATAAGAATAAAATTGTTGAGACACTTAACCACTACAATATTGAAATCGATAAGATAAAAGCCACGATTGGACCAACTGTTACCTTATATGAAATTATACCAGCACCTGGTGTCCGAATAGCCAAAATAAAAAACCTGGAAGATGATATTGCTTTAAGTTTAGCCGCTCTCGGAATACGCATCATCGCTCCTATGCCTGGTAAGGGAACCATTGGAATAGAAGTTCCTAATAGACATCCTGAAATGGTTTCGATGCGGTCCATTCTTGCCACTGAAAAATTTCAGAATACGAGCATGGACCTACCTATTGCTTTGGGTAAAACCATTTCAAATGAAGTGTACATCGCTGATTTAGCAAAAATGCCCCACCTACTCGTTGCGGGAGCTACTGGGCAAGGTAAATCAGTTGGTATTAATGCAATATTGGTTTCATTACTTTACAAACTACACCCATCTCAGCTCAAGTTTGTGCTTGTTGATCCTAAAAAGGTAGAGCTCACCTTATTTCGAAAGATTGAACGTCATTTCTTAGCCAAATTACCTGGTGAAGAAGATGCTATTATTACCGATACCAAAAAAGTAATTGCCACACTCAATTCCCTTTGTATCGAAATGGATCAACGCTACGATCTGTTGAAAAATGGTCAGGTACGTAATCTAAAAGAATACAATCACAAATTTGTAAACCGTAAGCTCAATCCAAATGACGGCCATCGGTTCTTGCCTTTCATTGTGCTCGTGATTGATGAGTTTGCTGATTTGATGATGACCGCCGGCAAAGAAGTAGAAACCCCCATTGCTCGTTTGGCACAATTAGCCCGTGCTGTGGGGATTCATTTAGTAATTGCCACACAAAGACCATCCGTTAATATCATTACAGGTACGATCAAAGCGAATTTTCCAGCAAGGCTTGCTTTTAGGGTTCTATCGAAGATAGATTCTAGAACAATACTCGATGTAGGTGGTGCAGATCAACTCATCGGCCGTGGAGACATGCTCTTATCCACAGGAAGCGACCTCATCCGAATACAATGTGCATTTGTCGATACCCCTGAGGTAGAGGGAATCTCTGATTACATTGGTGCACAACGAGGATATGCATCAGCATGGATGCTTCCTGAATATATTGACGACAACGCCGAATCGAGTATGAAAGAGTTCGATGCTAGCGATCGTGATCCACTTTTTGAAGATGCAGCTAGACTTATTGTCTTACACCAACAGGGTTCAACATCACTTATTCAACGTAAACTAAAACTAGGCTATAACCGATCCGGAAGAATTATTGATCAGCTAGAAGCCGCTGGAGTTGTTGGACCATTCGAAGGAAGCAAAGCTCGAGAAGTATTATTGCCAGACGAGTACTCCTTAGAACAGTTTTTAGACAACCTAAATAAAACAGATTAATGAAAACAATAGTGAAACATTATCAGCTATTGCTCTGCAGTTTTAAACACAAAACAACTTCTTGAAATATTTTCAAAAGAAACATCGGTAAATAGCCCTATAAGGGCTTAGCCCCCAAAAGCCCTAAGTCTTCAATCAACAATGGATAAACAAATTTAAATACATGCAACCATCATAAGCTGCTGCATACAAACCCCTAAATAAATAATTAGCTTATGATAGCTTCATGACCTTTAAAAAATCAATTAAAAACATGAAAAAACTAATCAGCTGTATCGTTATCGTAGGAACTACCTTCTGTTTATTTGCGCAAACCGACACCAAGGCAAAAGCCATTCTTGCAGAAGTGAGTAAGAAATATCGAACACTTAATAGCTTTAAAGCGGACTTTTCGTACACGATTGATAATCCACAAGCAAAAGTAAAAGATACCCAATCAGGAACACTGCTTGTTTTATCGAGAGCTAATAAATATAAAGTCACTTTAAAAGGACAAGAACTTATCAGTGATGGTAAAAGCCAATGGACCTATCTTATTGCGGATAAAGAGGTCCAGTTAAGCAATGTAGATAATAGTCCTAACACCCTAAATCCAGCTAAAATATTCACGATTTATGAAAAAGGATTTAAGTATTTATATACAGAAGATTCCAAGGTTGATGGTAGAGCATGCTACGTGATTGATCTAGTTCCAACTGACGACAAGCGCTCTTTTTTTAAAATACGCCTGAAGATAGATAAGATCAGTAAATTAATCACAAACGCTTTAATATTTGATAAAAATGGAAGTCGATATACATACGCAATCAAATCATTTACCCCAAATGTAAATGTTCAGGAATCCATCTTCACATTCGACTCCAAAAAATATCCTGGAGTAGAGGTTGTGGATCTTCGATGATAAACCTTTATTTACAAAACCAACATAGGCCAACAGCTTTAAAAGCAAGCAATAGGGAAATAGATGAAATCACAATCATGTACTTGAAAACCCCAGTATGTTCACACTATTTTTTAATTTGATGCATTATGGTAATTTCTTTTACTCAACACACACTTGAGAAACTCGAGAAACTTGTCGAAAAAATGGGCTATAAAATTCGATATGAAAAAGGAAATTTCAGAACTGGGACTTGCATATTAGAACGTAGTAAAATAATTGTAGTCAATAAGTTCTCCAACTTGGAGAGTAAAATTCTTGCATTAATTGAATTGATACCTCATCTAGAAATAGATGAAACGTTATTCGATAGCAAACAACGCCAGTTTTTTTACTCATTTAAAAATTACGGCACCGTACTCAAATGAAAATTACATTTCTAGGAACTGGGACATCACAGGGCATTCCTGTTATTGCTTGCGACTGTCCAGTCTGCATATCCAATGATCCCCGAGACAAACGCTTACGCGCATCTATCTTAATTGAAGACAAAAACAAAGTGATCGTTATTGATTCCGGGCCTGATTTTAGATATCAAATGCTACGAGCCAAAGTAAAGTCTTTAGACGCGATCGTGTTTACACACGAGCATAAGGATCACGTAGCCGGGATGGATGATATTCGAGCCTTTAACCACAAGCAGCAATCAGAGATTGATATCTATGCTCATGAACGTGTTCAAGAAGCCCTAAAACGAGAATTTGCTTATATTTTTTCTCACATTAAATATCCGGGAGTACCGCTAGTACATTTACATGAAATCAATAAAAAACCTTTCAAAATTGGAGAGGTGGCATTACTTCCGATTGAAGTAATGCATTTTAAATTGCCTGTATTGGGTTTTAGAATAAATAATTTCACCTATATAACAGACGCAAAAACAGTATCCAAAGAAGAGAAGTCAAAGATCAAAGGCACAGAGGTACTTGTCATTAATGCACTCCAAAAAGAGAAGCATATTTCTCATTTCACGTTAGACGAAGCAATTGCTTTCGCAAAGGAAATAGGCGCTCCCAAAACATATTTCACACATCTGAGCCATCGAATGGACAAACATGATACTGTTTCAAAAAAATTACCTGAAGGGATTGAGATAGCTTACGACGGCCTCGTACTATCATTATAGATTTAACATATTGATGTGCCCAGAACGAGATTCGAACTCGTACGTCCTTTCGAACGCCACCCCCTCAAGATGGTGCGTCTGCCAGTTTCGCCACCTGGGCTTTTTTGAGTTTGCAAATATAGTTGCTTAATTGATAATTCCTATTCAGCTTTTCAAAATCATTTCAACATATTGAATCTATGTTTCGTCAAATAGTAGACCTATTTTTTGAAAATCAAATTTTTCGTACAAGTTGACAGCTGTCATGTGTGCACGTACTTCAAACTGATATTATCATTCAAATGGGAGACATTATTCCTCAACAGAAACCTGACGACATAGTGCAAATGCATTATCCAAACAATCATTATTTTGAATCTTCTGTACCGAAGCTTTGTTTTTCATTCTTTCCATCACTATTTAACGATTTCGTATAAAGTTTTTTAGATAGATGAATCTCTTTAGCAGCATCAATAGAGTGCGATCGATGAATATCATCTTCTTTTTGAGCTAAATCAGATAAGCGCTCATAAAATTCGTGAAGATCATCTAATTCTTTCTCAGTCAAATCCTCAATATCTACCATTCGGTTACTCGCTTTGTCATTCACTGCTATCAACTCATTTAGCTTGAGTTGTATGGCTTTAGATTCTTTGTTTTGTGATTTCTGAATCAGAAAAACCATCAAGAAGGTAATGATATTCGTTGCTGTGTTAATGATCAGTTGCCAAGCATTAGAATAATCAAAAATGGGGCCTGTTACGCCCCATATAAGTACAATAATTAATGCGTAAACAAGGCCTTTAGAACTTCCTGTAAAAGCGGTTACCTTATTTGCCAAGTGCTCAAAAGTATTTTTTTTAGAATCCATGATAATAGCTGAAATAAAAACTCTAATTAAACATATGAGCTAAAGAACTACCCTATTTCATCACAAAAGCAGAGGGGGTATACGACTCAAGCTTGCTATTGACATCAATGCAGTTTAGATCTTCAAAAGCTTGAGTCAGACGCTTAACAAAATGCTCTTCACCCTTCCGTAACCAAACACGGGGGTCATAATACTTTTTATTAGGAGCATCCTCTCCTTCAGGATTACCAATCTGGCTTTGAAGATATGCCTCTTTAGATTGGTAATATTCTTTGACACCTTCCCAAAAAGCCCATTGCATATCCGTATCAATATTCATTTTAATAGCTCCATAAGAAATAGCCTCACGAATTTCTTCCTGCGATGAACCAGAACCACCATGAAACACAAAATTAATAGGTTGAGACACAGCTATTCCAAACTCTTTTCGAATATATTCTTGTGAATTTTTCAAAATAATAGGCTGCAATTTTACGTTGCCTGGTTTATATACTCCATGAACATTGCCAAAAGCTGCTGCTATCGTGAATTTATCGCTAACACTCAATAATTCTTTGTAGGCATAAGCCACTTCAGAGGGCTGTGTATACAATTTGGAGCTATCTACATCACTGTTATCAACACCATCCTCTTCACCACCTGTTACACCGAGTTCTATCTCAATAGTCATCCCCATGGCTTTCATACGAGCAAGGTATTTTTTACATATTTCGACGTTCTCCTCGATTGGCTCTTCCGATAAGTCAAGCATATGAGATGAAAATAATGGTCTTCCATTTTGAGCATAAAATCTTTCGCCATGCTCTAATAGACCATCAATCCATGGAAGTAGTTTTTTAGCGGCATGATCCGTATGTAGAATAACGGCAACTCCGTAATGTTCTGCAAGTAGATGAACGTGCTGAGCTGCAGAAACACCTCCCAAAATGCAGGCTTGTAGCTTATCATTATTTAAAGATTTTCCTGCATAAAACTGAGCTCCTCCATTCGACAACTGAATGATCACTGGTGAGTTAACGGCCTTGGCTGTTTCCATCACTGCATTAATGGAATTTGTACCAATTACATTTACAGCCGGCAACGCAAAATGATGCTTTTTCGCTACTTCAAATAGTTCTTGAACGGCATCGCCATGCAATACGCCCTTAAAATGTTTTAAATTCATCTTCAATATTTTATATCAATTTTGAAGCTAAATTATAAAATTAATGACAAGTGGAAGCAGAAAACATTCAGCCTCTACGGTGTTCATTAAAAAAATTGTTTCTTTGTGGATCTTTAAATTTATTCGGAATACATGGTTTGGTTTAAGCGGGAAAAAAAAGGAATAATTACCTCTACAAAGGAAAAAAAAGAAGCACCTGACGGCATCTGGAACAAATGCCCATCGTGCAAAAAAGCGTTGCATTACGCCGAACAATTAGAAAATAAATATGTGTGCCACTATTGTGACTATCATCTGCGGATTGGATCGAAAGAGTATTTCGAGATTCTATTTGATAATAACTCATTTACAGAATTATACGAAGACTTACGCTCAGCGGATCCTTTGAATTTTTCAGACAACAAAAAATATACCGAGCGATTAGAAGAAAGCTATGCCAAAACAGGAGTAAATGATGCAATACGATCTGCCCATGGCAAGCTCGAGGAGCAAGATATCGTCATTGCTTGCATGGATTTTAATTTCATTGGAGGATCCATGGGGTCTGTTGTTGGTGAAAAAATTGCTCGCTCCATTGATTATAGCATTGATCATAAAATCCCTTTTTTAATGATATCCAAATCGGGTGGCGCTCGCATGATGGAAGCAGCTTTCTCGCTCATGCAAATGGCAAAAACATCAGCCAAACTAGCTTTATTGAGTAAAGCAAAAATCCCATACATCTCCTTGTTAACGGATCCAACTACCGGTGGAGTCACCGCCTCTTATGCTATGCTCGGAGACATCAACATTGCCGAACCAGGGGCTCTAATTGGCTTTGCTGGACCACGTGTCATTAAAGAAACTATCAAAAAAGATTTGCCTAAAGGATTTCAAACATCTGAATTTGTTTTGGAGCATGGATTCCTTGATTTTATTGTCGATAGGAGACGCATGAAAGCTAAAATTGCCTCTTTTATTAGAATGATGGCAAACTGATTATCCTACTTATCTAAAAGCCAATTTGTTAGCTATGGGAAAGAATAATAAAAGGTTGTAGAAGATTTATCTACAACCTTTTATTTTGAAATAGAGATTTTAGGATAAAATACTCAGACTTTCTTCTAGTATTTTGATTTTAGCTTCTGCATCTTCTTTTTTTCGACGTTCGATCTCAACCACTTCCGTTTTTGCATTTTTCACAAACCGCTCGTTAGAGAGTTTGGCATCCACCGATTTTAAGAAACCTTGCAAATAATCAATCTCTTTTGTTAAACGCTCACGTTCCGCATCTACATCTAATGTTTCATTGAGTGTCACGAAGAACTCATCAGTGCCTACCATAAAAGCCGTAGATCCAGTGGGCTTTTCATTCACGAAAGTGACTTGTTTGACATTGCCAAGCTTGATTACAATCTCTAAATAATTTGAATACTGAATACCTGAACTCGCTTTTATAAACAAAGGCAAAGCTTCTTTCGGAGAAAGTTGCTTCATGTTACGGATATTACGTATTTCAGAGATTAGCTGCTTAACTGTGTCAATATCTTGAATCAATAGGGTATCAATAGCTGTTATTTGTGGATATTTTGCCACAATACAACAATCTAGTTCAGTTCGTTTGCCAAATAAGGCTTCATGCCATAATTCCTCTGTAATAAAAGGCATAAATGGATGTAACACTTTAAGCACTTGCTCAAAAAAGTACCGTGTTTTGGTGTGCGTTTCTAAATCGATTGGCTGTTGATAAGCAGGTTTGACCATTTCTAGATACCAGGCGCAAAAATCATCCCATACCAATTTATAAATGCCCATCAAAGCTTCTGATAATCGATATTGTTTGTAATGCGCCTCTATTTCTGCCAAAGCCTGATTAAAATTGGACTCAAACCAAGCAACTGCTTGCTGGTTCGTATTTTCCAATTGAGCATCTACTTCCCAACCATTCACCAAACGAAAGGCGTTCCAAATTTTATTGGCAAAATTACGCCCTTGTTCACAGTAGCTTTCATCAAACATCAAATCATTACCTGCAGGAGAGCAAAGTAACATTCCTACCCGAACGCCATCTGCACCATATTTTTCAATTAGGTCAATTGGGTCGGGCGAATTGCCCAACGACTTTGACATTTTTCGTCCGATTTTATCACGAACTATCCCCGTTAGGTATACATTTTTAAATGGAGCTTGCCCTCGAAATTCATGACCAGCCATGATCATCCGAGCAACCCAAAAGAACAAGATCTCAGGTGCCGTTACTAAATCATTGGTTGGATAATAGTACGCGATATCTGCATTTTCTGGATCCTTAAAACCATCAAAAACAGAAATAGGCCAAAGCCATGACGAAAACCAGGTATCCATCACATCCTCATCTTGCCTTAAATCAGCAAACTCCATATTGGATTGTCTAAACTGATCTTCTGCTTCCTTTTTTGTTTTGGCAATAACCCAATCGCCTTTCTCATTGTACCACGCTGGAATACGCTGCCCCCACCACAATTGGCGACTGATACACCAATCTTTTACATTTTCCATCCAATGGCGGTAGGTATTAATAAACTTGTTAGGTATTAAATTAACCTCACCATCCAACACATAAGCCAAAGCTGGTTTGGCTAATTCTTCCATTTTGCAGAACCACTGCATGGATAATTTGGGTTCAATAACAGCATCTGTACGTTCCGAAAATCCAACCTGCGATTTATACTCTTCTACTTTTGCCAACTGATCTGCTTCGTCGAGCATTACGGCAATTTTTTTACGAGCAGCAAAACGATCTTCTCCAACTAGAATGATAGCTTTTTCGTTGAGCGTACTATCGTCATTTAAAATATCAATGATGGGTAAATTGTGTTTTTGTCCCAACTCGTAATCATTTAAGTCATGCGCTGGTGTCACCTTTAAACATCCGGTACCAAACTCCATCGTCACATACTCATCCTCAATAATGGGTATCTCTCGATTAACCAGCGGAATCAATGCTTTCTTCCCTTTTAGGTGCTTGAATCGTTCATCATTAGGGTGAATACAAATTGCTGTATCAGCCATGATTGTTTCTGGACGTGTAGTTGCGATCGTTAAATACTGTGACTCATCCCCAACAATCTTATACTTGATATAGTATAGTTTTTGGTTTACTTCTTTACGGATCACTTCCTCATCAGACACGGCTGTTTTCCCTTTGGGATCCCAGTTTACAATTCGGACTCCACGATAGATGAGTCCTTTTTTATGTAAATGAATGAATGTATCAATTACTGCTTCGGAAAGATCATCTTCCATCGTGAATCGAGTACGATCCCAATCACATGAAGCACCTAATTTCTCTAACTGTTTTAAGATGATTCCACCATATTTATCTTTCCATTCGTATGCGTATTTCAAGAATTCTTCTCTGCTTATATGCTCTTTTTCGATTCCTTTTTCTTTGAGCATTGCTACCACTTTAGCCTCAGTAGCGATAGAAGCATGATCCGTACCTGGAACCCAGCATGCATTTTTACCCTTCATACGTGCACGACGAATAAGCACATCCTGAATAGTATTGTTTAACATATGGCCCATATGAAGCACTCCAGTCACGTTGGGCGGCGGAATCACAATTGTGTAAGGTTCGCGCTCATCAGGCACGGAACGAAAAAACTTTTTCTCCAGCCAATAGCTGTACCACTTATCTTCAGCTGACCGGGGATTATATATTTTGGAAATACTCATAATTGATTTGAAAAAATAGAGAAGCGCAAAAATACGTTTTTAATAACGATAGGAAAAAAGAAGAATCTTGCTAGTTGTTAGACTTATACCACTTTCGTACAACTTTTTAACCTATTTCTGGAGCACAAGATTTACTGATATATTCAAAAGGCAGTACCCCGCTCATTTTAGTTGAGTCGCTTGCCTACTACCAGACTCAGAAATTCGTACACAATCTGTCCCATATTTTCACAGCTACTAAAAATGGGATTTTGGTGATGAATCGAGAGTTCTTTGCCTAGCTGTTTTACTTTTTTGTAGGGAGATATCTCATCCATGCACATCACATTAAATAAATCATTTAAACGATGATGCGCAGAGCGTATACGGTTAGAGATCAAGGTGCGCTCCTCTTCCTGATACTGACGAACGGTGGTTTCATTCATATGCTGCATGCCCAGTTGTACCAGTTTAAGATTTTCTTTAAAAAAATGAGGCAGGTATAACCTTAATCGTCCCTCATAAGACTGTTGGTCAAAATCGATGGCTCGTATACGATACTGGTTGCCTTCAATATCAGGTGTAATATCGACTACAAAATTATAGGATCGCATGTCACCCAAGAGACGAACAAAACAACGTTCATTAAATTTCACAAACTCTTTACAGATCCGAATCTGATTGAATTTACTGGTCTCCAGCCCATCATTAATAAATATATCTCCAGGCAAACCAGGGATATGTTCTTCAATGAGCGTATTATCATCCGTTAGATACATCATATCATTAGGTGATAAGAGATGTTCAAGCTCTAGTCCATACACACGTGAAGCATCAGCAACCTTGACATAGAAGTGATCATAATTATCATTCAGCCGATTAATAATACGTACCCTAAAGGGTTTAGAATTGCCAAACGTGCAGTAATCGATGCGAGCAACCGATAAATGTTCCATCACTTGCATATCGCCATCCGTATTCATCAATGCGTAGATAAAAGTGAGATTTGGAAAGAGTTCTTCCATTTCTCGCTCATCATAATAGACCGTAAGCCAAAGTGTATCGTGTCCTTCTTTATCTATCAAAGGAATACTTAAATTAAACCGGAGCAAATCTGAGTATTGAACCGGTAATTCTCTTTCGCGGCCATATTGCAATAAGTAGGATCGCAATTCGGGCCTAACGAAATAGAATAATTTCTTCTTTGATGGGATATCGCTTCTGTCGATGTCTTCCGTGTGATTCATGCTTTTTGGCAAATAGGTATATTTCCTCATTTAAGGGAAGTCGGCAATTCCGATCCATACATGAATCGATAAAATTATACAGACAGCTATGTTTTAATGAATCCTATTTCACTTCAAACACTGTATTCATCTGATATTTCAGTTTGATCTTTTTGAAGTCGATATCAGGAAGAGGGGCAGCTGCAGCTTCAGAGGACATCAGATTTACGGCCATGCTTCTAAATCTAGGAGCTGGATAATATTCATCATTAATTTCTTTGATCTCGATTGAATTGCCAAGTTTTTCTCCAATAGACTCAACTAAATAGGTTGCTTTGTCTTTCGCATTTTGTAGAGCCTTTACTTTCAGCTCTTTTTTCAGTGCATCTATTTTCGAGTAATCATAACTCTCAATCCCGCTGTATTCAACTCCTTTGGGATCTACAGCGTTAATTAATTGATTCACTTTGGTGAGATCAGTCAGTTTAATTTTATACTGCTTCTTAGCTAAGAAGTCTGTGTTTTTCTTATCAGTCCAATCCCAGTTATAACTTGAAATATTATTGATCATAAAATTTTCTTTTGGGATGCCTGCGTTCAGTACAGCTGTTTGCAACTGACGCTCTAAATCTCCGATTGCTACTTTCTTTTTCGTGTTGCCAATCAGGTACTCTTTTAAAGAAATGTTGACATAAATAATATCAGGTGTCACTTCTGCTTCTGCGGAGCCTACTACTTCAATTCTTCTGCGCGTATCTGCTGTTTGCGAGTAAGAGACTAGCGTAGTCATGCTTAATACAGTGACAATAATGAGGTGTTTCATAGAATGTTTTTTTAGGTTTTTCTTTTTACAGGCTTCTTATTTGATTTGGGAGCGATTATTATAGGTTTTTTAATAGTTACTTCAATATCTGATTTCACTACACTTGGGATAATTTCCTCTTTTGATTTTGGTCGATCTTTAGGTTTCCAAATAAAACCAGGTAGTATGCTTTCTTCAGTTGGTACTTGATGAATTGGATAGTAAACACCTTCTGGTTTACGAATAAATAAGATGTCTTTCAATACATGATCACCAAATAATACTTTCATTCGGCTACTTAACATTCTGTTCATTCCGGTGTAGTGAGCATCTTCTTTTACATAATAGACACTTTCTGCATTACCTTCTACAAGCATATTGCTCAATTTATCATTCTTAAAATACCCTGTGATTACTTTCCCCTTCACCTGATTAAATTTTGAGGAATCGGTGCTTTCTGTATTTACAATAAAGCTATTGTGTTGAAGGAGCACATTATCTAGCTTTTTATTTTTCATCTGCAAGTAAATAGTATCCGCAGAAAATTGTGACGCTTGTGCCCATATCATTGGATTTTTATAACAGCGAATAATAGAATCTTTATAGCTAAAAAATATCGAGTCAGCGATCGCTTGTAAATCCGATTTAAATATTTTCGTTTTGTGGTAGGCAAGTACAATACGAAACTTGGTAGTATCAAGAGCCAAAGAGTCGAGAAACCGATTACTCTCTTGATCCTTTGTAGTTCGTTCTTTTGCTGTTGTCGAATTCTTGACTGATGGCTTCTCCATTTTATCTGGAGGAATAGGGCTAGGATCTAATGTATTTGTACTACTTACTGTAGGAGCAATATTGTTAGATTGATTTTTTGGAGGGGTGATGGCATCTTTACCAGCATCGGTATCTATGCTTTTGTTCTCTATTTTGCTTTCCTTGTTGTGCTTGGCAGATCCAGTGACAACTTCATCAACTAGCTCATGATCTTTCTTCAGTTCATTTTGTCGAATTGATTTGATATCACGGCCTCGAACTATTTTGCTAAATAAAGTGTCAGCAGCCATCCAGATAGAATCAACTTTTGAAGAGTCTGACTGAGTTTGCATCACGACATATGCATTCTTAGTAGCCAAAATGCGCTCATCTTTTTTATAATAGATGCCCAGATCTCCTTTAAATGTTAGTTTTTGGGCAGCATCCGTGAATGTGATGTTTTTAATCGCTCGGCCATAGCCTTTTTTTTGATCAAAGAAAAGGCTATCCCCTTTTAAAGATTTGCTGCCCTGAGTGTACAAGTTATTTTTACCAAAACGAGCTTCATCATTCGTTGTGTTGTATTGACCATTTTCGGTGTAGAGCGTATCATCCTTGCCATAAATATGGGTAGGCCCGTAAAAGTAAGCGATTTTCGACTCTGAATTATACCTCAGTGTATCTGATTTGATAACCACATCTGGTGAAACCAATATCACATTGTTTTTAAAATAAGCGTCATGTGTATTCGCAAAATAGTATCCAGTTGTACTTGTTAACACATTTTTGGGATCGACTATTTTTCCGCCGCTCGTATAAGTACCTATTCTGGTGCCTGTATTGTAGGTCAGGTAATTGGTAGAAAGCGTAGCCTTCTCTTTATCAACCAAACGTACATTATTGGTTAGTAATGCCATTTTCGTATTTCCATCAAAATTGAGAATATCGGCATACACCATCGTTCCATTGCTTTGAGTAATAACTACATGTCCAAAAGCATCAAATGTGTTTTTATCTTGATTAAAAATGGCGCTATCTGCAGAAAGCGTAGATCCTTCTTGTTCAAAAACAGGCTTGATCACACGCATAAAGCCTTCATTCGTGAAACCTTTTAGAAGTTCGGAGCTCACAATCTTCACTTTTTTACTTTGTTGTTGAGCAAGCGCCGTGCTAACGATGAAGAAGGTGATAATTGAAAAGATATTTTTTTTCACCCCGCAAAATTAACCTTTTTGAAGAACCATTTGAGAATAAATATGGTTCTATTTCCCTATCATTGCACATTCTAGGTTTTGTTGATGTCACCTCTCAATCGTTTCCATTTATTTATTCAGGAACAAGTTTTATTTGAAGCTTCGGAACCCATCTTACTTGCAGTTAGTGGAGGGCGTGATTCCATTTTGCTTGTGCACCTTTTCAAACAATGTGGCTTCAATTTTGGCATTGCACATTGTAATTTCATGCTTCGCGGTGCAGAATCAGACGCCGATGAGCTATTCGTATCTGAACTTGCAAAAGAAATACAAGTTCCTTTCTTTTCTACTTGTTTAGATGCTAAAAGCTATTCAAATACACATTCTGTTTCTATTCAAATGGCTGCACGTGATTTACGTTACCGTTGGTTGAATGAAACAAGAACAGCATTTGACTTTCGGTATGTTGCACTAGCACATCACCAGAATGACACAGTCGAAACCATGCTATTGAATCTCGTTCGAGGAACTGGGATTGCTGGGTTACATGGTATTTTACCCAAACGAGATATATTCATTCGGCCGATGCTTTGCTTTAATCGTGCTGAAATTGATCAGCTTATTGTCGAGATGAACATTCCCTATCGAGATGATAGTTCGAATCAATCCACTAAATATGCTCGAAATAAAATCCGCTTAGAAGTTATCCCCAAACTGAAAGAGCTCAATCCTAAACTTGAAGAAACTTTCGAAGCGAATAGAAAACGTTTTGCAGAACTCGAGATGATACTCCATGATCGCATTGCAGAGTTACATCGTACCTGTTTTAAGAAAGTAGCACACCATGAGTTTCAAATCGACTTATCAGCACTTCAAAAACTGAAACCGTTGCAAACATTGCTATTTGGTCTTTTTCATCCATTTGGTTTTACAGAAAGTACATTACTTGATCTTTCACGATCTTGGGATGGAATCCCGGGAAAACGATTTGAATCCTCGACTCATTGTCTAGTGCTTGACCGCGCTCATCTACTGTTAAGTAAAAAAAAACTAGAACATCATGATGCTCCTTTTGAAATAAAACAGGAGGATGAACACCTCTCATGGAGACACTCACAATTCAACATTAAAAAAGTACCCATAGAGAAGTTTAAGTTGAAAAAAGATAAAGCACTTGCTCAACTTGATTGGGATCTTTTACATTTCCCTCTCACAATAAGAACTTGGCAGGAAGGCGATTCTTTTTATCCATTGGGAATGAATGGAAAGAAGAAAAAAGTGAGCGATTTTTTTATCGGACAAAAAGTACCACTGAACCATAAGAAAGGGATTCCTTTATTAATAAATGGAAATGGAGATATTCTATGTATTGTGGGATATCGGATAGATGAGCGATATCAAGTAACATCTCAGACTACAAAAATTTTTATTTTCAGCAAGCAAATTGACACCTATGAAGAATAAATCAAGTGCAGCCTTTGTCGAAAAACAATATATCGGACGCGATTATGTTAGAATCAGTGTACGATTAGTGATGGCGTTGTTCTGCTTTATTGCCTACTTCTTTACCGAGGAATATGAACGAGATACAGCTAATGTCCTTTTAATTGTGGGATGTAGTATTTTATTTGTTTCTGGAGTACTTATGTTTTTGCCACACTATAAAACAATCGTGCAAAAGAAAAGTTTGATATTGAGTGGCCTATGGACCACAAGACTTGTTAAAATAAATTTGAGCAGCATCGTTGCAGTGGAACAAGTCCTTTATGGTACCTACTTGATCAATAATCCGGTATACAACTTGCATAAAAGAGGAACTATTCGATTTTATGCTGGTGGTAAATATGCTGTTAAGTTGACAGATCAAGATGGCCTGGTTTATATCATCGGCACGCAGTTTCCTGCTGAGCTAGCGCAAAAGATCAGAATCGAAATGACAAAAGACTAATACCTTCTCCCAGCAAGAGAGAAGGTATCAGATGAGTTTTATTGTTTTAACCCAATTTCTAATAAACGTTCATTTAAATATTCGCCTGCAGTAGCATCTGGATAAGCTTTGGGATGATCCTCGCTGACACACGAATCCAAACATGTAAGATCCATTGAGCCTTTAGGATGCAAAAAGAATGGAACTGAGTAGCGAGAGGTTTTCATTAATTCTCTCGGTGGGTTCACAACTCGATGTGTAGTTGATGTTAATTTATTATTTGTTAAACGTTGCAACATATCGCCAACATTGACTACAATATCGCCCGCACCTGCCTGTACGGGGAACCATTCTCCATCACGAGTTAAAAGCTCCAATCCATCGGCACTAGCGCCAATTAATAATGTGATCAGGTTGATGTCTTCATGCGCACCTGCACGAACTGCATCAACAGGCAGATTTTCTGGGTTCTCAAGTGGGAAGTAATGTATTGCACGCAGAATAGAGTTCCCATTATGTACTTTATCGTCGAAATAATTTTCAGGTAGCTCTAGGTAAATAGCAATGGCGCGCAACAAGTGTTTACCTGCTTCCTCCAAGCGCTGATATACTTGCCGAGTTACTGTATTAAATCGTGGAAGCTCCGTTACCTGAATATTATTTGGATATTCATCTTTTACGGGATCATCGTCTGTTACTACCTGGCCACTTTGCCAAAATTCTTTTAAATCATGCGTCTTAGCTCCTTTAGCTATCTCAACCCCCTTGCTGATATAGCCTCGTTGCCTAGCAAGTTCGGGCCGCTCATATTTTACTTTAGACTCGTCTGGTAGATCAAAAAACTTCTTTACTTCAACATAGAGCTCATCCATCAATTCTTGAGTCATACCATGGTTAGCGATAGTGACAAATCCTGTTTCTTTATATGCCTTTCCAATGGCATCAGAGAATTTCTTTTTCTGCTCTGCATTACCATGAACATAATCGTTCAGGTCTAAATGCGGGATATTGATTTCTACTGTCATATGATTTTTGGCGGTTGATTTTCAGATAGGCAAAGGTAGATTAATTAAGAATAGTTGATATGCCGCATGCTTAAACTTTTCCTCAGTTTCGCAAGTTAAAATTCATCAGATCTTTCGTTGTGGTTCGGCCTTTAATCATGTTCGAAAGTTTCCTCTCTGATGGAGTTTTAGAATGGAATGGAATTGCTTTTCGTTTGTTTATTACCCAATCTACAATTCACCTCCAAACGAAATAGTTTAGAAAAAAGACCAGGCAAGCTCATTAAATAAATATTAATTATTGATAATAGTTTCTACGTTATCTTTGTGATCGATGGATGTATTATTTTTCAGCATATTAGATGGATTAGATCACCAAAAATTTCTAGAAATTTTTGGTGTGGCTACAGGAATTTTATGCGTTTATTTTGCAGCAAAAAATAACATTTGGAATTGGCCAATAGCAATCGTCAGCGTCACGACTTACATCGTCATATTTTGGGAGACCAAATTGTATGCAGATATGGGTTTGCAATTTTATTTCATGATCACCAATTTTTATGGCTGGTATTTTTGGAGCCGTAAATCTGCATCAGCACCCAAAGTAAAAATTGAAAGTATTACCAAAAAACAAATTTATGTTTCGGCAATAGCAATCATTGTTTTTACAGCATTGTTAGGGTTTCTATTAAAGCATCAAACAGATGCATCTTTCCCATTTATAGATAGTTTTTGTACAGCCTGTAGCTTAGTTGCTCAGTTCTTTTTAGCCCGAAAGGTATTGGAAAATTGGTTGATCTGGATTTTTGCCGATCTAATTTATGTAGGCGTCTATGTTGCTAAGGGTTTAGATCTAACAGCAGCGATGTATGCCTTATTCATATATATCGCCTTGATGGGATATCTAGATTGGCGTAGAGAATATCGTTTTAATCAATAGAAGGTAAAGAATCGCCTGTGCAATAACCAGGTTTTTGCTCAGCAAGTGTTGTAACCTGCAAAAATCACTTCTCAAAAAATATGCATTTTTGTGGCATGTCAAACAGCATCATCAATAAAAAATTCAGCTCTTTACTCGTGAATAAAAATCAATTATTAGGAATATCCAGTGCATTTCTTTTATGGCTTTCGTGGCCTCCAATTCCATTTACAAGTCCATTGTTACTAATCGCGTTGGTACCCTTATTGTTGGCGGTAGAGCATATTATTCAATCTGATCAACGTAAAAAAGGGGCTAAAATCTTTTGGCTTTGTGCCGCTGTTTTTTTTCTTTGGAATGCAACATGCACGTACTGGATCTTTAATTCTCTGTGTGCTTCCATGTCTGTCTGGATTGCTGCATTGGTCATATTATTCCCATTTGGAACAGCTACCCTACTCATGACATCTGGTTTCTGGTTGTATTATCGTTTAAGGTTAATAATGCCTAAAATATGGGCTTATATCGGCTTAATATGTTTTTGGATCGGCTATGAATTTTTGTATCAAAGCTGGGATGCTCCTTTTCCTTGGATGAATTTAGGAAACGGGTTCGCTCAAAGCCATCAACTCATACAGTGGTACGAGTATACGGGCGTATATGGAGGTACTTTATGGATTTTGATCGTTAATATTTTGATTTTCGATACCCTCATCTCGTTCCTCTCCAAAGGAGAAAAAGACAAATATAAATTTCTATCTGGGGTGAAATTGAGTATGCTAGTCGCGCTTACTCCGATGCTTATTTCGCTGATGCTTTACTTCAATTATCAAGAAAAGTCAAATCCTTCCAATGTAGTAGTCGTTCAGCCTAATATAAATCCCTATATGAAATATACCGTGCACCCTGCTGTGCAAACACAGAATCTAATTCATCTTTCTGATTCAATAGGACAGGTCAATACTGAATATTTTATTTGGCCAGAAACAGCTATTCCTGATTTTAGCAATGAGGACTCTATTCATAGTAATACCAATTATTTAACGATTCGATCATTTTTAAATAAATATAAAAATGGCAATGTAGTCTCAGGAATTGAAAGCTATCTATTATATAATCAAGCCAAAACATCCACAGCACATTTGGATGAATACTCAGGAAAATATATAGATAGTTTCAATGCGGCTATACAGATTGAGAATGCCGATAAAGTTCAATTTTATCATAAGTCTAAACTAGTGCCAGGCGTGGAAACATTGCCATTTGCATCCCTTTTGGGCTTCCTAAAGCCTGTCTTTGCAAGCCTAGGTGGGGCAACTGGAAGATATGGACGACAAGAAACAGCGAGCGTGTTTTATTCGCAAAGCGGTATTGGCCTTGCACCTGTTATTTGCTACGAATCTATTTGGGGGGGATATGTAGCCACTTATATAAAATTAGGTGCACAGTTCATCGCCATTATGACCAATGATGGTTGGTGGGGGAATACATCAGGCAAAAATCAGCACTTAGAATACGCCAAATTAAGGGCCATAGAAACCCGGCGCTGGGTTGCACGCTCTGCTAATACAGGAATTTCAGCTTTTATCAATCAGCGAGGCGATGTGGTCAAACAATCTAAGTGGTGGGTACCTACTGCCTTGAAAGCGGATATTAATCTAAATGACGAGCTCACGTTTTATGTTAAAAGTGGAGACTATATCGCATATGCTGGCTCATTTGGATGTGGAATCTTTGGCCTAATCATATTTATCGGCATATTTCGAACAAAGAAGACTTCTTAAACACATTTGTTTTTCAAATTATATTTTTACTTTAAAGAAATTTTTTTCATTAAACAATAATTTTTATACCATCTAAACGCTAATACAATAACATACAGTTGAAAAAATATTGTTTTACCTTAAAAAAGAAAAAATATGAAAAACGACTTGTTGTATTCGATTGGTTTACTCCTACTCCTGTGTACCTGTAAAAAAGCACAAGCGCCATCAGAAACAAAAATGCTTTCTGAAGACACAAAAAATATAATACCCAAGACCGCTATTGACAGCTACATCACCAATTCAATCAAAGCAAAAAATGATTTTAAATGGGCTTATGCCAGTGATGTAATGGTTTGGAGTGCTTTGAAGCAGTCTGACAAGGTTTTGTCCATAGGCTATAAGCCAGCCAACTGGACAAATACCGACGTGACTGCCAAGATGCAAACAATTAATATCCAATCTCAGCAATACCAAGAGGTGAAAGCACGAATCCTCCAAATGGTTTGGGAAGAAGAGCGAAAAAGCCGTCCCAATCTAAAAATAGAAGAACTAGAAGTTTGGCCAGAAAAGTATTTACCTGTCATTTGTGTATCAGCTCAAAACTTAAGTACTATCAAAAAACTGCGGCAATCTCAACTTGTTCGTTATGTCGAACCAATAGGTTATCAATATGGCACTGCAGCACAAAATAATGGAGGAAATGAATTGCAAAGTGGTCTCAATTTTGGCTGCGTGGGAGCTGCTCCTTACACTGGAAATTTGATTCCAGTTATAGACTATGATGTAGTTTCACCTTTAGCCAAAGCTTCCTGGAATTTTAAACATCACAATATACAATCAGGTTGGAAAGTGAGTAGCGGCAAAGGAGTTAAAGTAATGGTTGTTGATACAGGATGCAGCTTCCAGCAGAAGAACTTAAATGATGGTTTTAATCAAGGTGAGTCTTTTGGCCGTACAATTGAACACCTGGTCACTTTGCCAAAAACAACAAGCTTCTTTGGTATGTTTCATGGTGAAGATGAAACACCCGACGATCCCTGTGGTCATGGAACTCAAATGTCAGGAGCCGTTGCTGGGCCCCGAGGTACTGATGGCAGTGCGTGCGGTGTTGCTTACAACTGTGATTTAGTCACAGTACGCGCATCACATGATGTCATCTTAGATGAAAGCCGTGAAGCACAGGGCGTTGCTGATGCCTTCAACATAGCAGCTAACAGAGATGATATTAAAATTATCAGTATGAGCATGGGTTATCCATTTTATATCTCTCAGGTTGCCGATGCCATCAAAAATGCAACTGATCGTGGTAAGCTAGTTTTCTGTGCAGCAGGAACCACTACTCGTTGGACTAATTGGGGTTGGGTAGCATTTCCTGCTAACATGCCCATCGTGAATGCCGTTACAGGGGTTCAGGATAACCAAAACGTGAGGTGCGACGTCTGCCATGAAGGCCCTGAGGTAGACTTTGTCGTCGTGATGGAAAAGAATCTCAATAAATTGGAAGCGCTTAGCCTGTCTATGAGCGGGCATACACCATCCGTAGTTGGGGGTTCATCCATCGCAACCGCTAGTATGACTGGTATGGCTGCTATGGTCTGGAGTAAATTTCCGAATAAATCGGCTTCGGAAATTTTAGATATTCTAAAAGCCTCATCCGTTAATCCAGATAATAATCCCAATTGGGGAGCTGGGTTTTTAAAAGTGGATCAAGCATTAGGAATCAGTGGTGGACCACGTCATAACTCACAACCAGTAGCGCATACCTGGTGACATGGTTATTTGAACAAATAGCAAGCTAACTAGCAGCACCTCCAATTAGAACAAATATTTTCCGACGATAGGCATCCGTCTACCTAAGCCAAATGCTTTGGGGGATACACGTAGGATTGGCGGTGTTTGATATCGTTTGAATTCAGCCGCATTCACCAATTTGAGGATACGATACACCAAAACCTCTTCAAATCCGAGGGCAATAATTGCGCTCGGACTTTTTTTAAGCTCAATATATTCAAACAAAATTTGATCCAATACATCATACGTTGGCAGTGAATCCGAGTCTTTTTGTCCAGGTCGTAGCTCAGCAGACGGTGGTTTGATCAGTATGTTTTTTGGAATAATTTCCTGATCACGGTTGATATACTCACAAAGTTGATAGACTTGTATTTTATAAATATCTCCAATCACCCCCATAGCTCCAGCCATATCGCCATAAAGTGTGCCATAGCCTACAGCAAGTTCACTTTTATTGGAAGTATTGAGTAAAATATAGCCAAACTTATTAGACATGGCCATTACTGTGACTGCTCTACAGCGTGATTGTATGTTTTCTTCCGCAATATTAAAAGGCAAATCGTTGAACAAAGGTTTCATCATGACGTCAAATGCTGAAACTGCTTTTTTGACTGAGATAATTTCATGTTTACATCCCAAATTCTCGACCAAATCTAAAGCATCTTTTATAGAATGATCAGATGAAAATTCAGAGGGCATCAGCACAGCCATTACATTTTCGGGGCCCAAAGCTTTGCTTGCAAGTACACACACCAATGCAGAATCAATACCTCCCGATAAACCTAAAATCGCTTTGGAAAAACCTGATTTCTTAAAATAATCTTGAATACCTAAGATTAAAGCATCATGAATAAATGGCATGGCATCTTCTATACCTAAAACACTCGTTTCTTTCGGAGC
Organism: uncultured Pedobacter sp.; assembly: GCA_938008555.1. Lineage (GTDB taxonomy): Bacteria > Bacteroidota > Bacteroidia > Sphingobacteriales > Sphingobacteriaceae > Daejeonella. The sequence continues at coordinate 22,796 of CALLKE010000093.1, forward strand.
GGCGATATCTAGCCCCCCCTTCTGCTCGGAACGAACCTGATCAAAGTTCTTCGTTTTGGAGGATTTATGTTGAGGATGAATATCTATCTCTCTTGAAAAAGGCACAGTGAGATTATAATAGTGCATAGCCTCCGTAAAACCAGGCATTTCATCAACTACGTGCCCTTGCTTATCAAAAACCAAAGAGCGTCCATCAAAAATAATTTCTGTTTGAGCACCTACCTGATTCACATAAAAGAGGGGAAGATTGTATTGATGACAATTATTTTTCAAAACAGATACACGTTCCTTGTGATGCCGATATGAAAATGGAGAGGCAGCGATATTAATCATCAGATCAGGTTTTTCTCTGATCAAAATATCCATGGGCGACTCCACATAAAGTGGATTATGATTCATATTCCAGAGATCCTCACAGATGGTTAGCGCAATTTTAAAACCCATCAAGTCAATGCAATGGATTTTAGTAGCTACAGACGGTTCAAAGTAACGACACTCATCAAAAACATCGTAATTGGGTAAAAGGGTTTTATATATAGTCGCTTTTCGTTTTTTATTCTCGATAAAGACAGCAGAATTATATAAATCTTTTCCTTTGAGATCTGTATTTCTAACAGGGGCTCCGATGATGCAAGCTATATTATCACAAACACCGGCGATCTGCTCAACAGCATGCTCACATAAATCGATGAAGTTTGTAAACTCTAACAGATCAAGAGGGGGATATCCACAAATAGCAAGCTCTGCAAATACAATTAAGTCTGCTTTTTGCTGTTTTGCTTGTTCAATGGCTTGTATGATTTTTTGAGTGTTTGCTTCGAGGTTCCCGATATGATAATTAAGCTGAGCTAACGCGATCTTCATGTACAATTTTATAAATTAGCGAACAATCCTTAAATGATGAAATCCACGCGAATTTACCTGTTTTTTTTCACCGCTCTCATTTTAGTTTCTTGCAGCAACCATCAAGATATAGATGTCAGTAACATCCATCTCAATCTAAAAATTGAGCGCTTTGACCAAGCAATGGCGAACTTATCGCCTTCGAATATTACCACGCAAGCACCTGCACTACAGAAAAAATATGGCTCTTTTTATAATGATTACATGCAGCGTATGCTGGAAGTAGGATCAACTTCAGATACAGCTTATTATAAATCATTGAGAATTGTTTTGCAAAACAAAGATTATTTGGAATTAAAATCCTCGGTAGCAAGCACGTATCCTCAGATGGATAAAATAGAAACCGAACTAAATGATGCATTCAAGCATATTCTCTATTACTATCCAAAACAAAAGCTGCCTCGACTCATTACTTTTTTATCAGGATTTGCAGTTCAAACCCCTATTGGCAATGACTATATTGGCATCGGCTTAGATATGTTTTTGGGAGCAGATTCTAAATTTTATCCCGCTCTGCGTCAGAGTTTACCACAATATCTTACCAGGCGTTTTACCCCACAGAATATTACTCCAAGGGTGATAGAGGTGTTTATTCGCGAAAATATGTTTCCAGAAGAAGACAAGGATCGTTCATTATTGAGTAAAGCTGTTTATAATGGGAAAATAATGTACTGTATGAGTGCCATGATGCCAACTATGGCCGATACTTTAAAGATTGGTTATAAAACCAAACAATTGGAATGGTGTAAAAATAACGAAGCGAGCATTTGGGCTTATTTTTTAGACAATGATTTACTCTATGAAACAGATTACCTGAAAATACAAAAGTACCTTTCTGAGGCTCCCTTTACCCCAGGTCTTGGCGATCAATCAGAATCGGCACCTAAATTGGGGATCTGGATCGGGTGGCAAATTGTAAAAAGGTATATGGATAAAAATCCTCGAGTAACGCTACAGCAGTTGATGAATGAAAAAGATGCGCAGCGAATCCTCCAACTATCGAACTATAAACCCAAATAGACTTTTTCTCTAGGTTCAGGCTATTGATCATCAGCCATTAATAGATTGACATGATTAATAGCATGGACCTCCGTTTGGGCTTTTCATCCATGAAGAATCAATCGTACGCTTAGAAATGATACAAAAGCCGATATCGATTATTCATTTTTAGCTGCCTCATAAAAAGGAGTGAATCTTTTTAGAATATTAGCACTGATATCCTTTGAAACCTTTCTTGTATGCATGCCATCACAACTAGTGAGCAGCAACAAATGTTTTAACTAGGCCTACTCGTCTTCCCGGGTATGATCTCTCTTTTTTGATTTTGGGTCTTACAATTTTGTAAATAGCTGTAGCAGTACCTAAAATACGATCAGACTTTCCCATAGCAACAATTTCTAGCGTACACCTCGTAGCCCCGTTATCTAGTATAGGAAGCTTAAAATCGCTGGACGAGCCCTCTTCCCACTCACCATTTATTCGTTGCTCTTTCAAGTCCACTCCGGGTATTACCGACGATGTCCAATAAACATGTTTTTTATTATCGATAACCTTTATCAAAAACATGGCTGTTCCTGCAGGCGCATTTTCCCACGATACATGAGGTAGTTTAAGCCCCCTCAATCGAGCAGAATCGATTCCATCTTTAAAGGTGTTTGATGATACTTTAAATTTTGCAAAGCTTGCTTTTTGCCTGGTACTTGGTGTTATTGAATCTTTTCGACATCCGATAGTGCATAGGCTGATAAGCACAATGCCGAGTGTTATTTTTAGCTGGTTTTTCATTTTTGATTGACTTGGTTTTGATCGTATAATAAGTATTGGATTTATGAACTGTTAATTAACTCGTTTTTCTAAAACGCAGCAAAACTGAAACACACGGCATAAACAGTCGGCTTGTAAATAATTCTAATTGAATAATATCATTTATAAATGTTTAAAAACGCATATTTAGTTCATAGCTTATTCATCAGCTCCCCCCCCACTTTCATCAACATGAGGGGAGCTTGACGATATCGCATAAACTAATCAGAAGAATGGAAAATTTTAACCCAATCATAAAGCATAATCTAAAATGCAGAGAAGCGCTTTATAAGAGAGGAGAATGTATTCTTCAATAATCAGGGGCTTTGGATTCACTTGTTTTATAACATACCCATAAATAAACCCCAGGAGGAGGCTTCCCATGTAGAATATCTTGTTATTGCCACTACCCCCAATTGATTCAAAAAAATTGACTGAATATTAGCTATCTCCTTAGATATTATTTCAATTAACACGTTGAGACCCACCAGTACCATTTTGTGTACTTCCAGGAATATTCCGATCATATTGCAACCGCTGATTCTTATCCAGATATAGAAACCCAGTTCTACCAGTTTCTTCAACTTTTGCACCATTAACGTATCTCATCTTTTTTGAAGTAAATTGAGTCACGACGAAATCACCTTCTTTATCAACCTCAACAAGTTTGTTATTATTAGGCTTAGTCTCAAATGTAACACGCCTATACTCATCCTCATAAACACCTACTGTTTTATTAGTGCTTCCAATCTCTTTGCCGTCTCGGTACTTTCTCTTTGTTGTAGAAGAACTAGTAATTAAACTCTCATACGGCTTGTCTCTATTACTAGATCCACTACCTGAACCTTGAGACGAAGAGTTAGAGTTACTAGATCCACTACCTTTACCTGGAGGCAAGGATTTAGATCTACCCGAAGTTGAAGCAACTGAAGCTGGTTGATCTGGAATAATGAGCGCTTCCTTTTGACAGGAAGTTCCTAACAGTGCAACAAGAGAAAGGCCACATGAAACTTTTAAGTAACGATGCATAATTTTGCGATTAGATTGATTGAAAAAATTAATTAATAAACCGCAATTATACTAGCAAAAAAATAAAAAACAATATAATAAGTAGACTAAATATGATATTTTCAATAAACACCTGTCTATCAGATTAAAAACCAATGAGTGTAATACCAGTATAGCTACTATACCTCTATAAAACTAGAATCATTGTCTACACATTTTTATCCTTGTTTTCTATTACTGAATAATCGTTCACACTAATCCCTAAAAGAATAGCCTCCAGAAATATTTCTGGAGGCTATTCTTTTTAATGAGGATGCTGAGTATTATTTGTCGCAGCCCCTCTAAAATGCTGATGAGGCTTATTTGTCGTAGCTCCATTAGAAGTTATTTCCACACGAGTCATAGTGTAACTGTTGAATGTACCATGCTTATCCGCTCTCGACACGCCATTTGTAGTATATCCCTTGACATTGCCCCGACTATCACTAATAAGCAATTCTTCTTGATTGATTTTCTTAAATGAGGATCCCCTAATTTGAAAACGCGTTGAAGAAGATTGTTGAATATTAACTCCTCCATTCGAACTAGCTGTACTGGCCTCACTAGATATACTCGATTCACTTGATGTACTACCCCTCCTTTGAGAAGGAGAAGAGGAGCGAAACGATCCACCACTTTTACTCGAAATTGAGGCAGCTGAAACAGGCTGAGCTGGCATAATAAAGGCTTCCTTTTGACACGCAGTACCTAATAATGTAATAAGAACAAGACTGCAGAAGAATTTTAAATAACGTTGCATGGTTTTATAAGTTTGGCTAATGGCTGAATTAATAAATTAAAAGGATGATAGTTACAGCAATGGATAAGGTATAACCCAGTATCCCACACACATAGAGAGTCATCGAGCTAAACTGGTCTTTTACTTAGCAAAGTGCCTTCTTAAGATTATAGTATTTCATATGAACACGAGAGCCTAAATATGATCACAACTTAAAAAAACGCTTTTTTATTTAGGACGCTGAGGCGTACCTACTCCACTTGTTCCTGGGGAGGGTGATCTCACATTCGCTACGTAAACAGACTGCCTACTAGTCATTTTCTTGTCATACTGTGTACCCCTACTATCTTGATTCAACACTTGCTTAATAGTCGTCTTTTGAAATTCGCCATTTGGATTCCAAACGTAGTTTTTATTTTTCATGATTGTCTCAGATGAAGGTCCATTAGGCCCGTCTATTATAGTCTTTTTTGTTTTTAAAAAACCTTTAGTAACTCTACCAGATCCGTTGCTTTGCCCTGGAGGAGGTGGTGGTGGTGGAGCACTCGGTCTAACTGAAGTTGAAGCCATTGGCGCTGACTGACCAGGAGTAACCAGTGTTTCCTTTTGACACGCAGTGAATAGCAGTCCAGTAAAGGCAAGGCTACATGAAAATTTCAAATAATAGTGCATAGGTTTTAAGTTTGGTTGATTGAGAAAACTAATCAGTGCATAAGAATAGCCTCAAGAACTAGTTCTTGAGGCTATTCTTATCATTTAGGTGTTTGGGACTCTGTAGTACCTTTTTCGAAGAAAAAAATAAGATCTGACCTATTAGATGCATTAGACCTAGTTGATGCATTAGACGCATTAGACCTAGTTGACGCATTAGACGCATTAGACCTAGTTGATGCATTAGACCCACTACGTGAACGTTGAGTATTACCAGCTGCAAGATGATGGAAATTAGACCCATCTCGAGAGGGAGAGGGAAACCTATACCTGCCTCGAGAATACACTTCCTTATCTGACACGGGTATTTCTGACGGAGCCGTACTTTTATATCGCGATGGTTTCTCATTAGGAGGTATCACTTTAAAATCAGCTAGGTCTCCAGGAGGTAATGGATTTCGTGTGCCAATACATTGTTTCTTCTTAAAATCCGAAGATTCTGGGGATTTCGGTGGAGAAGAGGGTTTTGAAGGTCTTGGCGGATGAGGACCTCCCGAAGTTGATGCAGCTGAAACTGGTTGAGGTGGAACCATGAGTGCTTCCTTTTGACAGGAAGTGCCCAATAATCCGATAAGTACAAGGCTACACGAAAATTTTAAATAGTGTTGCATAAATCTGCAATTAGATTGATTAAGAAAACAATTAATTAATAAGTTGCAATTATACTAGCAAAAAATGAAAATCACACAAGAAAGCAAGAAGAATACTAAAATTTAAAACAAGCAACGATCATTTAAATTAAAAGAGTATTTTAAACACTTGTCTACTTCACACAGAACTGCTCTGATAACCACAAGCCATTTGGTAATCGTACTCGCAACGCATAAGTAAAATTTTTATCTAATAGTCCACCATCAAGTGCAACTATTCGACCCTTCTCAACCTTTAAAATTTCCCCTTTGCTTATCAGCATTGAAGACATAACCCTATACAGCTCTGCTTCTATTTTACTAATAGGCTCTTCTATATTCTCTATTAAAAATTTGATAGTATTTTCTTCAACACAGTTGGGTACAATTATTAATTTAAATGCTTTAGCTGGAGCCAAAGTGGGGGTATCAGAAGAGACTTCGTCTTGCTGTTCTTCAGCTGAAGTAGTTGTTGAAGTCGTTGAACTTGAATCCTCACTCGAAGGAGGACTTATAGGAACAATAAAGGGCTCAGAATCTGGTGAATAGTCAGTCGATTTTCGTGTAGAACTACAAATCGCTTTAATACGAGCTACCCGTCTAATATTCTTGTCTGTGTAATCAAAAAAATCAGGAATAACATCCGTTACCATCCGATTTTTGGTTAATGCACCATTCTTATCCACAGCATAACGCTGAACCAAATTTCCGTATCGCTTTTCCACATGATCCCACGAATCTGTTTCTTTTTTAACTTCTATATCATACCCGTCATAGAAATTTCCACTGTGTTTTAGTCTATACTCAAGCTCACCAACTGCATTGATATAAACTTCTGGAGCTTCTGGAACAGTACATGGTTTAGAATATACAAATATTGTTTGCGCACCACGGCCATACACAGTACATTCAGGGGTAACACGAAACGACACTTTAGCCTCATTGCCTAAATACTCATAGGTTAGTCCAATACGTTCCTCTTCAAAAGGGTGGACTCCAGTTCCAAAGACGGTCATTTCCTTTCTTGCATCTTCAAATGTCTGATCACCTACAGCATACTCCACTTTATATCGAGTTGCACCAGTAGGTGGCTCCCCCCATTCAATTGTAACACCCCCACCTAGTTTAGGAGTTGCCTTAAAGCTATTCGATGGTATTACACACGGCTTATAATCGAAGGTGTACTTCTCAGAAGGTTCCGACCACTCTGATAATGTTCCGCATCTGTATTGAACTTCGACAGTATAGGTTCCGTATGGATATGAATCAAATGCCAAATCTGGTGTTTCACGAAGTGGTTCCCCATTTACATAATTTCTTCGTTGTAAATCTGGATAAAACACCCTATTTAGACTTGTGTTAACTAGCTTTAGTTTGCTTTCTGTTGCACTTGCTGGAATATCAAACGAAAAATTTGACGTCACTCTGCCCTCATGTCTGATAAAGGACTGTGTCATATTAATTGGAACTGGAGAGCAATGCGTCGGCACATTAATCTGCTTCCATAATGGATTAGCGGGGTCACCATACTTAATTTCACCATTCAGGATATATACGACATAGTTTTGGATAGCAATATCAGTAATTCCACCTGTTTTAATAAACGTGGGCATGGAATTGATTAAGCTATTGTCCACATTTCGTGACGATAGCTCCGCTCTATAATTATTGATGTAATTAGATAACACTCTATCCGACTTAAAAATATACTTCACATAGTTTTCTATGGTCTGCTCCCCCTCTTCTTTGTGTTGATTTTTAAAGGCCGCATCATCAATATATCGTCCTAGGTAGTTTGGTGATTGATCATTCGGATCTCCATAGCAATAGCGTATGGTAGGATAAAAAGGAACATAAACTGTTTTAAAATAAGGCATAGGAGGCCCCTCTCTCCTCACCTGTTCCATATGTTCTTGATTAGTCATTTTGCTATGGTCGTTTCTAAGACTTAATGAACTAGATTCCTGTGCTTCTATCCCCGTTGTCTTTGAATGTGTGTAATCATAATGCCCACTTATTGCAATGCTAAGATTTTTTTCTACTGTGGCAATAAAATTATTGCCAGCTCTAAGTGATAAGCCTGCTTGAACCGTTAAACTACCTCCTGCCGCATGTTGAGAGAGGTCTGAGGAATGACTTCTATCTACTTTTCCTCTTTCGTCAACTCTTGACGTCGCAATTGTTGCACCTGTTGTAATGCTGTTATTTACTGTCTCAGAATGTCCATAGTATAATTCACGGCTTTCCCCTGCCCTATAAGTTGTAGTAGCCCAATAATGATGCGGGTTGTCTTTTAATGGAATCCAGAGCGATATAATGTCTGATTTTTTCGTTTCCTGGCTTTCATTCAGCTTAGCGTATGCTTCATTAGTGGAAATACTAACGAGTTGGCCATTTTTTATTGCTTGCAAATTACAGTCTATCCAAAAACCATTGATTGCCTTAGGCGACTTAAAGGTTTCTGTTTCGATGATCGATTTTACTTGTCCATTTTCATCCAGGTACAGTACAGGATCTTTAGGCAGTGTTAGCACCCTATTTCTTTCCGTTAATACATTCACATTTTTCAACAAGATCAGGTTTAGTGATAAAGCAGGTATACAATGATCTGCAGTCGCTGTTATTTCTAGCTCTTTCTTGGCTTTGCTTGTAATATTTTTCAAATCCAGCTCCACCATTTTCTCATCATGATCTTCTACCGGATCGATGGTTATTGATTTAATTGGATTATTAATCTCACTCAAACCACTTCCTGTATAGGAAAGCTTTATTTGAACTGGTTTATTTAATGGACGATCAACAGGTTTTCCAATTTTTACTTTAAGTGAAATCACTTGTCCTCCTTTGATCTCAATAGGTGTTACTTGCCCCCCTTTTATTTCAGTAAGTACATGCTTGTTGTTTTTTACTAATACACTTAAATCAAGTGGCAGTTTGGCCAAATCAATCGATACTAAATCGGAGGATATGAAATTATCTGCGCTTGCCGATAATGTGATTTTTTTTGCCTGATCACTATTTTTTTTCATAGCAATAACAAACGTGACTTCGTCTTGTCCTTTCTTGATCTCAATATTTCTTACTTGAGTAATATAATCCACATCTCCACCATAAGTAAGTTTGATTGGAATTGGTGCTAAATCATTCACTAATGTTTTTGGAATTTTTATAGTGGCTGATACCGATTCACCAGCGTATAATCTTGTACTTGTTGTATTTAAATGAAGCTTTGTCACATTTGATTGAAGAATATGAACCTTCAGCAATTCAACCCTATCAACATCAGCAGCTTGAGCAGTTATCTGGAGCATCTTATCACCATCTACCGCTTTGTTCAACGTAACTTGGAATGTAGCCTCCTTGCTGCTTCCAGAGATTTGTATTGGTGTGGTTCTTTTAACAACAAGGCCTGCTCCATCTCCACTATAAATAGGTGTAATCGTAGTCGAAGCTAAATTGCTCTCACCACAATTAAAAATAGTAGCCTTCACTGGAAAGGATGCGCCACCATATGTTTTCAATACATGATTTGTACTTGATACCGCAGATGTTTCCCCGCTTGACTTACGTATAGTCATATCCAATGGATTCGAATCACGAAAGTTTGATGCTATTATTGATAGTTGAGTTGTTCGATCATCACCATAATTTTTTTTGGCAACGAGATTAAATGACAATTCATTTTTTCCGGCCTCTACGACCAAAGGATATTCAAGCGGTTCGAAAATATCCTGTATCTGCTTACCTCCATCACAAGTGATTGTGACTGGAAGAGAGACCGTACTATTTTGTGGAAGTTTTACCGTGACCAAAAAAGGTACGCCACCATTTATTTCTGTGGCATCTGCACTTAATGCGATTTGTGGCGCATCCGATGCACACACAGTAATATTTAAAGGAGCGGATGCCTTGAAATGATCTGCTGCACTTACTGAAAGTGTACGTATCTGATCACCACCCGTCACTTCAGCTACAGGAACATCAAATATCACATGGTTACTATCTTCATCGATAAATTTCGTTTCGGTGATGCTCGCTCCTCCCAGGTTATGAATAAGTACGACGGGCGTTTTAGCTAACGTATTTTTACGTTCTGCCGGAACACCAATTTTAACTGCAATAGTCCCCCCACCACGTATTCTTTTATCTTTCTCGGCAACACTCAACTCGAATGAATGCGTATCCGATGAAAGTATCATCATTTCAAAATTCTCGGAAGCTTGAAAATGATCTGAAGTGCTTGCTGATACAATCAATTTTTGATCAACACTACTCACAACTTTATCAACAGGAATTTCAAATACAGTCTCATTTTTTTCAATACCTATCGAATTAATCAAACTGTGTTTGGTATCTCCCAAACTATACGTAAGCGTAACAGGCGTCGCTGATAAACGACTGATTCGAACAGAGGGTATTTTCACTTTCACAGGAATAGTTGATCCGCCATATACCTGATTGTATTTTTCCTCTATTTCTAATTCAAGTGGCTTACCTGATGATAGGATTTCAATCTCTCTACTAGCAGAAGCTGTAAAATGTTCACCTGCAACAGTGGATATCGTTAAAGTTTGATCTTGATTGCTAACATTTTTCTTAGTCTTGATATCAAATAACACCTCATCTTTTCCAGCCTCTATCACTTTGACTTGTTGAGATGAATCTGCTTTACCCAATCTATACGTAAGAGTCACAGGTGTCGCTGCCAGATGATTCTCTCGACGAGAAGGAAGTTTTACTTTCACGGGAATAGTTATACCACCATAAACCTCATTATAATCTTCTTTTATCTCCAATTCAAATGGTCTACCCGATGCAAGCACATTAACAGAAACCTGAAAATCTTCCTCTGAATTTATATCTATATCTCCTCTCAACGATGTGTATATCTCGAGTATTTGGTCTTTTCCACTTATTTTTTCCACAGGGATATAGCATTTCATTTCTCTGTGCCCTATTGGTATTTTATGGAAAGTGGTCGACGTTACACCCATCAAACTAGTCATCACCATTACTTCAGTTAGTCCAAAAGTATTTTCACGCCCCTCCGGAATTTTTATCGTAGCTGGAATACCTTCACCACTCTTACCATACACCCCATCTTCATGCTTTTCATCTACGGTTAATCGGATTTCAGTTTCATTGAATGAAAGTATATCAACTTTATGGCTATTGGAAAACATATCGTTTGAGGCCGTTTTTGCAACTAAGTTCAGTGTTTGATCTTCATCAACTTTTGGAATAGAGATACTGACAGTTGCACTACGCATACCCTTCTTGATCACAATAGCAGCACTTCTCGTCCCAGCTCCTGTAGCATATATATATATTCGGGTATCTACTGAAACCACTGGGTTCTCTTCCAGGATCTTCACCTCAACAGAAAGTTTCTCACCTCCATATATTCCATTTTTATACCTATCATCTAATTTCAATACCAGTTTCGGCTTCTTTGCATAAGGCGTTTCTAATTTAAGCTCACTCAAGCCATCAGAACGGTTATAAACATGATGGGCCATCTTTGCTTTTGCACTATCTAATAAGAATATGCTGCATAAAGCCACTAACAATAATGCCTTGGAAAATATTTTCATATATAATTTGATTTTTTGCGATGAAACACTGATGGACCACTTATGAAAAAAAGAGATCGAAATTGAATATAGACTTACAAGAAACACGCCTAATTTTAAGCCAAGAGTATTTTATTGAATTAGAAATATCATGTGAAGGATTTAAGCTCATCGGCTAAAGTCTATTGGTTATTTTTCCAACGATTTACGCCACGTCAATCTTTTCAAGCATCAGAATGTATACCATCAATTGCACACCCTGATGGTATTAGTTTAGCTGAAAAAATTGAGATTGAATAGCTCTCATATTTCTTGGACCTACCCTTTTACTTAGGTGTCTGAGAATCATTTTTAGGAGAGGGGATATAAATCAAAAATTTCATTTAATATATCAGCACTGGATATTCGACGAATACTAGAATTAGACCCACTAGAATTAAGCGAAACACTACCAGGCTTTTGAGTATAAACAGTAGCATTTTTATTAGCAGCATTTGTATTAATGGCAATCATGAGCACAGCCATTTTATGAGTACCATCAGCTAAGCTCTCTACGGTTTTATTTTTTTTACTTCCATTAGGCCTGCTGGATTTTGAAGGCTTACCACAAGAACTACCCGAATTTGAAACAGCTGGAACTGGTTTTTCAGGATTAATCGTTCCCTCTTTTTTACAAGCGGCACCTAATATACCCACAAGAGAGATAGTGCATAAAAATTTGAAACAGTATTGCATGATTTTACAATTAGATTGATTAAAATAAATTCATTAATAAACTGCAATTATACTAGTAGTAGAATAAGAATACAAACATAATTAGATGATAAATATGAGACAACATAATAAGAATATGATATTAAAATAAGAAACAAATAATTAAGCTATGATACATCTCTACCCTTCGACTAAAAAGGCTTAGAGATGAGAGTAAAAGAATGGCCCCAAGAATTTTCTTGGGGCCATTCTTTTACTTTGAATTTTGAGGGAGTCCAACTCCAATAGGAGTTGTGGTTCTTTTAATCATCTGAAAGGACAAGACAGTTTTTTCAACTCTTGCTTTTTTACGTTGTTCAACTTCGGTTGTGTTTTTAAATGTATGATAGTTTAAAAACACAACCTATTAAAAATTATACGAGGCTGAATATAAATTTCCAGCACTTAAGACAAATGCTCTTCTAACCTGATATCCCCCAATGACTAGTGGATGCGAACCCATCTACATATTGTAGATACTTTAAGATTCACATCACCAAGCTATGATTCTCGCAAAAATTGAATCCAATAGTCTCTAGCCTCATTTAAATTTTAGTAAAAAACAGCTATGCATTTCTTAAAATTTTCACACGGATACACTAAGTGATTTCTTACCGCTAGAAGTAGGCCTTTGAGTCGTAGTAGTTGAGTAGGTGGTTGATGACTTGTCTTTTTGGGGGCCAAAATTTCCTTTAGGGTTCTGAAGCATAATCTTTTTAGCACTATCTGTTATATAAGGGGTGGATGATTTTTTTGAGTTCTTCGGATCATTCGACTTTGACCTATCACCTCTTGGCTCAGCCGACCTTGCCCTACTACTCTGAGACCCACCCGAAGTTGAAGCAATCGAAGCTGGCTGCTCTGGAGTAATCACTCCTTCCTTTTTGCAAGCAATAGCTAATAATCCAATAATAGAAAGACCAAATAAAGATTTCAAATAATGATGTTGCATGATGTTAAAATATAAATCGATTAAAAAAATAATTAATAAGTTGCAATTATACTAGTAAAGAATAAAAATTCTAATAGAAGAATATGAGAATATTATATTTTCACAATTAGAAATTGATAATCAAATAGGGTATCCTGTTTGTTTCAGATATCCAACAGCATAGATACACTGTCCAGAACTAGCTCAACAAAAAATACACTGTGTTAATTTCCAGCACTTAAAACAAGTGTTTTGCGCTCTGTTGAGCCTAGCGTAATGGTTTGACTAACAATTGCAGCATCATCTGCACTTGCAAATATTTTGAGGCTCGCATCGCACAGACTACGTCGTCTGTCTAAATAAATAGAAATTGTTTTTAACTCATCCGATAAATCAAGCGTACTCGGTGGATTAAGCAGATATGCTACGCCAGCTCCTTCGTAACGAAGCCTGATAGTCGGATTCGCTTCGGTACTGCTAGAACACTTAGTCATTTTTAACAAAACTGAGATATGCTCGCTTACATTTTTTTGTTTGACATGATGCGCGGCCTTTAATTGAAGTTTATTTGATTCTGGCAATGGAATATCTAATGAGGCTATATTTTGAAAATCGGACGAGCTAGCTGTTACCTTGAGGTCTTTAGTGCATCGAACAGCCGATCTAAGAAAAACATCAAACTGATATTGACTCTGTCCAGCTGGTATCTTGACAGATCGGGGTGGACAATCTAAGTCCATCTGTACATTATTACTATAGGTAAGTGTAATGGGCATTGGATGGAAAGGATTCACATGACATGGAGGAATATTTATCGTAATTGGAATACGTTCTTTATTAGTTTCTTCATCACGTTCAGGCTCACATGCACTTAAAACAAGTCCATCTGCTGCAGGAATAATTAGCTCATTCAACGAAGGTGTGTTGCCACGCGAATGAGCTAATATTTTAACATTTTTGGGCTGAGTCCCATAAATCTTTTTTAACTGTCTAGTATATAATAATCCATTACCCAATCTTTCTCCTTGAAGCGAACCTTCCACATCATTGTCTTTAAGCCCTAAATAAGCAAGATTTAAAGTAGGTGCTTCAAATTCAGGCTCTATTTTAATGGATAGCTTATTATTGCAGCCATTAGATGCTCTATCCAACTTCACACTCACATCTATAGGTTTAATGATTAAATCACCCTTTTTACTAGGATTTCCTTCCTCCCACACATGTATCATCAAGCTATACTTGTTTAATCCCATCTTATAATAAGCATCCTTAAACTTTACTCCTATTCCACGGTATGAATCAGCCCACCATTTCCTTTCATCTAAGCGAAATAAGTCTGATACCTGGATTATTAATTGTTTTTCAGCATCAATATATTTTTCGATATCCGATCCACTAATTTTCCTAGATCCATCAGTAATTTCATAGTCAATCAATAGCCTAATACTGGAACGTTGAGGGGCCGCCTCATGACGAGAACGTGAGATGTTAGTATGTATATAAAAAAAATATTTTTTAGGCTCTTCAGATGAAGGGACATGTAGATTTTCAGCAGATATAAATAAACTGTCAAGCGATGATAGAGGCTCAATTGAGCATACGGTGATCACACTTCTTGCTTTAGAAGGATCGTAAACAGGGTTTCTTGAAGGCCACACCCACTGCGCTCTTGCTAAACCACTTAACAAAACAAACAGTATCGTAACGAAAACAGCACAATACTTTTTAAAACAAAATCGAGCAAAATAATCCCTATCCATATTGTTAGCAAAATAATACTAAAGCTATTGAAACTTAAAATATGTTTAAAAACCATTTAAATTCTAAACAATATCACTTCTAAGGACGAGGAAATCCATACTAGTTTACTGTGCTTAAAACAATTGTTTTACGCTCTGGTGAGCCTAGCGTAATGGTTTGACTAACAATTGCAGCATCATCTGCACTTGCAAATATTTTGAGGCTCGCATCGCACAGACTACGTTGTCTGTCTAAATAAATAGAAATTGTTTTTAACTCATTCGATAAATCAAGTGTACTCGGTGGATTAAGCAGATATGCTGCGCCAGCTCCTTCGTAACAAAGCCTGATAACTGTATTCCTTTCACTATTGCTGGAACATTTGATCATTTTCACCAAAACCGAGATATGCTCATATACATTTTTTTGTTTACCATGATACATAGCCTCCAGCTTAAGTTCATTCGATGCAGGCAATGAAATATTCGATGAAGCTATGTTTTGAAAATCGGACGAACTAGCTGTCATCGTGAGGTCTTTAGCACATCGGACAGCCGATTTAAGAAAAACATCAAATTGATATTGACTCTGTCCGGCTGGTATCTTGACAGATTGAGGTGAACCATCTAAATCCATCTGTGCATTATTACTATAGGTAAGCGTAATAGGCATTGAATAGAAAGGATTCACGTGACATTGTGGAATGCTTATAGTCACCGGAATGCGCTCTCCATTCGTTTTTTGATTACGTTCAAGCACAGCTGCACTCAAGGTGAGCCCATCTGCTGCTGGGATATTAAGCTCATGACATGAAGGCGTGTAACCACGTGCATGAGCAACTATTTGAAGATTTTTAGACTTAGTCGCATAAATCTTCTTCAATGGTATATTGATTTGATTGGATGCTAAGTCACGCATATCGACCGATTGAGGTGCACCATCCAAGTCATCTTTTCCAGTTCCTGAGTAAAAAAGATCTAAACCAGATTTTGTCGTAGTGGATGCACGAACCGCTTCCATAGAAACCTTGTCGCTACAACCATTCGACATCCTATTGAGCTTCACACGCACATCCATAGGTTCGATAGTAAGTGTACCCATCTTACTAGGATTTCCCTCTTCTGATACACGTATCATTAACTTATACTTATTCAGCCCTTCTTTATAATAAGCATCCTTGAATTTTACCCCTATTCCACAATACGAATCTATAGGCCATTTCCTTCCGTTTAAAAGATATGGTTGCAGTATATTGATTATCATTCTTTTATCCCCTTCAATATATTTTCCAATATCCGAGCCATTAATTTTCCTAGATCCATCATTAATTTCATAATCAATCAACAGACTAACAACAAAACGATCGGGATACGAAGTATGATCAGAACTTGAAACATTCGTATGTATATAAAAAAAATACTTTTTAGGTCTTTCAGATGAAGGACAATGCTCCTTCTCATCAAACCGAGATAAATGATTAACTGATGACAGAAGCTCAATCGATTCTAAGACTATATTATCACTAGCACTACTAGAAACAAATGGCTTTATACGCGAATAACTCCGTGATTTTACTGAACCACTAAATAAACCAACTAGTACCGTGATAAAAAAAATACTATACTTTTTAAAACAAAATCGAATAAGATAACCTTTGCCCATATTCTATATAAAATGGCAGCAAAGCTATTGAAATATTAAAATATATTTAGAGTTTATCTAAGATGAGAAACAAAGTAATATTGGAACCTATTTAAGCTCTACCTAAATATTATTCAGCTGATTAGACCCTCGAACTCCTTGGAGCTTAAACTGATCGATATTTTTCAAAATAATAACCTACTGATTTTAAAAATAAAAACACCACCCAGCACCCAGTTAGGAAATATTCATTAATCATTAATTAAAAAAACAGAAACAAAGCAAAACAAATAAAGCATCCACTCATCTATCAAATAATTAAAACAATTTTATTAACCAAAAAACATAAAAATTAACAATTAACTATTTTTAACAAAAAAAGAGTCAGCAGGACAGATATATTTTTAGCATGTTTGCAAATAGTGTCAAACATTATTAACCAATAAGAACAAAATGATCTACACTATATCCAACATAAGCCGGGTCCGACTTTTTTTGTTCATAGCCAGTTTAATTAGCCTATCATTATTTACATACGCACAAAATGTACGTACTAACCTGCTCCCATCAACTAACAAGCAAGACACCATCAAAGATTTAACCCTTCAAGAGTGCATTAACTACGCTTTGCTACACCAGCCTGCTCTCAATCAGTCATTGATCAATATCGATATTGCCAAAGCAACTAATGCAATCAACTTATCAGGATGGCTTCCACAGGTAAATGTTACTGGCAATTTAATTCATTATATCCAGCTTGGTTTAGTACCTACCTCCACCACATCTATAGGATCTACAGGGTCTCCTGCAACTGGTAGTCAGCCGCGTTATTCTAATACATTTATACCACAATTAGCCGCTTCACAAGCGCTGTTCAACCCATCGCTACTATATGCGGCCAAAACTGCCCCTGTTTACATCAAACAGGCCAAGGAAGTTACAACTAGTACCAAGATAAATCTAGTGTCAACAGTTAGTAAATCATTTTATAATGTACTACTGACCCTTAAACAAATTGATATTTTGAAAGAGGATACTGCTCGTCTGGGCAAAAGCCTTCGCGATGCATATCACCAATATAAAGGAGGTATTGTCGATGAAACAGATTATGAGCAAGCGACTATTACCTTAAATAACTCAAAAGCTCAGCTAAAACAAGCTACTGAAAATGTTATCCCACAATATGCCGCTTTAAAACAGTTAATGGGCTACCCCGTCGACAAGCAGTTTAATGTAAGCTTTGACACATTGCAAATGATAAAAAGCATCCAAATTGATACTGCACAACAACTGCAATATGAAAAACGTATTGAGTATCAACAAAACAAAACTCAAAAGGATTTACAATATCAGCTCACGCATTATTACAAACTTGCCTTCCTACCAACTTTGTCTGCATTTTACAATTATAATCTTGGGTTCCAAAGCAATCAGTTCTCTACTCTTTTTGGAAATTCTTCACCAAGTTCATTGATAGGACTGTCATTAAACATCCCCATATTCACCGGATTCTCTCGGGTACAGAATGTACGCAAAGCAAAAATGCAAGAAGCACTCACTGACTGGGATGAAGTGAATCTGAGGCTGCAAATAAACAATGAGTACACAACCGCTTTAGCCAATTACAAAAGCAATTTGTACAACTTTGAATTATTACAAAAGAATGTAGCCACAGCAAAACGGGTTTACTTCGTTGTGGACTTACAATACAGACAAGGAATCGTAGCCTACTTGAATGTAATTACTGCCGAATCCAATTTAATAACATCCGAAATCAATTATTTGAACTCATTATTCCAGCTACTTTCAAGTAAGATAGATTTGGAAAAAGCAATGGGAGATATTTCTTTTTAATATAAAACTCAATCTCTATGAAGAGCATATTCGTGAATACTATTTTTCCAAGTTGTTTGTTATTAATCGCCTGTCATAACAAACAAGCACCACCTAGCTCCGAAATACCGGTCAACTTGTACAATGTACAAGCACAGCACGTTTTGTATTATGACCGCTACCCATCTACAACAGCAGCCCTAAGTCAGGTTAATTTGCTTCCACAAATAACAGGTGCTGTTACTGGAATATTTTTTAAAGAAGGAAGCCATGTCAAGGAAGGTCAAAAGCTATACGAAATAGATAGACGTATATACCAAGCTAATTACGATGCTGCAGTGGCTAATCTTAAAGTTGCACAAGGCAATTTGGTGCAAGCTCAACAGGATGCTGATCGTTATGAATATCTAAATGAACGCAATGCCGTTGCCAAACAGCTGTATGACCACGCAGTAATTGCACTACAAAACGCAAAAAATCAAGTAAAGGCTTCGGAAGAAGCTGTAAAAACAGCTAAGATCAATTTAGTTTACACCGTTGTTACTGCCCCTTTTAATGGAACAATTGGTTTCAGTCAAGTTAAACTGGGGAATGTAGTAACGCCTGGTTCTACCATATTAAACACCATTTCGACAGACGACCCAATGGCTGTTGATTTTCTGATTAATGAGAAACAACTACCCTATTTCGAACGATTAGAACGCACACAAAATCAACCCGTAGATTCTTTGTTTACCATTCTATTGCCTGATAATTCCCTTTATCCGCACACTGGGAAAATTTCTATCATTGACCG
Organism: uncultured Pedobacter sp.; assembly: GCA_938008555.1. Taxonomy (GTDB): domain Bacteria; phylum Bacteroidota; class Bacteroidia; order Sphingobacteriales; family Sphingobacteriaceae; genus Daejeonella. Next base: position 41,895 of record CALLKE010000093.1, read on the forward strand.
TGCTGTTGACGCTCAAACAGGATCTATCCGAATCAGGCTTGTGTTTCCTAATCCCAAAAGTATCCTAAAAGTGGGCATGAGCTGCATCGTAAGGGTACATAACCAAGAAAAAGAACCCCAATTAGTGTTGCCAAGTAAAGCAGTTGTGGAACAAATGGGTGAGTATTTTGTTTACACAGCAAAAGATAGCATAATCAATAATACAGAAGCGGGCTCTAGCACAACAAAAGGCAACTCTCAGCTTTTGGCAGTACAAAAAAAGGTACAACTAGGGCAAACAATAGGACCGAATGTGATTATAAAGGATGGAATTAGTGCTGGTGAGCGAATCGTGATCGATGGCGTCCAATCTCTGCACGATGGATCACCCATCACTACAGCGAACGTAGTAGCTCCAGGGCAAGGTGGCAAGAGGTAGAGTGGATTGCTTTTTGATATCCTATACCATCATTGCTTCAATGTGCATATTCTAATACGCAATACTAATTATTGACTTATGATTGCTAATACCTTTATAAAAAGACCTGTAACTGCTATCGTTATATCTATTGTATTAGTAATTACTGGCACGGTGTGTATTTTACTTTTGCCTATTGACCAATATCCCAATATCACACCACCCATTGTACAAGTGAATGGTCAGTTTACAGGAGCTGATGCTCAAACTGTTGAACAAACGGTTGCTACCCCCATTGAAGAACAAGTAAACGGCACACCGGGCATGGAATACATGCAGAGCAATAGCACCAATAATGGGCTCATGTCAATGAATGTGACCTTTAAGTTGGGGACCGATATTGATATTGCTACACTGGATGTTCAAAACCGAGTGAGTATTGCCACACCATTATTACCTGCATCCGTAAGTCGTTTGGGGCTAACAGTACGTGCACTTAATCCCAGTATGTTGATGATGGTGGCTATATATGCGCCAAAGGGTACACACAACATCACTTTTCTGGATAACTATACCAACATTTTTATACAAGATGCACTACTCAGGGTGCCTGGGGTGGGGAGTATCAGTCGCTTTACAGATGATTTCAGTATGCGAATCTGGATGAATCCAGATAAAATGGCCGCGTATAGCTTGACACCTCAAGATGTTATCAATGCGCTAAATGCTCAAAACGTACAAGTTGCAGCTGGCACAGCAGGTGTCCCTCCTCAGCGAGCAAACCAAGTTTATGAGCTAGGTATCCTTGTTAACGGGCGATTGAGCAGGGTTTCTGAATTTGAAAACATCATTCTAAAAACACTCCCCAACACAGGTGAGTTGGTTTACCTCAAAGATGTAGCAAGAGTTGAACTGGGAAAATTTACCTTTTCAAGCAATTCTTTCGTTGATGGTCATCGGGCCTCTTACCTCCAAATTTATCAAGCACCCGGCAGCAATGCTTTGGAAACGGCCAATGGTGTTTATAAGACATTAGCCCAGCTCAGAAAATCTTTCCCTTCAGACATCGAGTATCAAGTTCCCTTTGAATCGGTTACTGTCGTCAAAGTATCCATGCAAGATGTGGTAGTCACCTTATTAAAAACACTGGCTTTGGTAGCGATCGTGGTGTTCTTGTTTTTACAAAATTGGCGTTCGACACTCATTCCTGTACTCGCCATACCTGTATCCATTTTTGGTACATTTTGCTTCTTTATTCCTCTCGGATTTACGATTAACACATTAACCATGTTTGGTTTCGTATTGGCCATCGGTATTGTGGTTGATGATGCCATTATCGTGGTCGAAGCTGTGCAGCATTACATCGACAATAAAAAGATGTCGGCCAAAGAAGCTACCTATCAAGCGATGAAGGATATTTCGGCACCTGTGGTCGCTATTGCCCTTATCTTGGCTGCAGTATTTGTTCCTGTAGGTTTTATTCCAGGTATAGTAGGCCGCCTGTACCAACAATTTGCCATCACCATTGCGATATCCGTTATTATTTCAGCATTCATTGCATTATCGTTAACACCTGCACTTTGCACCTTATTATTAAAGCCAACCGACCTAAACAAAAAAGCGACAGGGGTCAACAAATGGTTCTTCATGTTTAATAACTGGTTCGATCGCGTAACAGACAAGTATACCGATGGGGTTAGAAAAAGTATTAAAGCGTCGAAATATGTGGTTATTCTATTGGTATGTATTTGTGCAGGTACTTTCTTTTTATTCCAACATAAAGAATCTGGTTTCATTCCTTCAGAAGATGATGGTAATTTATACGTCACTTTTCAATTACCTCCAGCATCGGCTACTACTCAATCAGTTGAGGTTATGTCCAAATTGATGCGTGTGGTAGCATCAACTCCGGGTGTAGCACACTATGCTGCCTTGTCGGGACTCAATGTGGTAACCAATGCCAGTAATTCAAATAATGGCACTGTATTCTGCCAGCTAAAACCATGGGACGAGCGCAGCAAATTAAGTGAGCAAGTACCTGGAATTATTCATGTCATGCAGAAACGGATTGCTGATGCAGGCATCAAAAATGCAAATGTGCAAGTGATACAACCATCGCCTATACCGGGCGTAGGTGCAACTGTTGGCTTCAGCATGCAGATAGAGCAACGCAGCACAAACGATAATTTGCAGGACTTTGAAAAAGTAGTCAACAGGTTTACTGCCGAAGCAAATAAAAATCCGGCGATTAGCAAAGCATTCAGCTATTACTCGGCACATACACCCAATTACAATCTGACTGTCGATCGAGAAAAATGTGCAAAACTGGGTGTCAATATTGGAGATGTTTTCACAACCATACAAGCTTATATGGGTAGTTTATATATCAATGATTTCACTACTTATAACCGCACCTTCCATGTGGTCATACAAGCTGATACTGCGTACCGAAAACTAATTTCGGACATGAACAAGTATTATGTGCGCAACCAAGCTGGAGAAATGTTGCCACTCGGGACACTTGTCAGTTATCAACCAACCCAGGCTTCCCCATTAATATCACATTTTAACATCTTCCGCTCTGCAGAGATCAATGGCTCACCTGCTGAGGGATATAGTAGCGGAGATGCCATTGAAGCCCTACAAGATGTTGCAGCAAAAGTTTTACCAGAAGGATATACCTATGAATTTTCGGGATTGAGTTATGAGGAAATGAAGGCAGGCTCCACTACGATTTACCTCTTCCTCTTTTCCATTACGTTTGTCTTTCTTTTTCTTGCGGCGCTGTATGAGAGCTGGTCGGTACCATTTTCGGTATTACTCGCAGTGCCAATTGGTGCTTTTGGAGCGATTATTACATTGGTGTTTATGCCTAGTTTAACCAACAATGTGTACGCGCAAATAGGTTTAATTACATTAATTGGTCTGGCTGCTAAAAATGCCATTCTGATCGTAGAATTTGCCAAAGTGCGGGTGGATCGTGGAGAGGATCTTATAAAATCGACGCTAGAGGCTGTTAGTTTACGTTTAAGGCCTATTATCATGACATCTTTAGCTTTCATTTTAGGCGTATTACCACTTGTGCTGGCAACTGGAGCGGGTGCCGTAGCACGAAAAACCATCGGATTTACTGTGTTGGGCGGAATGTTGGCTGCATCATCGTTGGCCATTTTTATTGTGCCAGTCCTTTTCGTGCTCATTACCAAAATGGCTTATGGCAAAGAAAAATTAGCCTATTTACAGGCAAATCATCATTTTTTAATGGAAAAAGCTGAAAAAGTAGAAGCCCAAAACATTGACCCTGAACTCGAATACGAAATACATAAATCTCGTGAGAGTCATCCTCATACTTCTAAAAAGGAAGGCTCTTGATGCACATGATTTATACGAGAAGCCGAAGACGCCTTTAATGCAAAAGATTTATACGGAAAGGCTGAAAGCTTCTTTTGTGTTCGCTAGTTTGTATTCTACGAACAAGATGGATTTCGAGAAAATAGAATAGCTTTTGCGTGAGGGATAGAAGTGGAAAGCCCGCAGTGCAGCACAGCGAAACGAGAACTTGTAGCGGATAGCCCGGCCCGAAGGGGCACGCCCTAAAATAGATTTTGAAAAAATTGAGAATACATATTTATTAATAAGGATTAAGGATGATTGCCAATACATTTATTAAAAGACCCGTAACTGCAATCGTGATATCGGTGGTATTGATGATTTCGGGGCTTGTTTCTCTTTTTAATCTTCCTGTTGACCAATATCCTAACATAACCCCACCCAGCGTTTCAGTCTCAGGGCAATATACGGGTGCCGATGCCCAAACTGTAGAGCAAACAGTGGCTACTCCTATTGAAGAGCAAGTAAACGGTACTCCAGGAATGGAATACATGCAAAGCACCAGTACCAATAGCGGTACGATGGGTGTAAATGTGACCTTTAATATTGGCACCAATGTGCATATTGCTGCCCTGAATGTTCAAAATCGAGTTGGCATAGCCACTCCTTTACTGCCATCTGCAGTAAGCAGACTCGGATTGACTGTACGTGCCCGAAATCCAAGTATGCTGATGATGGTGGCCATCTATTCACCTAACAATTCACATAACATCACCTTTCTTGATAACTACACCAATACATTTATTGAAGATGCGCTGCTACGTGTACCTGGTGTAGGTGACATCAATTCACGTACCGACAATTTTAGTATGCGTGTATGGATGAATCCCAACAAGCTGGCTTCCTATAGCCTAACGCCGCAGGATATTATCAGTGCTTTAAATGCCCAAAACATGCAAGTAGCAGCAGGTGCTGCCGGCGCTCCCCCACAACAAACCTCGCAAACACATGAATTTGGAATTCTTGTCAATGGCCAGCTCAGCAAAGCTTCTGACTACGAAAAAATTATTGTGAAGACAATCCCCACAACGGGTGCGCTCGTTTACCTGAAAGATGTAGCCAGGGTAGAACTAGGTAAATTTTCTTTTTCGAGCAACTCGTTTGTGGATGGTAAAAGAGCTTCTTTTTTGATGGTATATCAAACCCCTGGAAGTAACGCTCTACAAACTGCAAACAATGTGTATGCAGAAATGGAAAAATTAAAAAAGGCTTTTCCGGCAGATGTTGATTACAAAGTACCCTTTGAATCAGTGACGGTAATCAAAGTTTCGATGCAGGAGGTGATTGGCACTTTATTGAAAGCACTTGCTTTGGTAGCAATCGTCGTATTTCTATTCTTACAAAATTGGCGGTCGTCGTTAATCCCGATATTGGCTATTCCCGTATCTATTTTAGCCACTTTTTGCTTTTTTATCCCGCTAGGATTCACGATCAATACCTTAACCATGTTTGGTTTTGTATTGGCTATTGGTATTGTGGTAGATGATGCAATCATCGTGGTGGAAGCTGTACAGCATTATATTGACAAACAAAAAATGTCAGCAAAGGAGGCTACCTACCAAGCCATGAAAGATATTTCGGCTCCTGTGGTTGCCATAGCGCTCATATTGGCAGCCGTATTTGTTCCGGTAGGCTTCATACCAGGTATTGTAGGTCGTTTATACCAACAGTTTGCCATCACCATTGCCATCTCCGTGATACTTTCAGCATTTATTGCATTGTCATTAACACCAGCACTTTGCACGCTATTGCTAAAACCCTCTAATCCCAACAAGAAGCAAAATATTCTAGACAGATTCTTCTCTTCTTTCAATAATTGGTTTGAAAAGATCACGCACAGTTATTCAAATGGCGTACAGAAAAGCATTAAAGGCTCCAAGTATATTGTGATTCTATTGGTATGTATTTGTGCAGGTGCTTATTTCTTATTTAAAGCCAAACCATCTGGTTTTATCCCTTTTGAAGATGATGGCCGTTTATATATTACATACCAATTACCTGAGGCTTCGTCTACGGTACAGTCTGTTAATCTGATCAAGAAGCTGATGGACATCATAGGCTCCACACCTGGAGTTGGTCATTATGCTGCCCTATCGGGATTGAACATCTTGAGTTCAGGAATGAATTCCAATAGCGGGACCATATTCTGCATGCTCAAACCTTGGGACGAACGTACCAAACCCAGTACAAAATTGCCAGGCATTATGAATGTGATCAAGAAACGCATTGCCGATGCTGGCATAAAAAATGCAAATGTGGTAGTCATCCCACCACCCCCTATTCGAGGAATAGGACAAGCGGCTGGTTTTAGTATGCAAATTCAACAAAGTAATACCAACGATGACCTGCAGACTTTCGAAACTGTAGTCAAGAATTTTGTTGCCGAAGCACATAAAATCCCCGCTATATCAACCGCATTCAGCTATTATTCAGCTCATACACCCAGTTATGATGTAACAGTAGATCGAGAAAAATGCGAAAAAATGGGTGTTAATGTTGCGGATGTTTTTACGACGATGCAAGCCTATATGGGTAGCTTGTTTGTCAATAATTTCACACTGTATAATCGAACATACCATGTGGTAGTTCAGGCTGACACCACATTCCGAGCGCTGATATCGGATATGAATAAATACTATGTACGTAACCAAAACGGCAGCATGCTACCACTGAGCACACTGATCACTTATAAAACATCAGAAGCTGCTCCACTGATTACCCATTTTAATATTTTTCGCTCTGCAGAAGTGGACGGCTCAACACCACCGGGGTATAGTACTGGCCAGGGAATTGAAGCATTAAAAAAATTAGCCGAAACAAAATTACCGCGGGGTTATACCTATGAATTTTCTGGCTTGAGCTATGAAGAGATTAAGGCAGGCTCTATTACTGTTTATATCTTCCTTTTTTCAATCACTTTCGTGTTTCTTTTTCTGGCAGCTTTGTACGAAAGTTGGTCAGTGCCTTTTTCAGTGATGCTTGCTGTACCGATCAGTGCTTTTGGAGCTATCTTTACCCTCACGCTGATACCGCCATTAACGAACAATGTATATGCACAAATAGGGCTCATCACATTGATAGGCTTATCTGCCAAGAATGCGATCCTGATTGTAGAATTTGCCAAGGTAAGAGTGGATCATGGCGAAGAACTTATAAAATCAACCTTAGAAGCCGTTCGCTTGCGTTTGAGACCTATTATCATGACATCTATGGCATTTATTCTGGGCGTCATGCCCCTTGTTTTAGCCACTGGAGCAGGCGCCGTGGCTCGTAAAACAATCGGCTTTACCGTTTTGGGTGGTATGGTAGCTGCCTCTACGCTCGCTATTTTTATTGTACCAGTACTCTTTGTGGTCATTACGAAGCTATCGTATGGTAAAGCAAAATTAGCGTATCTACAAGCGCATCATGAAGAGCTCATGGAAAAAGCCAGAAAAGTAGAAAAGCAAAATATTGATCCCGAATTGGAGTATGAAATAGCGGAGGCAAAAGCTGCACATAAAAAATAACCTATCAACTCAAACATTTTCTGCATAGCAAAAAGTATTTGAGTTGAAAACCAGGTTTTCACTATTATGCTTGCCTACATAGCCTATGCTAATGGGCTATCACAAATTCTATTCACCACACCAAGCAACATTAATTTTGCACCAAGCTTACTTTGATACAATAAGTTCAAACTGACATATATTACGCTCCCTCCTCTTGAACCAGTTCCAACACCAGATCATCCGTATTCACCAGTGTTCCTGACGAAAGCACAATTTGCTTTATTACCCCATCTGCTGAAGCTGCAATATTTGTTTCCATTTTCATTGCTTCCACCATAAATAAAGGCTGGTTTTTCTTCACCTTTTCATTGGGTTTAACAAATACTTTAGATAACATTCCTTGCAATGGCGAACCAATATGAATAGGATTTGCCTTGTCAATTTTATGATTTTCGAATCGTGTTACTTGAATCATTTTATCCTGTACTTCGATATTACGTGTTTGCCCATTCAGTTTAAAAAACACAGTTCGCATCCCTTTATCATCAGCTGGACCAATTGACAACAGACGAATGAGCAAGGTTTTTCCACGAGATATCTCAATTGTCGTTTCTGCACCAGGCTTCATTCCAAAGAAAAAGTAGTTGGTTGGAATCACGTCCAGATCGCCATACTGACGGAACATCCGGATGTAATCTTCTGTTACCTTCGGATAAAACTTATACGATAAATAGGTTGTGTATGGCAGATCCTTTCCAAACTGTTTTTTGAATGCGGCGAAGTCTTCATCCAAATCAAGTGTGGGTAGATACTTGTTGGGCCGACCTGTTTGTGGAGCTTTGTCCTTTAAAATAATACGCTGCAATTCCTCCGGAAATCCACCTTCGGGTTGGCCCAGCTCTCCCATAAAAAGTGAAACCACCGAGTCAGGAAAAGAGATTTGATCACCACGAGTAAAAATATCTTCTTTGCTGATCTGGTTGGCTACCATGTATTGTGCCATATCACCCACGACTTTGGAGCTAGGAGTCACTTTAACGATATCGCCGAATAAATCATTTACTTCCACGTAACGATCCTTGATTTCTTCAAACTGATTGCCCAAGCCCAAGGCAATCGCTTGAGATTTCAGATTAGAATACTGTCCACCTGGAATCTCGTGTTGGAAAACTTCTGCAGAGCTCGCCCTCATACCCGACTCGAAAGGATAATAATATTCACGAACAACTTCCCAATAGGTACTAAATTGATTTAATGATTTTGCATCATATGGATTTTCCCGTTTATGGAAACGCATCATCTCCACCATCGCATTAAAACTGGGCTGCGAGGTCAATCCAGATAAAGAGCCGAGCGCACAATCGACCACATCCACACCTGCCTCAATAGCCATCATATACGTGGCTGGCTGCAAGGATGAAGTGTCATGTGTGTGCAAGTGAATGGGAATTTTGACGGTATCTTTTAATGCTTCGATCAAAATTTTCGCAGCATAAGGCTTAAGCAAGCCCGACATATCTTTGACACCCAAAATATGTGATCCTGCATTTTCTAAGTCCTTCGCTAAACGCAAGTAATAGTTCAGATCATATTTCGTGCGTTTTGGATCGAGAATATCACCCGTATAGCAGAAAGAACCCTCCGCAATACCACCTGTCGTTTTACGCACCATCTCGATACAAGGTGCTATGTTCTCCATCCAGTTGAGTGAATCAAAGATGCGAAAGACATCGACGCCCTTTTCCCAACTTGTTTGCACAAAAGATTCGATTAGATTGTCCGGATAAGCCGAATATCCAACACCATTACATCCTCTGATCAACATTTGTATCAGAATATTGGGGATGGCTGCTCGTAGTTTTTCCAAACGTACCCACGGATCCTCGTGTAAAAATCGAAGGCATACGTCAAACGTAGCTCCACCCCAAGCCTCCATACTAAACGTTTGTGGATGACATTTGGCAAATGCTTCTGCCACCTTTAACATATCGTACGTACGCATACGAGTAGCTAACAAGGATTGATGTCCGTCACGCAGCGTGGTATCGGTATAATATATTTTGTATTCATTTTTCAACCACTGGCAAAATGCATCGGGCCCCAATTCTGTTAGCAGATCTTTGGTTCCCTTGGGATAGCTTGCATGATGATCAAAATCCGGAATACACGGTTTCTGTAAACGCTTATCAGGATCTACTTTTTTAACATCGGCATTGCCATTTACAGAAACATCTCCCAAAAAAGACAGCATACGAGTGCCTCGATCCAACCTTGTTTCAGTATGAAATAAGCCAGGATGCTCCTGTATAAAATTGACTGTTGCCTTTCCTTCAATAAAGGTGGGATGATTAACGATGTTTTCTAAAAACTGAATATTATTCTTTACGCCTCGTATCCGAAACTCACGCAAGGCTCGATTCATTTTTCGAGAAGCATCACTAAGTGTACCCCCCCAAGTACTAACTTTAACTAACATGGAATCAAAAAATGGACTGATACGCATGCCAGGATAAGTACTTCCTTCATCCAAACGAACCCCAAAACCAGCAGCATTTCGGTAGGTAATCAACGTACCATAGTCGGGCTTGAAATCACTGGTCGGATCTTCTGTCGTGATTCGGCATTGCATGGCAAAACCATATTTCGTGATTTTGGATTGATCGCCCAAGCCTACTTCAACGGCACTCAAACTGTAACCATCAGCGATGTAGATCTGTGTTTTAATCAAATCAATACCGGTAATCATCTCTGTAACCGTGTGTTCTACCTGAATACGCGGATTGACTTCGATAAAATAAATGTGCTCATCCGCGTCCAACAAGAATTCAACCGTACCAACATTATTGTAATTAACCGCTTTGGCAATATTAACAGCGTACTCGTATAATTTATGGCGTGTTTCGTCCTTCAGATTGAGAGATGGAGCTACTTCAACTACTTTCTGGAATCTGCGCTGCACAGAACAATCACGTTCAAATAAATGGACCACATGCTGGTAATTATCGGCCACAATTTGCACCTCAATATGCCGCGGACGCTCTATAAATTTTTCTAAAAAAACGGTATCATCCCCAAAAGCATTCTTAGCCTCACTGCGCGCTTCGTTGAACGATTTTCCCAACTCATCTGCCGTACGAACCACACGCATTCCACGACCACCACCACCAGAAGCCGCTTTTAGGATCATTGGGTATCCGATACGTTTTGCCTCCTGTAATGCATCCTCAAGCGTATCTAAAGAACCCTCATTGCTTTCTATAATTGGGATATGAGCTTTTTTTGCAGCGATCTTCGCAATCACCTTGTCGCCCAAAGCATTCATCACATCAGGTCGAGGACCAATAAAAATGATATCATTCTGAGCGCATCTTTTCGCAAATTCCTGGTTTTCGGACAAAAAGCCATAGCCTGGATGTATTGCATTAGCCCCACTATACTTAGCCATCTCAATAATGGCATCGATATCTAAATATGGTTTGAGTGGATCATTTTCTTCCCCAATTTGATAAGCTTCGTCGGCTTTATAACGATGGAGTGAGTATCGATCCTCATACGTATAAATGGCTACTGTTTGAATATCTAACTCATTACAAGCACGGCTAATACGAATAGCAATCTCTCCTCTATTGGCAATCAGGATTTTTTTAATATTCATCGGATGTAAAATGAAAACAGGCGAAGCTATAAAAAAATTAAACTAAAAGCTGAATGGCATTTGCTGACAACGAGTACAAAGGAGCTAAAAAAGCATCGCCAGTATTAGTGCATCACTTATATTACCCGGAATCAAGTACCGCGTAACATGAGTCAATAAATATAGAAAACAATCCTATACTGACATTTTTGTATAAATAGTCTGACGTCTGGATAGGGGGTATAATTCAACATGACACTTTCATCTGTAAAAGTCATTCAATACCTTAGCGTACTTTAATTCCCCTTTCGTCAAATAACCCCTTTTATAGGCTTTAGAATATTTGGTTTGACGCTTGCTTCTGGATGGTAGTCTCAATTGTAATCAATAACTCTGCAAAGGTTGTAAATAGTTGACCTTTAGTATTAATATCTCAAGGTATCAATACTAAAGGTCAACTATTCACTGCTAATTATTTGAGTTTCTCACCTCAAAAAACTTATAATATTTCTCCTCTTTGGTATTATTAGGATCCGTGCGCTTATCAATTAACCTAATCACATAGTAGTATGTACCAGAAGGAACATGATACGAAAGACCTACATTCGATACCCCACAGAAGTTATTCCCCATATTGTCATAGTGTTCTATGCTGTATATCGTTACTCCATACCTATCAACAATATCTACTCGATTATCTGGAAACTTCTCTATGTTGGAAATCGTCAAACAATCATTGATTCCATCTCCATTATCTGACAGGGCAGCTACTATATTGACCTTTTGGTCTAACACGGTAACTATACCTGAATTCACGGTAAAGCTGATGCTCGTCCCTGTTACGGATCCATCGATGATAATTTGAGATGGCTGAGTCCCGCTATTTGACGCCGTCACGCTAAACGAACCCGAGTTACCTCCCCCTGGAATCACAACCACCATCGGACCGATCAAAGGTGGACCTAACAACTGGCTAACATCACTTGAGCTACCCATACTCAAACTCACCGTCAGCGGGCTCAATACCGTGATGCCATTAGGCAACCTCAAATCAACACTTACCGTGCCATCTAAAAAGATCGTCTCATTCCCAATAGTGATCACTCGATTGGCTGGATTATCACCAGTAGTGTCCATGATTTCTATCATTGAACTCACTGCACCCAAGTAGATATTGCTCGCACTAACCTCCAAAGGTTCACTATTGAACAATATCGTATCTGTCAAAGCATTCACCAGAATGTCCACACTATTCGTCCCTGCAGCAAGAGTCACACTGAGGGGCAGGCGATAATGACCCACTGAAGCCTCACTGCCCGATAGCGTGAAAACAACATCACTCGGCAACACTATACCTATTGGAGACAAACTCAACGTCATATGTGCCTGGTCTCCCTCCCGGAAGCTGCTGCTCAACGAAACTAGCTCCAAACTCACTATCGTAATGGTTTGACTTGTCGTAGCTGATACATAGTTCGGATCCCCAGAAATATTCGCCGTTAATAACACCGCACCTTCTTGAATAGCTGTAATATTATTATTCGCATCAAGGGTAGCTGTACCCGTAATCGGAGACAAACTAAAACTTATCGTTCCACCTCTACCTACACCTGCACTAGTCGTCGCTGTTGCTACTATACTGCCATTGATCGACATCATATTAATCGAATTAATCGTCAACGTCTGCGCTCCTGGATTGATCGTTATGCTCAATGTCGATGCCAATGGTGCATTATAATTTGCATCCCCAGAACCACTCACCTGTACCACAATAATTCCCGAATTAAGCGCCGTGATCATACCTTGCTGATCGATCGTGGCATTACCCCCGCCACTGATGATTTGGTAACTAATTGATCCCGTATGTGTTATACCTCCGGCAGGAGCCTGATTGGTAACCGATACAGGCATACTATCTCCAACACTCATCAACGTGCTTGATACACTTAGTAACAATGTTGGCGTGCCCTTACCGATAGTGATCACTTGCGTCGAAAAAGCACTATTATAGTTAGAATCCCCTGATATACTTGCTAAAAGCAGCAACGTTCCTGCTTGATAGCCCCTCAATAGACCACTATTGGAATCTATCGTGGCCGAGCCACTGCCTCCTAACAAAGTATAACTGATCGTCCCTCCACTACTTGCACTGGCTGTACTGCTCGCACTCGCTATGAGCACACCTCCTACAAAAGTGCTCAAGGGAGATGTAATCGTCAATGCTTGTGAGCCCCTATTGATCGTTATGGTACGACTCGTCGAACTTGAGTTGTAATCTGTATCTCCTGAAATACTCGCTACAAATGTCACAGTTCCAGCTTCCATACCTATAATTAAACCTGTGCTTTCATTCACCGTCGCTGAGCCACTGCCTCCTAATATGCTATAACTAATCAAACCTCCCCGAATACCTGCACTAGTGCTCGCAATCAGCTGCAAGCTCGTTCCTGCAAACATCGCACTCGTGCTTGGACTGATGCTAAGCGTCTGTGAACCCTTACCGATAGTAATCACCTGAGTGATACTTGCTCCAAAATAGTTGGCATTGCCTGAAATCGATGCCACCAAACTCACTGTACCTGCTCCTATAGCCGTTATGAAACCTGTATTACTATTTACCGTCGCTGAACCACTGCCAGATACTATACTATAGGTAATAGCTCCACCGCCGGTTACATTGCTGCTACCTGTTACTGTTAGGCTAGTACCTACCACCGTAGCATAATTCCCTGTACTAGAAGTGAGCGACAGCGTTTGTACACCTGCTCCGATCGTAATACTCAAACTCACCGACAAGGGTTCATTGTAGTTCACATCTGAACCCTGTATCGCCTGAACTATAATATTTCCTGAAGCTGTCGCTGTCAACTGACCCGTGAACACATTCAGCGTAGCACTACCTGAACCTCCAATTATGCTGTAACTAATCATACCCGTGCTTGAGATGCCTCCTACTAGCGGTGGCGTGCTCTGTGCACTCACCGTTGCTGTCGTTCCTACCGCCAGCGACAACGTTGTGCTACTAATCGATAATGTGGGCGTGCCCTTACCGATACTAATAGTCAACGTGATTGGTAGTGGAGCATTATAGTTCGCATCACCACCCTGAATCGCTTGAACAACCACCTGACCACTCTGTGTACCCGTTAAAGTCCCACCTGTGGCATCGATGCTTGCACTCATGCTGCCTGAACTTAACAAACTATAACTGATGCCGCCCGTACTTGGCAAAATGCCTGGTGCAGTGCTGATCGCTGTGATCACAATGTTATTACCCACCGAGGTAGCTGTCAATGTATTACTAAAAGATAGCGTCGGTGTTCCCTTGCCAATGAATAATGTCTGACTCACACTGGCTGCATTGTAGTTGGCATTGCCCTGGCTCATCGACAAGATCGTCACTGTACCTGCTCCTATAGCCGTTATGAAACCTGTATTACTATTTACCGTCGCTGAACCACTGCCAGATACTATACTATAGGTAATAGCTCCACCGCCGGTTACATTGCTGCTACCTGTTACTGTCAAGCTCGATCCCACCGTCGTATTAAAATTGTTTGTGCTTGAGGTCAAGGTCAGCGTCTGTGATCCTGCACCGATAGTGATGGTCAGCATACCAGGATAAGAAGCATAATAGTTCACATCTAGTCCTTGATTAGCCTGCACCAATACCTGACCGGAGGCTAGCGCCGTTAACTGACCACTGCTGGCATTGATCGTTGCACTACCTCCCCCTATACTGCTCACAGTGAAAGTGATCACTCCAGTGCTAGCTACTGTTCCTCCAGGGGGGGAAGGAACGCTCGTAGCTGTAATAGAGATAATACCCCCCACTACCGTACTACTTAAACCCGTAGTCGTACTCAAAGCCAAGCTCGGTGTACTTGGACCGATCGTAATGGTCAAACTCGCCGCTAGTGGCGCATTGTAATTCGTATCGGCTGCTTGGTTCACCTGCAATACCACCTGATCCGACTGAATAGCGGTTAAACCGCCACTAAGCGAATTCAATAAAACACTGCTGCCCCCAGAAACAACACTATAGCTAATAGCTCCAGTACTAGACACCCCACCTAACAGTGGAGGTATACTCAATGAGCTCAAAGTGGCCGTACTTCCCACTGTCATGGCTAAAGTTGTACTACTAATCGATAAGGTCGGTGTGCCCTTGCCGATCACAACTGTCGTACTTGTTGTGGCTCCTACATAGTCAGCGTTCGCTTGTGCAGTGGCTGTCAAGGTAACCGTACCAGCTAGCGTAGCCGTCAACTGACCTGTACTGGCATTGAGCGTAACTGAGCCTGCTCCTGCACTACTCAAGCTATAAACAACTGATGCACTCCCTACACTTGCACTATTCACAGCTGTAATAGTCGTTATAGCTCCTACTGAAGTGCTATAGATCGATTGAGCAAAGGTTAAACTCTGAGCTTTCTTCAACAGACCTACCGTGAAGCGATCATCACTATTCAACATAATGCCAGCAAACTGATATATCGTGCTCGTACTACCTCCTACCTGAACAGCAGATACAGTCAAACTACCATTTACTATCGTACAATTGCTGAAACTACCTGTATTACCTCGGTCTATCAGTAAGCACAATTCTGAGCTTTGATAAGGAACACCTGTCGAACTAGACAAAGCTCCTGCTAAATTAAATTGCAAGGTCACAGCTCCTACATGATTCGTATTCTGAGCCATATAAACCTGACCCATTCGCATGCGTATTGGAGCATTCGTTCCCGGATTGCTTGGAAGATCGCTCGTATTGGTAAGGCTTGAACTCAATCCATTATTACCTACCAATAAGAACGACTTATCTGAAGTAAATATGCCCGTATTAGATGCATTGCTGGCTGCAAGATTACTTCCCAAACTCAAGGTCAATACCTGACCACCTGATTGCTTTTGATTCAATCCACTGATCGCATCTGCTCCTAAACCTAGGATCGTGCTGGTATAACCACTATGTGAAGCATTCGTCCATACCGGTGTACCATCACTAGCTAAATAGTCTAACAAAAGACTCGGATCGATTTGCAAACCATATTTGATGGCCAAATAACTCAATAAACGTTGTTGTTCCAGAGCTGATATGCCACGATTATAGTACACCATTTCAGCTATATCACTAGTAAAGCCTGGAGCTATTTGGAAAATTGAAGCTGTGTTACTAATTCCAAAGCTTCCTCCAGCTGAACCCAATACTCCATTAGCACTTAACATTGATCCTGAGGTAGTTCGTGTATTAGCATAGGTACCTATCAGCATTAAGGCGCCTGAACCCTTATCCACACTAGCTCCTGAGCCTCCAATACCATGGATAGTGAACGCACTTGAGCTTGCATCAATACCGGGACCTGTACCGCCTCCAGTAGACAACAAACTGCCTGTAGATACTCCACTGAGCGTATTGCGTGCCACTGCTATAATCGTGCCACTACTAGCAAAATTAAAGTTAGCCACACCAGACAAACTCTGCGTACCATCGAAGCTCACCACCGGATTATAATTCAGCATGGCTGCATTGTTCACAATGGATGCAGAGGCTGTAGCTTGAGCTTGATTTGCTGTCACCGAAATACTTTGCGACTGATCATCCCACTCGGTTACCTGGCCTCCACTATTCAATACCGCATTATCTGCACGTAACCAAAGCTGCATATCTGATCCGCCGGTACCTACTGCTCCTGGACTATAGAAAATAGAAATGGCCTGGCTCGTCTGACTTGGAAAATAATCTGCATCGCCTGCAGCATTAGCCTGTAAAGTCACAAAGCCTACACTAACACCTGTAATCAATCCTGTATTGGGATCTACTGTGGCTGAGCCTCCTCCATTCAAACTGGTCACTGAATAAGTTAAAGCTCCACCAGCAGCCTGTGGCAAATAGCTCATATTGGCATTGGTACGTGTCAAAGCGACCGTCATACTACCATTCAGAACTAGATTAGCGGACGAAGTGAAAATCAGGGACTGTGTACCTTGATTGATCGTAGCTACTACCGTACTTGACACGGGCAAATAATAATTGGTATTGCCCAATGCTGTTATCGTCAGGGTAACTGTACCAATATGAATACCAGTCAAATTACCTGAAGCATCAATGCTAGCTGATAAGCTATTAGGTACCAAACTATAAGTCAAACCACCACCCAGTGCTGCCAATACTGAACGAGTCACTGAGATCGGTAAGGTGCTACCCACTGTCAAACTGATTGGTTGATTGTTGATCGCTAAAGTTTGCGTAGAGATGGTAATGCTTACACTTTGGGTAGTAGAAATTGAAGCATAATAGCTCGGATTACCCAAAGCAGTCACCATAACATTTACTGTACCTACTTGTACTCCTGTGAGCGTACCCAACACTGGATCAATCGTAGCTGAGCCACTGCCAGCTGATACAGTATAAGACAAAGCTCCTCCTTGAGACACTAGTACCGAACGAGTAGTTGAAATCGAAATAGTATTACCTACCGATACACTGAGTGGTCCACCAACAATGCCCAGACTTTGAGAACCTATGGTGATAGTCAAACCTTGGCTCACACTGGCTGCCACATAATTGCTATCGCCTGTTGAAGCTACGCTCAAGGTCACTGTACCTACTTGAATTCCAGTAATCAAACCGGTAACAGGATTTACTGTGGCCGAACCACTACCACCTACAATGGCATAACTGAAAGTACCTCCACTACTACTGCTCGCTGTCGTAGTCGCGCTCGCTGTCAAACTGGTGCCTACGGCCAGCGTATTGGCTGAAGTAATAGTCAAGGTTTGTCCTCCCGCATTGATTGTAAGGAGCGTACTGGTAATGGCTGAATAATAATTACTATCGCCTGCAGCCATCGCCGTCAGAGTAACCGTACCAGCTCCTGTAGCAGTAATAAAGCCTGTTGCACTGATCGTAGCTGAACCCGAACCCGTTGTATTCAAGGAGAAAGTAACCATACCTCCGCTACTGGACATCGCTGTCGTGCTCGTCATGGATTGCTGCGTACTTCCCACCGTCATGGATAGATTGATATTGCTGAAAGATAAAGTCGGTGTACTCTTACCAATAATTACCAAGGTACTACTTGAAGCCTGATTGTAGTTAGCATTGGCTGCTGCCGTAGCCGTAAAGGTGATTGCACCAGCACCTGTCGCCGTCAATTGACCTGTAGATGCATTAATGGTGGCACTACCTCCACCTGCAGCGCTTGCTACACTATAGGTGATGGTACCACCTCCAGAAACAATACTATTAGTCGCTCTAATGGCAATGCTTTGGTCCACAATAGTATTAAATCCACCTGCTGGAATATTATTGATCGTAACAATTTGCGAACCGGCCGTGATGGTGATCAATGTACTGGTTGTGGCTGCATTATAATTGCTATCGCCTGCCGAGGTAGCAGAAAGCGTAACTGTACCGGAGGCTAAAGCAGCCACTAGTCCCGCCGCATTCACCGTGGCTGAACCTGAGCCCACCGTGCTCACCAGGAAGCTCACCGCCCCTCCTCCTCCAGGTAATAAGGCACTCGTACTGGTCAATGCTTGCTGTGAATCACCTACTGCCATCGATGCTGATGCGATCAAAGTCAAAGTAGGTGTACTATTGCCAATGACAATAGTCGAGTTAGTCACAGCTTGGTTATAATTACTATTAGCTGCTGCCGTAGCAGTAAAGGTAATTGTACCAACACCTGTAGCCGTTAATTGACCTGTGAATGCATTAATAGTAGCACTACCTCCGCCCACAGCACTTGTTAGACTATAAGTAATAGTTTGCCCTGTAGTACTTGTCGAAGGATTACTACTGGCTGTAATGATTGCCGTATGATCAACTGTCAATACCCCTGGACTAAGCGTAGGACTGAGCGATAGTACCGGTGTACTCGCCCCGATGGTAATTAAAGTATTGGTCGTAGCACTCACATAGTCGGCAGTGGCTGTTGAAGAGGCTACCAAATATATTGCGCCTGGCCCCAAGGCTGTCAATAAACCGGTATTGCTATTGACCGTCGCTGAGCCTCCTCCTATTGTAGCACTAACACTATATACCACTGGAGCTGAAGCGGTTTGTAATCCTACGGTTGCAGTGATTGTTGAAGTTTGTCCAACTACCAAAGCATAGTTGTTTTGTGGGAAAGCTAAGGTTTGCAATTTCTTGAGTAAACCAACCGCAAAGCGATCTCCAGTATTCAAAGCAATACCAGAGAACTGATACACTGTACTGCTACTAGCCCCCACTTGTGTAGCTCCGGTAAATACTCCGCCAGTACTACCTGTTCCTGAAATCGAATTAGTGAAGCTACCTGTATTACCCCGATCAATTAGTAAGCACAAATCTGCTGTCTGATAACTTACTCCTGTCGAACTCGACAGTGCTCCTGCTAAATTAAACTGTAAAGATTGAGCCCCTATCGTACCCGTTACTTGCGCAATCCATACCCGACCCATCCGCATCCGCATGGGAAGAGGGGTGCTTGGATTGGTAGGCAAGTCTGTAGTATTAGTTACACCAGAACTAATGGCATTATTACCCACCAATAAGAAAGATCTATCTACAGCAAACACACCGGGATTGGTTGAAGCATTCAATACATTCGAAGTTGTAATCGATCCCACACCCAAGGTCAAAATATCATTACCCAAGCTGCTTGAACTTTGATACTGTGATAAACCACTATTATCATCCCGGCCAATACCAATGATCGTATTACTATAAGCCGCATTAGAAACACCTGACCAAATCACGCTACCGTCACTAGCTAGATAATTCGATACCGCACTTGGATTAAGCGGAATACCATATTTGATCGACAAATAGCTCTGAGTACGATTCAGCTCTCCCGTTGAAATACCACGGTTATAATAAATCACCTCTGCTATAATCCCTTTAAATACACGAGTGGTTGAGGAAGTTTGAATAATATGCCCCCCAACCTCAAATCTATTCATACCTGTAGTAATGTTATTGGTACCTGAACTTGCCAATGGGGCCCCATTCAAATAAGTAAATCCAGCATTGACTGTGGTACTTGTATAATTGCCTATGAGAATACTGGGCGAAGTCATCAGACGAGGTGCACCTTGTCCAGCAACAGAATAATTAGCACCCTCGATACCAAAACTGTCATAAGGAGCACCATTTCCCACATTATTCATTAGACCAGGTCCATCATTACCAGAACCATCAACGGTAGTAAAAATCGCACTTGACGCTGCGCTGCCAGTACTCTGAGCCACCACTATGATCGTATTACTAGCCGAAAAGCTGAAAGTACCCATACCTTGAAGATCACTGCCAGTAACACCTCCAAATGACACCACTGGGTTATAATTTAAACCAATCGTTGTAGAAATCCCTGAGCTAGCCCCAAGTGTAGGTGTTGCTTGATTTGTCGTAACAGTAATACTTCTGGAATCATCCGACCACTGAGTTACAAGACCTTGCGCAGTTTGTGAAAGAGAAGCATCATCAGCACGTAACCAAAGCGTCATACCCGAACCTACTGCGCCTGGCGCTAAGAAGATAGAAATAGTCTGCGTGGCCGATGCCGAATAATAATTGCTATCTCCTGCTGAAGTGGTCATCAAAAGTACTTGACCTACTATTTGAGCAGTTAGTTGAGCACCCGTCACTGTGGCTGCTCCAGCAGTACCACCAAAACCATTGCTAATAGTATAACTTACTGCTCCTCCCCCACCATTGAAGGCTGTACTAGTAACAGTAAGCGCCATTGTACCTCCCACTACCATTACATGAGGTGAGGCTATATGCAAGGTAGGCGTACCTTTAACAATAGTAATTAGTTGACTAGTATTAGCAGACTTATATTGACCGTCACCTAAGGCGCTTACTGTTACTGTGATATTTCCTACACTAATGCCTGTCAAATTACCTAAATTATCAATCGTAGCTGAACCACCTCCCACACTACTAGTGATAGCATAAGTAAGCGTATTAGAAGCACTCACAGGCGATACTGAACGAACAATAGCAAGGGCCAGACCAGTCCCCACACTAGCAGTAATGGAAGTAATCGTAAGAGATTGGGATAAATGTATAAACTGAATAAATACTCCTACATTATTACTTAATCCGCTTGTCGTAGCTACTATGTCTGTCAAGCTATCTCCATTGATATCTCCGACAGCTAGGCTTGTACCTCCCGTAGTACTCCCTCCTGAAATATCTGCTATCAAAGTCATCGATAGCGTACTAGTAGTCGTATTATTCAGAATAGCGATCGTATTACTAAGTTGATTGGCTATGACCAAATCTACCTTCCCGTTCCCATCAATATCCCCAGCAGCCAAAGCTAATGGACCAACATTACCTAAGCCGGTACTAAAATCTGTATTACTGGTAAAGCTAATCGTACCCGTAGCAGCATTTGTATTAAGAAATACCGAAATTGTATTAGCAGACGAATTAGCCGTGGCAATATCTAGAAAACCATCTCCATTCAGATCTGCCAAAACGATCCCCCTGGGGCCAGCTCCGCTATTCAACGTAGCTGATAAGCCTAAAGCAATGATGCCTTGGGTTGAAGTATTACGAAGTACTGATACGTTATTAGATCCTGCATTAGCCACCACAATATCCTGATCCCCATCCTTATCTAAATCACTTGTAGCTAAAGCACTCGGATTAGTACCTACTCCTACTGTTGAGGAGGCAAAACTCCAGGCACCTGAAATAGGTTGCTGACTACGAAAAATAGAAAGATTCCCTGATCCACTATTAACTACCACAACGTCTGCTCGGCCATCCTTGTCGATATCCACAAGTTGTACTGCAACAGGGGTAGTACCGGTAGTCAAACTAGTTTGTAAAGTGAAGCTAGGACTTCCTGAAGAAATGTTTCGATACAGCGTTACTGTATTGCTCAGCGAATTAACGATCGCTAAATCTGCCAATCCATCGCCATCAATATCCCCTAAAGAAATCGAAGTAGAAGCTGCCCCAGTAGTAGCACCAAAAGTTATAGGACCACCAAAACTGATCGTTGTATTTGAAACTGCAGTATTATTCTTAAAAACAGTCACTGTATTGTCCGAATTAGAAACCACCAAATCCGGTTTACCATCACCATCTAAATCCTTCATGCTCACATAACGACTATTAGAAGCCCCCATGCCACTACTTAAAGGTTGTTTAGGCTTAAAAGAATTATCTGTGCCTAAGCTATTGGTCACCACAAAAGGGCGCGAAAAATAACCGGTCAAATTATTGTCTAAATTCGTTACAGAAATATATTGGTAATTCGTTCCGGCAGGTACATTCACTATTAAACTGGCACTGGTAGAGCCTAATTGTACTGTAGCCGAAGTCGCTCCGAAGAAGACTATATTATTGATAGGGGTAGCACTGAAGTTCTGACCAATTATTGTTACCTGTTGGCCTAAGGGTCCAATTGTTGGACTCAATGACGTGATTATGGGTAAGCTAGGGATAGTTATATTACGGAAAAGGGAAACACTGCTAGAACTATAATTTGATACGGCAATATCTGGTTTACCATCAGCATTCATATCACCTGCTACTAAATAATTGGGATTAACACCCGTAGCATAAGTTGTTCGATTAAGAAAACTCAGATTACCTGGACTACTGGTGTTTTTAAGTACCAGTAAAGTATTCACTCCATTTTGATTAGCTACTGCAACATCTATTTTACCGTCGCCATCAAAATCAGCTATGGATAAGTTATCATAAGGAGAACCGCCTGTAGTAAAAGTTAACGAAGGACTCGTAGGGAAGTTAATAGTACCACTTTGACTGCCCGTATTCAAGAAAAAAGCTATCCGCTGATTACTCTGATCACTCACTGCGATATCAAGCTTACTGTCACTATCAAAATCGCCAATTACAACCCCTATAGGATTACTTAAAACAGCGTTGGTAGTCATTGCTACAGCAAAACTAATAGCCCCCAAACTAGATACGTTACGAAGAATTGAAACCGTATTTGAGCTATAATTAACTACTACTAAATCTGCTTTACCATCCTTATCTAAATCACCTACCGCCATTGAATAAGGGTTAGTACCAACAGTAATTAATTTCTCTGTATCAAAACTCAGTGTACCCGATACAGATAAATTGCGAAAGGTGGAAAGTTGATTATTAGAAGATGTCGAATTACCCGACATAATATCAAGACGCCCATCACCATCAAAGTCAGCCACCACCATATCCCAGGGATAACCCGATGTTATCAACATTGGTCCTGTACTAAAACTTATGCTATTACTACCAACCGCAGTGGTGTTCCGAAATGTAAATAAGTTTTTATTAAAATAGCTCGAACCATCATAATAGTTACGTGATACCACTAAATCAAGCATGCCGTCACCATCAAAATCACCTATAGAAACTGATTTTGGGTAAATGTACCCACTCGAAGGTGCTAATATCACTGAACTAGCCAAGACAAATGACAAACTGCCCGAAGCAACAGAAACATTTCGATAAACATTAATTGTTTGGCTTCCATAATTGGCAATCACTAAATCGGGGTTACCATCGCCATTAAAATCGCCTATAGATATGGTTTGGGGACTAGTTGTCGAAAAAGTACCATCATTCACAAAATCAATCGTCCCATTACTGGGGAAGGTCACCACAAAAGGTGCTGAAGAATATGCTGTTAAATTAGTACCTAAATTGGTAACTGATATATATTGATAATTAGCTCCATAAGGCACCCTCACGGTGAGTGTTGTACTGCCCAAAACCGATTGTACAGTGGCTGAAGTCGCCCCAAAAAACACCACATTATTACTTGCTGTGGTATTAAAACCGGTGCCTACGATCGTTACTGTTGTACTGATAGGCCCACTGATTGGGCTAAAGGAGCTGATTGAAAATGGAGTTAATTGTATGTTGCGGAAGATAGATAAATTGCTAGTATTATTATTACAGCGAACAATATCCAATAAGCCATCATTATTTAAATCAGCTAGACTAATGTTGTTACCTTGAGTGGTCCCATTTGTTCCCGCCAAATCGGCATATGAATTATAGCTGGTAAAAGTAATTGAGGTTGAAGAGATACCGCTAGTGGTATTTTTAAATACTGATACAACAGTGGCATTGTAAGCAGCAGATACTAGGTCGGGATTACCATCTCCATTGATATCTCCTATAGCTACGCCTTCGGTATTAGTACCTGAAGGTTGAAGAAAAATTGATGTACCAAAACTATTCGAATTAATAGTGCCAGAGGTGGCTGTATTGGGTAATACAGATACATAAGCACCATTGCCATAATTATCTATAGCAATATCTAATTTCCCATCCCCATTGAAATCGCCCAAAGCCAGAGACCGAGAGTAATTATATGTTAAACTAGAAAAATTGACTGCACTAGCAAACGTAATGTTACCTGGTCCTGTAGTGGTATTGCGCATTGCATACACATTGTTAGAACTTGCATAGTTAGTTGTTACCAAATCGGGCTTACCATCTCCATCGATATCACCTACGGCTAATGCATAGGCACTACCACCTGTTGTGAAATTAGTTATAACTGTACTAAAGCTAATACTCGACGTAGAGACGTTGCGAAAAATAGATATGGCAGTGCTCCCATTTCCACCCATCACAATGTCTGGCTTACCGTCTGCATCCAAATCGCTAATGGCTACCGAATAAAAGTTAGTGGAAGAGCCCACAGGCGTAATAGCGCTAATAAAACTAATACTACCACCTACGCCAGACACATTTTTATATACCAATAACTGATTGCTGGTAGCATTATTCAATGCCAAATCTGGCAAACCATCACCGTCTAAATCATCTGCTGCTAAAGCCTGAATATTCTGATTGGTGGTGGCCACTGTAATGGTTAAGGGCTGCGCAGTGAAACTAAGAGCTACACTTCCCGCAGCGGTTCTATTGGTTAGCAAGTATAATCCTGTAGTAGTGCCCACTACAATATCGGGCTTACCATCATTATTAAAATCTTTAATTACATGTTGGTTAAAAGTGTTTGGAGTACTTGATCCTATTCCAAAATTTACTGCAGGTGCAAAATCATTAAAACTGCCAGTTGACGTTGGGTAAGTCACTACAAAAGGTAATGCAGAATAAGCTGTTTGCTTAGTACCTAAGTTAGTCACCGAGATATATTGGTAATTCGCTCCATAAGGCACATTGACCGTGATACTACTACCACTTGCCGAAACTACTGTAGCACTCGTGGATCCAAAAAATACTGCATTGTTACTCGGAGTACTATTAAAACCAGATCCCGTGATCGTTACCGTAGTACTTATAGGACCTTGCTTCGGAGAAAAATTAAACACCCCAATCGGTGGAGCAACTTGAACATTAAGAAGAATGGAAAGGTTCCCCGAAGATTGATTACAACGAATAATATCCAAAAATCCATCGCCATTGAAATCGACCAACGATAATATATTACCAGTGCCACTACTGGTCCCAGCAGCACTGTAATCGTCCCGATCTAAAAAACTAGCACTCAACGTGCCCGTACTTGCATTTTTAAATACTGAGATGGTGGGGTTATTATACGACGCTGTCACAACATCAACCTTACCGTCTCCATTAGTATCCCCCATGGCCAATCCTTGACCATTTTGACCTGTATATAACAACGTACGATTCGATCCATTTACAAAACTATTGGAGTTAATCGTGCCTGATACAGAGCTATTCTGGTAAATCGATACCCCATAGCTGCTATTCTGGTTAGAGGTCGCAATGTCTAATTTTCCATCGCCATTAAAATCACCCAATGAGATGCCTCCATATGGATAGTAACCAGAGCTTGCTATATTGACTGGACTAGCAAATGTAATTATGGTCCCAGGACCAACGCTAGTATTACGGATCACATGTATGACGTAAGAATCATTACTATAGGCAGCACCAGTAACCAAATCGGGTTTGCCATCTCCATCCATATCGCCTATAACTAACGAATAAATACCACTAGCCAAGCTTGCTGCTACAGACATAGCCGAATTAAAACTCAGCAATCCATTTACACTGCTATTGCGGAATAGGCTTACTGTAGAACCTCCATCACCCCCCATTACAATATCAGGACGACCATCCCCATCGATATCACTAATAACTACCGAATAGTAATTCGCAACCCCCAAAGGAACGCTTGCACTAAAACTAATACTACCCCCGATCGAAATATTTTTGTATACATAGGTGGATGCAGCAGTTGTTGAGCATACAACTAAGTCGGGTTTGCCATCTCCATCTAAGTCGTCGGCTGCCAATGAACGAATTGTGTTCGTGATCGATACAAACTGTATAGTAAAAGTGATCGAAGTGCTTAAAGACTGCGTCACATTGGTTAAGATGTAAAAACCTGTGACTGCTCCTACTATGATATCGGGCTTACCATCTCCATTCAAATCTTTTACCAAACTTTGATTTGGAGTGCCTACTCCGGTTACGGTTATCGACGTTACGGGAGCAAACTGATTAAATACTCCAGCAGGTGTAGGATAGGTCACTACAAAAGGTAATGCGGAATAAGCTGTTTGCTTAGTACCTAAGTTAGTCACCGAGATATATTGGTAATTAGCCCCATAAGGCACCGTTACCGTAAGCGTACTTGCAGAAGCGCTCGTTACCGTAGCACTAGTAGTACCAAAGAACACCACATTACCAGTCAAGGTAGTACTAAAACCCCCGCCTGTAATTGTTACAGTAGTGGGGGGCGTAAGCGTACCTTGTTTAGGATTAAAGTTAGTAATGTAAATGGGAGGAGTAATAATGACATTCCGGAAGATTGAAAGACTATTGCCTGAACCTACATTCGTTGTAAGGATATCCAGCATACCGTCATTATTAAAGTCTGCTAGCGAGAGCATATTGCCATCATTACTTATACTTGGCGCATTAGTTGGATAGGGACTATAGCCTGAAAAGGAAACACCGTTTGTATTGGTAGTGCTATTTGTAAAAACAGATACTATCGGAACACCATAAGAAGCAGATACAATATCAGGCTCGCCATCGCCATTGACATCCCCTATAGCTACCCCTCTAATGTTACTTGGATTGGGAGCAGGGCTTAAGCTAAGTACGCTTCCCGTTGCAAAACTATTTTGATCAATCGTCCCTACACGGGCAGTATTTAACAGCACAGCTATGGTATTAGCACTGTAGTTAGATGAGGCTATATCGAGCTTGCCATCTCCATTAAAATCACCCAAGGAAATCCCTGCATAGGAATTGCTTGCAGTGGCAAAATAAACAACATTGGCAAAATCAATATTACCAGGCCCAGTACTAATATTCCACAACACTGATATATTATTGGTGCTATTATTTCCTATCACCAGATCAGGTTTACCATCTCCGTCAATATCACCTATAGCCAAATCATATGCATTATAAGAACCTGTAGTCGTTTGCGTTTTAGGAGGAAGACTGGTAAAGTTTAAAGTACCAGAAGCAGATGTATTACGAAAAACTCTTAAACCATTACTCGCATTACCAGCCATCACTAAATCAGGTTTACCATCCATGTCGAAGTCACCAATAGCCATTGAACGAAAATCACCCGCACTAGTAGGCAAAGCAATACCCACACTGCTAAAGCTAATACTACCCCCAGCAATCGATACATTTTTATAAACTAACAGTTGATTGTTGGTATCATCAAACAAAGCCAAATCAGGTTTGCCATCGGCATCCAGATCATCACTGGCCAATGCCTCAACCCATGTGGCCGATAGTGATCCCACTGTTTGTATAGTGAAAGTAATAGCTGTACTTATGGTAGTAGCATTCGTAAATAAATAAAGTCCAGTATTGGCCCCCACTACAATATCCGGCTTACCATCATTATTGAAGTCTTTAATAGCATGCTGATAAGGAGTAGTAACAGAAATATTCATCGCAGGAGCAAACTGATTAAAACTACCCGCTGGCGTAGGATACGTCACCACAAATGGATTATTGGAATAAGCGGTTAACTTAGCCACGGCATCCGTCACAGATATATATTTATAATTAGCACCTACAGGTACGGTCACAATTAAACTGCTACTAGTAGACCCTGACCCTACTACGGTAGCGCTGGTAGAACCAAAAAATACCGTATTACTAGCTGCTACAGTATTAAAACCAGATCCTGTGATCGTTACTGTCGTACTTATTGAACCTTGCTTCGGATTAAAATCCGTAATTAAAACCGACGGGCCTATTTGAACGTTGCGAAAAATAGAGAGTTTGTTAGCTCCATTTGTCCGCAAAATATCTAACATACCATCACCATTAAAATCTACTAAACTAAGATTACTTCCTTGGGAATTCGAGCCAGTGTTGCTACTATCAACGTACAAATCATAGCCTGTAAAAGTGATGGCAGTAGAAGTGGTAGTATTTCTAAATATTGACACATTTGTATTTTGATCGACTGCGATCAAATCAGGCCTTCCATCCCCATTAACATCTCCTATACCTAAACTTTGAATATTACTACCCCCTGTTTGAAACGTAATTGCAGCACCAAAACTTCCACTATTTATTGTTCCAGAACTTGAAACATTAGGGAATACAGATACATAAGCCCCACTGCCCCAATTTGCAGTAGCTATATCTAATTTTCCGTCACTATTGAAATCTCCAAGGCTCAAACCAACAGCCGACATCGGGGTACTAATCGTAACTAGGGCGCCAAATGTTATACTACCAGGGCCTGTAGTTGTGTTACGTAAGATCGAAAGAAGCGCAGAATTATAATTAATCATCGCCAAATCGGGTTTGCCATCTCCATCGATATCCCCTACAGCCAAAGCATAAGTATAGTCCCCTATTGGGAAATTAAGAGCTGCACTAAAACTAATCGTAGCGGAAGTTGACACATTACGAAAAACGTAAACGGCTGTACCTGTATTTCCTGACATTACAATATCTGGTCTACCATCGGCATCCATATCACTTATCACTACCGAATAAAATCCACCTGACGCAAGTGCAATGTTGGCATTACTAAAACTAATACTACCACCAGCACTCGACACATTCTTATATACCCATAATTGACTGTTGGCCGAATTATTAAATGCCAAATCGGGCAGCCCATCCCCATTCAAATCATCAGCTGCTAAAGCACGTATATTAATACCTGTACTTATAAATTGTGTAGTGAAACTAAGAGCATTGCTGAAAGCCTGCGTGATATTCGTTAATATATAGAAGCCCGTAGCCGCTCCTACTATGATATCGGACTTTCCATCTCCATTAAAATCTTTAACCACACTTTGATTCGGAGTACCTACTCCTGTTACACCCACACTCAGTACTGGCGCAAACTGATTAAACACCCCAACTGCCATAGGGTAGGTCACCACAAATGGCAATGCCGAATAAGCCGTTTGACCACTACTCAAATTCGTTACTGAGATATATTGATAATTGGC
The DNA here is from genome assembly GCA_938008555.1 of uncultured Pedobacter sp. Taxonomy (GTDB): domain Bacteria; phylum Bacteroidota; class Bacteroidia; order Sphingobacteriales; family Sphingobacteriaceae; genus Daejeonella. The sequence goes on from CALLKE010000093.1 coordinate 71,224, forward strand.
TCCATAGGGCACTTTCACTATTAAGCTACTACTCGTGGACCCAATCTGCACAGTAGCACTCGTAGCTCCAAAAAACACCACATTATTACTCGGCATGCTATTAAAACCAGATCCACTAATTGTTACTGTCGTACCTATAGGGGCATTCAAAGGCACTACTGTATTAATTACAGGGGGGGTAATGATAGTCACATTACGAAATAAAGAAATAACACCACTGTTCCCCGCAAAATTGGACACAACCACATCAGGTTTACCATCAGCGTTTAAATCTCCTGCAACTAGGTTCCAGGCATTAGTGGAGTTTGTAGGATAAGTGAGTCGGTTACTAAAATTGAAATTCCCTATGCCAGTGCTTACATTTCTAAGTGCTAAGAAGGTACTCACTCCTCCACTCTCATTGGCAACAGCTACATCCACCTTTCCATCGCCATCAAAATCAGCAACCGATAAGTTCGCATAAGGAACATTTCCTGTTGAAGCCGCTCCTCCTGCTGTAGCAAAGGCAAATGTGAAATTATTGGGAAAACTTATCGTACCGGAACTACTATTATTCGTATTTCTAAAAAATACCACCCGACCATTGGTTTGATCACCTACAGCAATATCCGGGTTCTTATCCCCATCAAAATCAGCTATCACCACACCATAAGCCTGGAACCCAATAGCCAAATCAATATTAGAAGCGAACGTATCGACAAAGTTGATATTTCCTACTGTGGACTGATTATGGAAAATAGACAGTGTATTGGCGCTGGTAGAAACCACCACATCCGGTTTGCCATCTTGATCCAAATCACCTACAGCCACGTAATTTCCTGCAGAACCCGCTGTAAAATTAAACGTCTGTGGACTAGAGGTAAAGCTTAGCGTCCCCAATACCGACAAATTGCGAAATACAGATATTCTGTTTTGCGTCCCAGCTAAGGATACAATATCAGCTTTACCATCGCCATCTATATCAGCAATATTCACACCCGAAGCAGAAACTCCCGTACCCGAATTCAGTACCGGTCCTATAGTAAAGGAAATGGTACTACTCCCAGCTGTAGTCATATTTCTAAATAGATGTATCACATCCGAGCTCGCAGAATATATATTTTGATTACTTGTACGTGCTACTGCCAAATCGAGCATCCCATCTCCATCCAAATCAACAACCGAAATTTGTTGAGGATAAGCAGTAGGAGAACCTATCGTCACCCTAGTCACATACACAAATGACAAAACACCTGAAGGACTGGAGGTATTACGATAAATGTCTGTATAACCACTATTTGCATTGGCCACCATCAAATCTGGCATACCATCGGCATTGAGATCACCAATGGCTATCCCTTTTGAATAAGAATCATTAGAAGAAAAATTACCATCGTTATTAAAATCATTCACCCCATTACTTGGAAAAGTAACCACATACGGAGCCATCGAATACGCTGTAAGGTTATTGGCTAAGTTCGTAATTGAAATCAATTGATAATTAGCACCCGAGGGCACTACCACTGTGAGTGTAGTACTACCAGTAACTGTTACACTCGATGCCTTGACAGCCCCAAAGAACACCGTGTTACTAGCCGATATGGTATTAAAGCCCGTACCACTAATGGTCACCACCGTTCCCACAGAGCCACTGCTCGGGCTAAAAGAAGATAGTGTTGGCGTTTGAGCAAACCCCAATAGCCCCGATAAAAGCAGGAAGCTAATAAAAATAATTTTCCACCATTGGTGCTGAAGTAAAGATATTCTCATAGGCATTTTATTTATTCTACCGAAAGCACATTACCTTAATCTTTTACTCTTCAGCTGATTTTGGGCTACCCTTCTTTAAGATAATATTTACCGATAAGTAAATTGTGATCGAAACTAATTTTCTTTAAAATTAATTTTTTTATCAATAAAAATAAAAACAAATCAAAATAATTTATTTTAATAATTTTCGAGCTTTTTTCGTGAAAGTAAAAAGGCAGTGTGTCAGAATGATGGATGGATTTATATAAAAAGAAAGCAATGAGGAATTAGT
>CALLKE010000094.1 GCA_938008555.1 uncultured Pedobacter sp.
CGCACACGCTCAATCCTCCCTGACAGTGGCAAATCCTGGCGTTGGGCACGAATGAACAATACATTCTATTACGCCTACGCCAACATCCCTGACAGAAAACCCTGCTTCTACAAGAGCATGCTACCCAGCGAAGAGGAGCTTATCCAACTAGCTATCGAAGCAGAAAAACCAACCCCAGAGGCACTATCTGCAGAATTTACCACAATGGCTGAGCAAAAGACTAACAAAAGTGACATCCATTATTACATGTTCAACGCAGCGTCTTGTTTCAATCAGCAAAAAGCTGAACAATTGGCATTAGGCTTGGGCTTTTGTCGCTTGATTTCGGAGCTATTAGAAGGCACTCAATTCAAAAAATGGTTTAAAAAGAAGGAGGATTTATACCACACGTTTACTAAAATCATCGCTCCATTGGAGCTAGAAGGGTTAAAAATTAGCAAACCGGAAGCTTTGCGCAAGAAAATAGCCGCCTTCCCAACAAATACTACGGATCAGTTGGACTACCTGATAAGTGGCAAATATGGTAACGACCACGCACGCATAGTAGGCATCTTCAAAATTATCCACCCCGAAACGGGCGAAATCATGCAATTTGATGCCCACGAGGCCGTGATGTATGAAGCTTGGATGAATCCATTTGCAGCGAATAAACGCAACAAAACTGATTTGTATACCAACGATTACAAGCCTGCCTTGGAACAATATGGGCTGTATCCGGTAAGCCACCGCACTTTCTGCCACTACTTAAATCGCTTCGACAACAAAGTACTCATGAGCAAGGAACGTGACGGTGACAAGCATTTTAACGATCGTTACAAACCTTATGTACCCGCGCATTTGCTGACTTATGCCAATACGATGTGGGCTGGTGATGGCTCGGGTACGAAACTGGCATACAGCTACATGCATACCGATCGCAAAACCAACAAAGCTGTGCTGAAGCAAGCCACTTTATACCTGGTTCGTATCACGGATGTTGCTAGCAGGATGATCATTGGCTATGCCTTTGGGACCTCAGAAACTCCAGAACTAGTGAAACAGGCTTTAAAAATGGCCATCAAAACAGCTAATGGGGTGGAGGCACTCGAGTTTATCAGCGATAACGGCTCTGCTTTTACAGTAGCTAGTACTAAATCAGCCTTAAATCTGATTTTCAAGAAAGTGCGCAATATCAAAGC
>CALLKE010000095.1 GCA_938008555.1 uncultured Pedobacter sp.
CCACTTTGTCGCTGCCGCCGGCATCGAGGCTCATCACCCTGATCCATTCGGAGGTGTTGCCGTTCATTTGCCAGTCGAAGCGAACCTGTACGCGGCCGATGGCATCTTTGTTGTCCGTAACAGTAGCCATTTGTTGCTCTGCAAGTGGTATATCAAATTCAGGTTTGGGCAAATACCCAGTATCGGCACCTATAGCTTTAAACTCGCCTTCATAATTTCCAAGCGCGTCTACCGAATGATCTATTTCAATAACCATTAGTTTGGTAAAATAGCTGCTTCCTCTAACCCCAGCTTTACGCATGTTCATTTCGATTAAACATCCCGGGTGCAGAAAAGGCACTGTGGTTTTTCCGGAAGTAGTAAATACATTAACAGCTATACTACCGTTGGTACTCATCTGTGCGAATTCCACATCTTTGTGCGTAGCTGCCTTTATTGGGGCTATTCTTAAGGATGGCGTCCTAAATGTGTTTTCGGATATTTGATAGGCACTTTTTGCTAAGGAGGATCGATGACTTATCTTCGATTCTGTCGAAGTTAGTCTTTCATGATTATTGCTGCTATAGCCATACATACTGCGGTTTACATGCTTAGATTCTATCTCTATCTTCACTTGATAAACCTCTTTACCAGAGGTGAGACTGATGGGCTTTGCTGCTAGAGGGAGTTTGCCAAAATGAAGGATCTCCCCATCATAAAAAAACTGCTCACCATAAGCTTCGGCTGTGCGTGCTAGGAAATTGTAATGCGTTTCGTCGTGCTGACAACTATAGGAAACGTCGCCAGTATAGCTAGGCTCTACACGGCTCTTATATTTTTCCTCAAATCCTTCTTTAATTATAGCATCTGCAATGGATTTAAGGCTGGTAGGTTGTTTACCTCCAAAACTCTGCGTGTGTGGTGCAGCATCTAGTAAAACAGTGGGGCTATATCCTCGAATTATAATATTGCCTAAACTGTTGTTTTCAGTCTCAAAACCTACTTTAGTAATGATCCCGACAAAATCACGGTTGGGGCTCTCGTTAGTAATATTCTTATAGGAGAATGTAGCTCTAATACGCTTACCTATGAGCTTCTGAGCATCTTCAAGCTGATGATCTTGCGCAATGCCTAAAGAATCGTGTGATAGCACTAATGTAAAATCGTGGTGCATGATAGCACTTTGATACAAGTCAAAATTTTTGTAGTGACTGATCTTTTTACCTTCAACATAGATGGTTAATTGGGTTAAATGGGACACGCCAAATATGGCTGTATTGGCGACTGCTTCGGCAGTGCTGGTTTGTTTGTTATACGACATAATTTGTTTTTGAAAGGGGCTATAGTGGCTTTTTATTCGAGTTTATTGGCTTATTGTCCGATACATCCGGATCTGTATAGTAGAGTTTACTCACCAGATCTGCATTATCATGAATGTAATACCCGCATGGATAGATATTTTCAAAAGGGTACTTCGAAACTGTAATTCCGATGGCTAAAGTATCTACGCCAGATACATATGACCATTCATAGTATTTTTCTCCATTTTTATGCTTAATTACTGGATCACCTTTAAAGAATGCCGGATCGATTCTAGCTATGTCGAACAGAACCCACTCAAAGGTGGAGCGTGCGTCTGCGTCTCGCCGGGCTTCTGATAGGGGCCAGAATAGAAAAAAGCATAGGAATAAGAATGCGATGGTCAGAATTATGAATAACAGTATAAATATCTTTTTTATCCTATTGTTTAGTTCTTGGAAGGTCATCTAAAAAATTAAATTTAATGGCTGCCACTTTTTCCTTCTTAGTATACCTCTCTTGGCTTCAACTCCTTGGGCACACCTAATTCCTTCCGTTTTTGAAAATATTCTTCTTTCGAAAATGGGCCGAATATGCTATCTACTTGATGGCTTATAATCCAGTAATTGATTGGTCTTGAAAATACTTTCTGATAGTAGGGATCATGTTTTATTACGCTATCGGCCATAATTTTACCTCTTTCAGCATCCTCTTCAGGAGTTTTTGAATAAAGACAGTCTACTAAATCATTACCGATTGCACTCCGATAGTAGTCCAACAATGGTCTTTGAATAACGAGTATATAATTATCATCATATGCATAGGCTTCTACTGTCGACCCAATGTCTTTTTTGCCAGGAGGGGCTACTCCTATAGTTCTATTATCAGGTGCCTCATCCATATAAAAGTAGCCTCCGCTCAAGTCTTCATCATAATCTGACATATTGCATGAGCCTAGCATTGTTATTAAAGCAAAAATAATAGGGGTGATTTTTTTCATTTAATTCTAGTTATGATTAATAATTCTCCGCCTTTGTCCTATACGGTATCTCTTTCTCTCAAAGTTTCTAGGTTCCCCCCTGTCCGTAGATTCTATGGACAGATTCGTGGTGTTCTAGGTAGTGCCTCACAGATCATGCGTATAAGCACCATCCCATAAATTATACACCATCTGTTTGTAAAAAGGAATTTTGCACAATAGGAATGGACTTAAAAAGGTGAATACTACACATATCGGAATTATGACAATGAAACAGTCTAGGATCCAAGGCATGAAGATTAATTCAAAAACAAAGAATTGTAACACTAAAGATCCTCCATTTAAAAGTGCCAATCCCCGTATTCTATTTTCTTTAAACTGTCTACGCAGACGAGTCATTAACATATTTTGCAACTGAACGGCGCCATTCAAAGGGTTTGAAAATGGATTCAATAGGAGCAACATCATGAGTACATATGCTGGATAATAGATGTACAACCGCACCCAATTAACTCGAAGAGAGCCCAAAATTAGCTCGCCTATGTTGTACATCCAGTCTGTGTTATGAGAAGAATCATCCACTAATTGTTGTATTACCCCCAAAAAAATCGCATATAAGACTACTTCGACTAACCATAGCGAAAACAAAAGTGTTAGCACCCATACGATATAAATAATTTGAGGTTTTATGTTATTATGCATAGAAAAGGTCAATTAACACGGCTTACAGTTTTAGGCCGTGTAAGTCATATGGAAATTAAATTAAGGTTTACCAATTTTCCCTTCTCCTTTAAAGTGAAGAGAGTCCTTATTTTCTCTGTGAGGAGGTCTGCTGTTTGCATATCTCGGATCCGTCCAAACTAGTTTATACTCAAGATCTGAATTGCTACTGATCGAAAATCGGTCTGAAAAAAGATTTTCCAAATTACATTTGGAGGCTGGTACTGCGATGGCTAACGTGTCTGATTCAGATCTATACGTCCATTCATACCACTTTCTGCCATTTTCATATTTAATTACTGGATCTCCTCTGAAAAGTGCTGGATCAACTCTGTTCATTTCGAATAAAGCAGATTCAAAATCAATACGAGCTGCCGACTTTGATTCTCTTTCAGAGAAAGGGTGAAACAGCCAAATACATATGAATAAGGCTATGGTCAGTAGCATAATCCACTTCTTTTTTATTCTCATCTTTTTACGGAATTAAGGTTTGCCAATTTTTCCTACTCCTTTAAAATGAATTTCAAATCCACGGCCTACTTCTGCGTTCCAATTTCCCTGCTATTCTTTCAAAGGGATTTACTTTGTTGGCCATTCCGGGTGAGCTTTCCTAAATATAGGGTCGGTATACTCGAGCTTGTCCCAGAGATCTGAATTTCTAGAGATAGAAGCTCGATCTTGAAAAATATTTCTAAAATTATATCTGGAAACAGGTACTCCTATAGTTAATGTATCTAATCCAGATATATAAGTCCATTCGTACCACTTTTCATAATCTTCATATTTGATCACAGGATCACCTTTGAAAAGAGCAGGGTCAATTCTATTGAGATCAAATAAAACAGATACTAACTGTCTATGAGCTTCCGACTGTTGCTCCTTTTCAGATAAAGTCCTAAATAGCCAAATACATATGAAAAGGATTATCGATACCAGTATAATCCACTTCTTTTTAGGATTGCTTAGGATTTGATTAGCCATCTGAAAATTAAATTAAGGTTTGCCAATTTTTCCTACTCCTTTAAAATGAATTCTGAAGCCTTTACCCTCTCCTGCAACCCAGCCACCTATCGCAGTCTCAACATTTTTCAGTTTCATATCTTGCACGAGTTCAAAATTATAATGGTCTTTTCTTCGAGTTTATGGGATTGTTTTTTGAGTATATAGAGTCTGTATACTCAAGTTTTTCTCGGAGATCTAAATTGCCTGAGAAGTAGTACTCTGCTGAAAAAAAATTGAGGATACGGTATTTTGAAACAGTCACTCCAATAGCTAACGAATCTGAATCCGATCTATACACCCACTCATACCATTTTTTACCATTCTTGTATTTAATTGCCGGTTCGCTCTCAAAAAGGTCCGAGTCAATATTGTCCTTGAATGCAATAAGCTCAAATTCAAAGCGCGCTGCGTCTTTTAACTCTTCTTCTGATTGAGGTAGAAATAGAAAAATACTTATGATCACGAGTAGTGACCACAGTATAATTTTCAAAGTAGACCACAATATTCCAAATATCTTTTTTATACGATTGATTAGGTCTCGACTAGTCATAAATCAAGGGTTACCAATTTTTCCTTCTCCTTTAAAATGAATCTTGAAGCCTTTCCCCTCACCGGCAACCCAGCCACCTATCGCAGTTTCAACATTCCTAGCTTCAAATTTTGCACGTTCAAATTTCTGCTGGGCTTCATGTTTTATACGATCCCATTTTGTGCTTGAAGGTTTTTTTACATTATCCCAGGTCTTTCTAGCCTTGTTTTTGGAGTCATGCCAAGATTTAATATCAAAATCATAGATATCAAATTTATTTTTTCCTCCTGCCTCAACACGATTGTTTCCCAAGTAGATAAGGCTGATTGTTCCATATATTAGACCATCATTAATCGAGTGATTAAATCCCGATAAACGAAACAGTAGATTAAATTGGACCGGTTTACCACCGACTTTATGCCCAAAATCAGCCGCTGTAATTCCCTGAAGGTTAATCTTTCCAAGATCTACATGCAACTCCTGTCCATTGCCATTTCTATACCAATTAGTTGCCTCTCGGAATGTTAAATACCCATCATCGTCTGGACGTTGTAATGGTATTATATATTCGTCTACTTTGATAGCCCCAATTGAAATAGCTAATGCAGGACCTCTGGTTTGTGCCAAAGTTGGCCGATGTATTTGCACCCGTCCTGAAAAAGGTTTAGAGCAAAACTTGTGTTTGGTCGTAAAATCGCCCCCGGGCCCACTCCTGAAATTCCCGTCAAAGCCGCCCCTTGTAACTTTAAATGCCATAACTGTTTGTGATTAATGTTGAATAAATAGGTTTGTATTGTAAATTTTTATATCATTTCATTGAAGCCATCCTCGGCATATAATCCTCATTCAGCCAGTAGAAATGCTGCCCTTTATGTGCTATTCTAATCGCCGGATTGGGTTTATTGATGGTCATTTTATCGGCCAGTGTTTTAAACTGTTGAAAGTATTGAAGTGCCATCATACGATTAATGACCTTTCTTCTTCTCCACTTTTTCAATTTATAATTCACCATTAGTGAGTCTGTGCTCACAAAACCAATATTGTGTGCTAGTGTGTAAGCCATGGTTTGCTTGGCCATCTTCTTCTTATACTTTTCCTCGAGTAGGGGATCGCGCTGTGTAGCAATCTTTATATAGGCATCAATGGCTTTTTTTCTATTAAATCTCTTCCTTGCGAAAACGGTAGCGTGTATTTTCCTATAGTACTCATCAAGCTGATCAAACTCTTGCTCGTTCAAATACACCCCTTTTTCGATGCCGTGTTTATTTTGAAGCCATGTGTATGGGATATGACCTTTGATGAGAAAGGGAGTATTCTCGTCAATTAATTGTGAGGCAATTCGAAGTGGCACCAAACTATCAGCTTTACTAAAAAAAGGCTGATATTCTTTTAGCAATGTGGTATTATCGATACCGATGGCCGAGCGAAAATAGGCGTTCAATGCATGGTCTATTCTTTGGTTGTCTAACGTTACATGCTGCGTCAAGGTGTCCAAAGAGTTTTTGAGAAAGTTTGACAACATAACTTCTCCCTTTTTCGGGAAAATAACATAGCCCTGTGTCATACTCTGATTGGGATAGTCTAACCGATACACACCATTTTCGCCACCTTGAAGACTAAAGCTATTACCTACTAGCAAGTCGTCTTGATTGACCAGCTTTTCTTTTTTTAATTCCGAAATATTTTGTGATGTATTAGACAGGATATTTTCGGCCATCAGTACAAAATCAGTATAGGCATCTGCGGATTTCGACTGACTTTGAAATAAAATTAGTCTGGCCTTTACCTTTGAAAGAGCTGTTATAAGCCCTTCTGTTTGGCTGTTTTGATTAACGGTAGTTCCTATTAAAACGATGATATTTGTTTCATCTTTCGCATCAGCCAAGAGCTTGGTTGCTTTTAATAATGCCGAATGAGTAGGCTGAATGATGCTCGTTTCGGGACATGACATTTCTCTGTTTTTCCGCTCAATAAATGAAGAAACCTCTCTGTAATGAGGACTAAGTGGAGAGGTTAGTGTACTCACATTACATGAGTTCTCTTTATATACAACCGCGCCGAATTTTACCTGATTGAAGTAGACGGAAGATTCAAATTTGAGTTGCATCTCCTGTAAAATAGACTTGACAATCGGAATGTAATGCTTGTTGTTTTGGCTAACGTCCAACACAAAAACCACATTTAACTTCTTGTTGTTAGCCAGTATCTCTCTAAACTTATTGTAGTAAATGGGTTGACCTAAAACGTTATAAACTTTGTTCGCCTTATAATCGAAAATGTTGGTGAAAAATTTGGTTTCGACAGTGCTTGAGGAGATGCCTGAGATGGAAATCGGGTAAATAGACTCGATACTGAAAGGGTTTTTCGGTACGCTAGGGCATAATAAAGGCTTCTGTTCTGCTGCAATACTATCTATGACTTTCGATTTGTCAGCAGCTTCTATATCATGTATTCTAATAGCCGATCTACTCCCCCAAATGGATAACATGTTCTTGCTGATCCAGCCATACATATCGTTTTTGATGCTGTCGACTGTAGTGCTGGGTTTCCGGCCGATTAAATACCTTTCTTGGTCTGCCGATTGTTTATAGATGTAAACAATTTGACCCAGACTAAGTTTTTTTATTGGCGGGCCAACCAATGTAGGGGATCGATAGATAAAGACTGAATCATCTAAATATCTTTCCGAATGAGTGATCGCATCAGCATCATTGATGACTAATGTGGCTTTGGCTGTAAAACCTGTCGTTTCATTTCGGATACTATTCCCCCAGAGTAGAAGTTTCTCCTGAGGTATCCATCCCATTATTTTTAAATCCTTTTTAGGGATTTTACGCCCTTTTAAGGTTTCGGGGAGATACTCACCAACTTGAAACATCTCTGCCTCTTGCTTTACCACAAGTAGGGGATACAAGAAAGGAACGATTTTATCCCCTGCCTCACCTTCAGCACTTGGATGTAAAGCATTATTCGCCCTGTCGGAAAATACAAGCCAGGGCTGCGGTTGTTTAGCATGGCCATTGGTATACAGATGACGATCAATAGCAATATAAAATGAGGGCTTAGGATTATAGATGACAAGTGCTTTCTTAGCAGTGCATCCAAATAAAAGACAAACAGCTGCTAAAAAAACAACTGAGTGCGTGTAGACTAATTTCATTACTTACCCTGTGCTATTTCAATTTTTGTGACACAATTCAAATTCTCATCAAAGCCTACTTTCACGCTTTGTATCATGGTCTTTTTGTCAAACTGCAATCCGGCGCAGTAGTAGTAGAAAGTATTGATTTTGCTGGTGTTGACCTTCGTGGCTACGTTTTCATTTTTACACATGTATTTACTCAACAGGTAGTTATAATGCGTGTTGAAATTTGATCCATTCGCAATTTGCTGTAGCCTTGATTTAAAATCTTCATCAATTTCTTTGTACACATCCTCAATAGCGGTTGAATCACTTAGCACTTTAAATGAGGGTAATACTTTGATTTTATGCGTTATTGGGTAGGCGGTTTCATCCGTATAGAGCGTTACGGTATAATCACCTGGATTTTTATAGGCATATATCACCATTTCTTCTTTAGAGTCTATCGTGCCGCTTTCACCAAACTTCCAGCTGAACAATTTCGCATTTGAAGACTTTGCTCTAAAAACCACATTTTCAAACTGCATTGCCTGCGTAGGGGCTTCTATTTTGGTAATAGAATCAATAATATTCGCCCTTTTGTTATTTGCTAAAACCTCTATGGAAAATGTTTTACTGTGCGTATCATTTAAGGTTAAGGTAACCTGATAGAAACCAGGATTTTTATAGAAGTGGTAACCGCTGTCAATAACAGAGACATTGCCATCTCCAAACTCCCATTTCTTTATTGCGGAGAAAGAGGTCCTGTCAGCATAAAACAAAGTGTCGCCAATAGCCAGTTTTTGAGGATAGACTTGGCAATTGATGTCACTCACACCTTGAAATAATCTTTTCTCCAACAAAAATGCGATGGATAATGAGGCCACTATGAAAGCGCCCACAATCAACATGATTCGGTATTTATTTTTTTGAATGTAAGTCATGGTTTACTCGGTGTTACTTCTGGATAAAATGGCGTTTGTCTTCTGAGCTAGTTGTTGCTCTTTGTCTTTGAAGCCGATTGAACATTCTTCAAACTGCTTCTCAAATAGTTGGATATTCTCTGCTCTTTTAGCAGCAATTTTTTTGTCTTCAAAAAACATTTTATAAAACTGTGCAATCTGAAAATAGGCTTCTTTACGAGGGTCGTATATCGTGGTGTTCTCGAAAGCGTTCGCTACTTCATTAATGCTGTTTTTGATGTCATTCTCAGCAAAAGGTTGAGGCGTTTCTAGTTTTAGAATACTGATTTTTCTAAATGTTGACTCGAGTAAGGGGGATACGATTTTTGCTTGATCCGAAAACTTATTCTTCTGCGATAGCATTTGTATTTCTAGTATGTCCGCCTGCGAAAATGGAGAATCTACTTTCCTGAAAATCAATATGCCCATCACAAAAAGAGTTACGAATAGGATGGCTACTAAATAGAAGAGGTGATATCTTCTTTCTTGTTTAGATAATGAAACAGAGTCGTGCATACGTGTGCTACTACAATTGGATAATACTTAGAAGAGAGGGTTATTTACTGGAGAAGTTTCTGGCTGGATTATAAGAAAGGTCTTTTTTGATCTTACTTATTTTTCCTACACATTCGTTGAGGTCTTTGAGGGCCAATTGCTCTTTATCTTTAATAGCGATGATGCCATTTTTTAAAGTTAACAGGCTATCCAGCTTATTTAAGAGCAATGCGTAGTGCTTGAATTCCAAAGTACTGTCTTGTCCGATGGTTTTCCTTGCATCTTGGATATTGTCTGAGATATAGTTGCCCAAGTAAACATCATTTCGAACCTTACCTGTATTGAGCAATGACATTTGGTAATAAATCGAATCTACTTTTGCTTTTATAGCATGATGCTTATTAAGCAGTTGTTTGTAAGAGAAAACATCTTGATGAATATTGTCACTTTGTATCGTGTGGGCTCTTACAAAATAATAGAGAACCAAAAAAGAGAATAATGATAGTATACTGAAGTATAAGACGAATTTTAAAAATTCTATTCTAATTTTATTTTTATTAAGTTTTTTTAATGCTGACTTGCTCATTTAAATTAAAAAGGTATACTAATAAGGTGTTTTAACATGAATTGGGTGCAAATATTGCGATTTTTAGATTAAAAAAATTTAATACTACATTAAAAATAAATAATTATAGAAGTGTCGTTTCATGAAACGATTGGTTGGTGAGATAGCACCTCTGCAACTGAGCTTGGCGTTCATTTTTTGAGCTTTCATGATAACATTGGCACTCAGTTAGCAACAGGAAGGCTCACTTTTAATATTTTTGGACGTAAGGATTACATAGCGTGTTGAAAATTTTAACTTTGCCCTGTCCGTAGTTTGGTAGTGAAACAAGAATAGCATGAAGCTGTGTGACAATGTTCATGTAAATAAAACTATATCCACATTGAAGATTATTCCTTTACACGAAGGGTCTTACTCAGTAGACATTTCAAAAAAATTTATCCCTTTTAGTCCCGTCATTCATCAGGCCAAAGACAGACCAGCCTCTCTTTTTATTCATGTACAACCATTTCTCATCAGAACCTCAGATCAACTGATTGTTTTGGATACGGGTTTGGGATATAAAAATGAAGAAGGAGAACTGATCATCCATCAAAATATTCGAGATGCAGGTTTTGATCCTGATGATGTCACTCTAGTATTGATGTCACATTTACATTTTGATCATGCGGGGGGGATGGTTTTTGAGCGAGATGGCAAAATTGAACCCACTTTCCCCAATGCCAGTTATGTGATACAACGTGGTGAATGGGAGGCAGCTTTTAGTGAATCAGCCTCCTGTCAGGCTGAACTAGTTGATGTATTGCAAAGCCATAACCGTATTCATTTTGTGGAAGGAGATGGACAGTTAAACCAGCATGTTTCCTATGAGCTTACCGGTGGACATTGTGAGTTTCACCAAGTGTTTTTGATTCAAGAAGGTGATGAAATGGTGTTTTTTGGTGGAGATATTCTACCTGAGCCCGAGCAACTGCTTAGAAAGCTCATAGCTAAATATGATTTCGATGGTAGAAAGGCCATGGAGCTTCGTGAAGAGTATGGTAAACGTGCCGCTGCTGGCGGATGGGTTTGTTTGTTTTACCATGCGAAATCAAATGAGATCAGTAAAATCCTCTTTGAGGAAAACATGTTTCATATATCCAGCATCTTTGATTGAACGAGTATTGATATTCAGGTACACTTGTACCGATTAGTCAGAGACGAACTTTTAGCAAAAATAAATATCTCTTATCTTTGGGATTAAAAATGGGGAGCTATGGGACTATTATTGAAATTTTTATTTACGACCATTATTATATTTTGGCTAGTTAAACAATTAGTACGCCTATTGCTACCTATTCTGCTTCAAAAAATAGTTAACAAAGCCCAAAATCAAGCAAATCAACAGCGTCAACATCAAAACTATGACCAGCCAGATGGTCAGATACGGGTTGATTATATACCTCCAAATCATAAAAAAACAAAAAACAATACGGTTGGTGATTTTGTAGACTACGAAGAAGTGAAGTAGTATATGTGAAGAATTTACCTCCATTATAAGCTATAACCAAACAATTCATTTGCCTCTAGAGCGTTTTCTATGCGCTATTTATCCCCCAGAGGAACTCTTATTGGCAATAAGTTCTTACTCTAAGATGCATTTACATCTTAATCTACATGTAACAGAATCAGAATAATCTGTATTGGACTACGTTCATGAGGTTTTCTAGAAACTGCATTTATTTCCTGTTTTATAATTTTTGCCACTAACAGTTGTTTGTAGTTTATGTGTTAACTTTTTAATTAATTCTAGTCTTATTTTTTATTATATGACTAATAATCGATTTTTTGTACATTTTTGGAGTTCTATTTTTCTAATAAAATTAATAAATGAGATTTTTTTTAAAATTTATAATGGTTGCTTTATGTGGTATTTATTATTTTGATATCACAAAAGCACAATCTGTTTCTACTGATGGACTTTTGGCTTTCCCTGAATTACCGAAGGTAAAAATAAAGGCTGAAGCAAACACTGATTTAGCTCCGAAAAAACAATCACAATCTTCTAAGGGGATAATGGGTTTTTGGATGAGCTGTAAGTTAAGTAGAGAGGTTGATAATGGTGTTTTTGGCAGATGGGTTACTCAAGACGTTCCTGGAATAATATATCTATGGATTCCATTAAAAGAAAATAATCCATTTCGTTATGTAGCCACTACTGAATACGTGATGGTAAAGCAAGATAGTGTGGCCTATGGGAAACTGGAAAAAGATAATGTTCGTGTGCGTTCTGGCTATACGTTAAGTTTATCGGACTTAAAGGAAGTGAATAAACAAAGGAGTAACATAAATGGAGAAAATCTTCTCAAGACTAAACTTCAACAATTAGACATCAAGGGACTTTTTTCGGCAAATGCTTTCTCAATGACATCAAGGTCAAAAGATTCAGAATTTTTTGGTTTTAAATCATCTTTACCAGAACCAAATACTATTTCTAAAATAAGTAAAGAAATTAGTTCGGTTTTAGAAATGGGAGGATCTGAAATTCCAGGTTTTGTAAGAGATCGTAGTACGGCTTACCCAAAAATAACCTATACGTTAGGTGTTGTAGAGGGTACCAAGCAGCCCATAGATATTGGTGCATATATTGATTATGACCATAAAGGTGATACGAGGTTTTGCTATCGATATGACGAGGGTTACACGTATAAGCCAAGTATAGAACATTATATCGCTCATCTTTTTTACGTTAAAAACACAGAAGGACATTTTGTAGATTCTAAAAATTATGATGTTGAATTCTTCAACAATTACACAAAAAAATTTCCAGATGTATTGAAAGTAAATGAGAATCTAAATAAAAGCTATGACGCTATAACGAAAGAATTTCTTGGAAATCAGGTGCAAAATATCCGGATTAAGGAATACTCGCTAGGTTTATTTAATTGTGAAATAAGCTGTGATACATTAATTACAGTCTCAGGTAATGATCGACCTATCGCCTGTACGACTATTACAAATACAATTGAGCATAACTTTTCTGCTGACTGTTATCCACAATTTTCGTGGCATGCGCCATTAAGTGCTACTGAATTTTTTTTAGAAATAAAAAAGGCAGGCAGTACATGGAGTGCAAAAGGAAGCACCTCTCAAACAATTTCGAGAAATTATGAACAGTATGAGGCTCGCCAGTTATTTAAGGATACCAAGACTAACTATAATTTAAGATCGGAGTATATAGCCCGCATTTCCTACAAATGTGGCATTGGTGGTGATTGGATATATTCTATTCCAGAGCTTAGATTTTTTCCCAATCAGTCGGGCACACCATTGGATGGAAAAAACATAGAGTTAACAGCTAATACTAAATCGTTGATGGCGGGTGGTTCATTGACAATCACACTAAAGTTTGATCCAAAATATTCTAAAGTAATAGGATCCACGAAGTCTACCATTGATCTTTCCTATGAAGGACCAGGTGCACATTTAATGACAGGGCCACTCAGCTTATCTGTTAATAGTATGGGTGATCAGGTCGCTTTTGTAGTGAAAACTAAAACCAGTCTTGATGTTGATGATATCAAAAGATTCAAAATTGTGGCCTCGTTTCTAGATAATAAAGTAGATCTAGATCTATTTCTTAAGAGTAGTCGATACGAGATCGAGGAAGTAAGCTATGATAAATTCACTTTTCCTCCGATACCTAAGCTCATCGTTAGAAATGGTATTGCTGATTTAGACGTGGTAAAGAAAATAAAAGCAGTTTCAGATCAATCGCTCGAGGGCTTTTTCGTTGAATGTACACTGGGGATAAATTTCATCCAGTCTGGGAGGCCGGTGAAAAAATATCTTTCAGTCAAAAGTATGAATGATTATGCTGTGCTGGCAAAGCCAGTATATTTTTGGATTCCACTAAAAAAAAATAATCCTTTAAGAATTAATGCTATTTCTCAATATAGGTTAGGGTATAACAAAATATTACGCTATAATGAATCGGGCCAAGTTGATACAGAGTACGAGGAAGCTTCTGGAAATAGCAATAGTGATCAGACATCAGATGGAAGTGGTAATAATAGTGGTACCACAAAGAATGAACACACGAATAATTCTTCTGCTACCGAAGATTCTAGTAACGAGTCTAACAGCGTAGCTGGTGGTATGAGTTTCGATTTTCCAAAGATTGCTAGTGCCTCAGTGAATCATTCAAGAAGTACTTTTACAAGTATTAATTCTATAGTGAGCTCAGGCAAAAGCTCCGATCATGCATCTAGCCAGAACGAAAATTCTTGGAAAGGGTCATCTTTTACTAAAACGGACAATTTTAGTAATCTAAAGCGGCACAAAGACAATATAAAAAGAGTTGGAGCTCCAGATCGGA